>NZ_JAFHKI010000035.1 GCF_016937615.1 Pseudomonas lactucae | reverse complement strand
CGAACGTTCGACCGGGCGCCAGGGATCAATGTAGAAATCTCCAGCAGGGCAATAGAGGCCTTCGGGGCGGGCGATGACGAGGTCCATGGGGTGACCGGGGAGGTGGGCTTGTTACTTAGGAGATGAGGCCGGACGCAGAAGTTCTATCTGAATGCATGGGATCCAAATGTGGAGGGGCTGCCGCATAGCAGTGTGTCGGGCAGAACATCAGTACCTGACAGACCGCTATCGGGGGCAAGCCCCCTCCCACATTTGGTGCCGGTTTCTTCAGATGGGAGCTGGGTTATTTCCCCGGGGTCAGGGTCAACCGCGTCTTCCCATACACTTTCTCGAAGTTCTGCGGCTGCATCGGGAAGCTCAGGTATTGCGCCTTGAGCGACGGGTCGATGCCGTTGGCATAGTTGGGGCTGGCCGGGTTGCCGGATTGGCCGATGCCGCCCTGGCCCATCATCGGTTCCGCCTGGCCGAAGTCGACGATCATGCGCAGCGCCGGCACCTGGGTGGTGTCGAAGTTTTGCCCCCAGTTATACGGCGAGGGGTTCAAGGTGTTGTGGTCGCCACCGGACGCCAGCGGGCCACGAATGATCCGGCCGGCGGCGTTCTTCCAGGTGGTGCTGTGCAGCTTGCCCCATTGCCAGGCCTTGTGATCGGCGCCCAACTGGCTGTCGCCGGCGGTCATCGCGGCCGCCAGGCTGCGGGCGAGGATCGCCGGTTTGTCTTCTTTTTGCGCGGTGCGCACGTCGTCCCAGAACGGGCTGTCTTCGCGGCCCAGCAGGTGGTCGGCCTGGGCGGCGTAGGACAGGTTGGCATTGCTGATGAATGCCTTCCAACTGGCGCTGTTTTCCGGGCCGAGTTCGTCGAGGAAAATCTGTTTGCTGCTTTCCTGCAGGAACAGCTCATAGATCGCCGCGTCGGCGGAGGTGGCAGCCAGGCGGCCGTCGAAGGCCATCAGGCGATTCAGTGCTTCGCGCGCCTTGGCCTGGTCGGCGGCCGGCAGTGCATCGATTGCCTGTTTCAGCGGCTGGGCCATGCCCGGTGCCTGGAACATGGTCTTGAGCTTGGCGGCGAAGGTGGTGGTCTGGTCGTATTGCATGGCGATCAGGCTGCGACTGTCGTGCTTGCCCGCATTGGCCAGCTGCGCGAGACGCTCGCTGCGCTCCGGCGCGTCCCAGGAATTGGACAACTGCATGCCATAACCGCGCGGTGCGGTGCGTTGGTTGGCGGTGCCGATCCAACCTTGGACCGGGTCCTGGTCATAGGGGTGCAGCATCGCGTCGGCGTAGCCATCCCAATCAAAACGTGTGTCCCAGCCCGGCGAGGGCAGCAGGCCTTCGCCTTCGCGGCGGTTGGGGAAGCGGCCGGTGACCTGCCAGCCGATGTTGCTGGCGTCGGCGAAGATCATGTTGAGGGCAATTGCGCGGATTTCCCGGGTCGCGTCGGACGCCTTGCCGGCGTTTTGCGCGCGGGACAGGTCGAAAAACGCATCCAGGCTCTTGTCGTCTTTGAAGTCGGCGGTTTGCAGGGCCAGGCCCAGACCGCTGGTGAGCGCCTGGCTGCTGTTGAGCAGGGCGCCGTGACGGGTTTCGTACACGACTTCGCGAATCGAGCGTTGGCCTTTGACGAAGAAGGTTTCGTTACGCACGCCCGCCGGTAGCCATTTGCCGTTGTTCTCGTAGTACAGCGCGTTGCCCTGGCGTTTGACCTTTTCCAGGAACAGGTCCTGGGTGTCACCCTTGACCGTGCTCATGCTCCACGCCACTTTGCCGTTGAACCCGGACAACAGCGTCGGCAGGCCGGCAATCGAGGCACCGACCGCCTGGTATTTAGGGGCGCGGATCTGCACGTAACTCCACGGCGACGGGGCTTGCGGCTGGGCGGCCAGGTCGCCTGCCAACAGGCTCTTGCCGCTGCGGCTGCGTTGCGGGCCGATCGCCCAGTTGCTCGAGGTGGTGACCGCCAGCGCATTGAGGCTGCCCAGTTGCTGGCTGACCGTGTCCAGCCCGGCCAGGCCGCTGATCTGGCTGAAGTTCACGCCTTTGAGTTTGTCGGCTTCGGCCAGGGGGATCGGTTCATCCGGTGCGCTTGGGGTAAGCCAGGCCAGTTTGTCGACGCCGACTTTTTGCGCGAGCACCAGGGAGGCCAGCTCTTCCTGCAGGTTGGCCGACTCGCTGAAACTCAGCAGGCAGAACAGCAGCGCCGAATCTTCCGGTTTCCAGTACTCGGGCTTGTAGCCGCTCTGGGCCAGGTCCGGCGGCAGCTTGTCGCGGTAGCGGAACAGGTAGGCGTTGACGCCACGGGCATACACTTCGAAGAAGCGCTTGAGGCGCGGTGACGAGGCGTTATACAGCTCGCCGGCGCTTTTCTTCAGGTTGACCGCCCGCATGAAACGGTCGACATCCAGCACCTCGGCCCCGGACATCTCAGCCAGGCGGCCCTGGGCCAACAGACGCAGGGTAACCATCTGGGTGATGCGGTCACTGGCGTGCACATAACCCAGGGTGAACAGCGCGTCGTGGAAGGTGTTGCTTTCGATCAGCGGCATGCCCTGAGCATTGCGACGCACCGACACATTCTGTGCCAGGCCCTTGATTGGCTGCACACCGGTGACGGGAGGCAGGGTGTCCTGGGTGCTCTGGAGCTGGCAACCGGCCAGGCTTAACGCACTGGCCACTGCCGCGGCAACGCCGAACCGGGGAAGAAAATGTGAGAGGGCTGGCGAGGCCATGGCAAAGCTCCTGCGGGGGGTAGCGTCAGTAAAGGCGCTACGTTAGTGAGCGCGGCGAAACGACGCAAGCAGGAGTTGTGGCAATTGCGTGAGAACTTGAGTCTTGTACAAATCAATGTGGGAGGGAGCAAGTCCTTCCCGCATCAGGTCTCAGGATTATCTGTGTGGCTTACGCCCCGTGACACTTCTTGAACTTCTTCTCGCTGCCGCATGGGCAAGGATCGTTGCGGCCAACGTCTTTCAAAGCGTTGCGCACGGGCTCCTGGTGAGCATGGCCGCAGTTCGGGCCGTGGACATGACCGTGGTCGTGATCATGATGATCGTGATCGTGGTTGCAGTCGGGACCATGGACATGGGGTTGCTGAGTCATCGATGTTGCTCCGGAATAAAATCGCCGGGGATTATCTCGCCATTGTGGGCTACCTGCACGTCATAACCGATGAATAATCCGGTTTTCAGCTCGCCTTCCAGGCGATAAGGCACGGGCCGCCTGGGTTTTTTCAGCATCTGCACCACATCCCGTATCTGCGGCCAGAGGTTGGTGCGCACCGACACCTTGAAAAACGCGTGGCCTCGCGGCGGTACGGTGAGCCACTCGTTGGACTCGCCTTCGGTAAGCACAAAATCCCCCAGGGTGACCTTGTAGATCAGGCCACGCACGGTCAGGTCGGCGTCGTCGCGGTTGTCCACGCGAAAGTACAGCTTGAATTTCTGCTCCAGCAGCTTGGCCCGTACCACTTCGACCTTCACCAGGGAGACGTGGGGCGGGGGCAAGTCATTTTCGAACCACGACGCACAACCGGTCAGGCCGAAAGTTAACGCCAGCATCAAGCTGTAGATCCGGAGCATGGCGTGGGTCCTGTGGTGGTCAGAAGTAGCTGGAACAGCACTTCTTGAATTTTTGCCCGCTGCCGCACAAACAGGCATCGTTGCGTCCGGCCTTCACCTCCACCGTCGGGTCGATGAAATACCAGCGTTCGCCATTTTGTACGAAAGAGGACCGTTCGCGGTGGCTATGTTCGCCGGTGTTGTCATGCCAGCGCGCGGTGAAGGTCACGAACGCATGTTCCGGCTGGCCACCGAACACCTCCGAGTTTTCTACCTCCAGGCCGAGCCAGGTACTCTGGGCGCTCCAGGCGGCCATGGCGTTACGGTCCAGACCGGCCTGTTGCGCGGGCAGCGTGGTGGCCACCAGGTAGTCCACCAGGCCCAGTACATAGGCGCTGTAGCGCGAACGCATCAACGCGCTGGCGCAAGGTGCCGGGTGTCCGGCGTGATAATGGCCGCAGCAGGCATCCAGCAGGTTGCCACTGCCGCAGGGGCAAATGGATGTACTCATTGGGTTACCACCAATACTTTCCAAAGTTTTCCGGGTTGGCCCAGAAGCGGGCGTTGAGCCAGTCGGGCACCTGTTTATAGTCAAGCAGGTCGTAGGTGAACAATGTCAGCACCTGTTCATCGCGCTGGAAGCGTTCGCCGGCCTGCAGCGCCAGGGAAAAGAAGTCGGTGTCCTTCCAATCGCAGGCGCCCAGGTCCACCAATACGGCAATGCGGCTGGCGTTGAGGTTGCGAATGCCGCCAAGCAGGGTCAGGCCTTGTGGTTTTGACAGGTGCTCCAGGCAGTCCACCACCAGCGCCAGGTCAAAACGCTGGGCGGCGAGTTCTGCGGGCAAGGGCCCAGGCGCCGCCACGGACACTTGAGTGTCGGGGTGCGCTTGCTTGAAAGCATCCAGCGCCGGAAATTGGCTGGCACCCAACAGCAACAGGCGTTTGGGCTGGTGCAGGTCGAGCAGGGCGGCCAGCGCTTGCTGGGGGGTACGGACAGAAATACCGGCGTTCATCAAAGATCCTCACATCAGGACCCTAGAGACTAACGCGGCTAAGCGCGCGGGCCTAGAGCGGGTGACTGCGAAAACGCCTACATGAACGGCCAACCTCAATAAATACGGGGGCGTGGCTGACTGGCGTGGTTGAAAAGAGCGGTCTTTACTCTTTTTGTCGGCCCCCGCCGATCCCTCCAGGAGAAAACTGATGAGCATCATGCGTACAGCTCTACCCTTGGTTCTGCTAACCGGAGTATTGACAGGTTGCGCAGGTTTGCAAAAAACCGATTGGCCCACCTGCGCCGCCGTCGGCGGTGTGACCGGTGCAGCGATCGGCGCCACGGAAAGCTCGGCCTACGCCGGCTATGGCGCATTGCTCGTCGGCGGAATGGCCGGCGCCTATTGCTGGGTGCACGGCGATGGTGATGAAGACGGCGATGGCGTGCCGGACAGCCGCGACAAATGTCCGGGTACGCCTAAAGGCATGCAGGTGGACGCCAATGGTTGCCCGCCCGCGCCTCCGGCGGCTGCGGTTGAAGAGGTGGCCGTGGTCAAGGAAGAAACCATCGTGATCCGTGACGTGCACTTCCAGTTCGACTCGGCCAAGTTGACCGCGGCGGACAAGATCACGCTCGACACCATCGCTACTCGCTTGAAAAAGGAAGCCCCGAGTGCCCAACTGCGGGTCAGCGGGCACACCGACAGTGTCGGTGCGGAGGCCTATAACCAGAAACTCTCGCAAAAACGCGCGCATTCGGTCACGGAGTACCTGATCAGCCGTGGCGTGCCGCGCAGTAGCTTTGTGTCTGTTGTCGGCGCGGGCGAAAGCCAGCCGGTGGCCGACAACAAAACTGCAGAGGGTCGGGCCTTGAACCGCCGGACGCAAATCCAGATCAATCGCTGACAGCCCTTGCCCCTGTGGATTACACAGGGGCATTGCCGGCGATCCTCGTTGAAACCTCCCCTTTATTAACTTTTTTGATCCTTCACTGGCAAAGCGCCCGTAGAAGTCGTTACTGTGCGTCCAAAGAAAAATTTGAAAACACTCAGGAGCCCCATGATGCGTAAGGTTTTTTTGTTGGCCCTGTTGGTCAGCCCCGTAGCCCTGGCTCAAAGCGTCCGTGTTGAAACCAACTCGTTGATGCGTCTGCCCAGCAGCACCAGCGTGTTGCAACTGGAGCGCCTGGATGTGGCGGATTATGGCACCTTGCTGATCCCGTCCAGCATCAGCCAGGTCACGGTGGATGAACTGCACCTGGGCCGCGACGCACGCATCGCCATTGTGCCCGGCAATACCGCGCTGCAATTGCAAGTAAGCCAGGCACAGCTGGAGCACGGCAGCCAGATCACGTCGCGAGGCGCGCCCGGCACCCATGAAAAACCCGCCAAGCCCGGACGTGACCTGACCTTGCGCATCAATAACCTGACGGCTGAAGAACTCTCGGTGGATGCCCGTGGCGGCGCGGGTGCCCAGGGTTATTCCGGGCTCGATGGCGCTAACGGCGAAGACCCGGGTTGCACTTGGGGCTCGGCCGGGCGTGGCTTCAATGGCGATAACGGCGGTGACGGCCTGCCGGGCGCCGCGGGCGCGCAGGTGCGCGTCGAGTTGCCGAAGGAATTCCCGGCGCAGCAGATCAAAGTGTGGGTCGAGGGCGGGGCAGGGGGGTTGCCCGGCACTGCCGGTAAACCTGGCAAGGGTGGCGAATCCAAAGGCTGCCTGGTGTACCGCGCCGATGGCGGCGAAAAGGGTCGCCCAGGGTTGGAAGGGCAGCCGGGGCCGGTGGGGCCTGCGGGTTCTGTGACTATTCAGCGGCTCTGAATCGCCTGCTCTGACGCCATCGCGGGCAAGCCCTGCTCCCACACTTGGAATGCATTTCAAAAGTGGGAGCAGGAGTTGCCCACTCATCACAACAGCCCATTGGCCGTGGATTTTTCGCTCAGCGGAAGTTGTGTGGATACCCATGCTGCGATGAGGCGCTCAAAACATCGGTCGAGCCGAAGCAATCGCCACCACCAACAACCCCACAATCAGGTTAATCCCCACCAGCCTGCGAATCTGCCCCAGCGTTGCCGCGCCCGCCGGCCAATCCTTAGCCGCCACCGCGGCCTTCAACTCTGGAAACTTCAGCGCCTGGATGCGGATAAACAATGCCGTCATCACCAGATACAAGCCCATCATCACCTGCACGTAGCGCGGCGCCGTCTCAAACCCGTTGAAGCGCAGCTGCAACAGGCCTACACCGCTGATCGGCAAAATCAGCACGGCGACCCACACCCATACAAAAAAACGTTGAAACACATTTGCCCACAGCGTGAGCCGTGCAGGGCCCTCAAGTGCCGCCACAGCGGCGGGGCGCAGGATCATCCAGGCGAAAAACATACCGCCGACCCAGATCAGGGCGGCCAATACATGCAGGGTGTAGGCGAGGCTAAACGCGGTCATTGTGGTACTCCGTTCTGCGCGGGATTAATTAGCGGGGTATGATAGCGGCCGATCCGAACCACTGAAAATTTATCCAGCGTTTTTTGCGCCCGACTATTCATGATCAGCACTGAACTCAAAACCACGATCCAGGGCGCCTATTCGCGTTTTCTCGAAGCCAAGGGCTTGAAACCGCGCTACGGCCAACGCCTGATGATCGCCGAAGTGGCCAAGGTCCTCGGTGATATCGACACCGACGACGAAGGCCGCCGCGACGGTGAGCCTGCGGTCGTGGCCGTCGAAGCCGGCACCGGCACCGGCAAGACCGTGGCCTACAGCCTGGCGGCGATCCCCACCGCCAAGGCCGCCGGCAAGCGCCTGGTGATCGCCACCGCCACCGTCGCCCTGCAGGAGCAGATCGTCTACAAAGACTTGCCCGACCTGATGCGCAATAGCGGCCTGAACTTCACCTTCGCCCTGGCCAAGGGCCGTGGCCGCTACATGTGCCTGTCCAAACTCGACGTGCTGTTGCAGGAAGGCCACGCGCAAACCGCCACGGCGTCGCTGTTCGAAGAAGAAGGCTTCAAAATCGAGGTTGATGAAGTCAGCCAGAAGCTGTTTACCAGCATGATCGAGAAACTGGCCGGCAACAAATGGGACGGCGATCGCGACAGCTGGCCCACGGCCCTGGAAGACGCCGATTGGGCGCGCCTGACCACCGACCACAGCCAATGCACCAACCGTCATTGCCCCAACTTCGGCCAGTGCGCGTTCTACAAGGCGCGCGAAGGCATGGGCAAGGTCGACGTGATCGTCACTAACCACGACATGGTGTTGGCCGACCTGGCCCTGGGCGGCGGTGCTGTGCTGCCCGACCCGCGTGACACCCTCTATGTCTTCGACGAGGGTCACCACCTGCCGGACAAGGCCATCGGCCACTTTGCCCATTACACCCGCCTGCGCTCCACTGCCGATTGGCTGGAGTCCACCGCCAAGAACCTCACCAAATTGCTGGCCCAGCACCCGTTGCCCGGCGATCTGGGCAAGCTGATCGAGCAAGTGCCGGAGCTGGCGCGGGAGATCAAGACCCAGCAGCAGTTCATGTTCAGCGCCTGCGAACAGGTCGCCGACTTCAAGCCCGGCGAAGACGTCGAAGGCCGTGAGCGGCCCCGCCACCGGTTTGTCGGCGGGATGATTCCCGAGCATATGCGCGAAATGGGCATCGAGCTGAAGAAAGGTTTTTCGCGCCTGACCGACTTGTTCACCCGCCTGACCGACCTGCTCAAGGAAGGCATGGATGGCGAAGTCAATATCGGTATCGCCAGCAACCAGGCCGAAGAATGGTACCCGCTGTTCGGCAGCCTGTTGTCCCGCGCCCAGGGCAACTGGGAGTTGTGGACCGCCTTTACCGTCGAAGACCCGGAAGACAACCCGCCCATGGCCCGTTGGCTGACCCTGTCGGAAAGCGGTGCGTTGTTTGATATCGAGGTCAACGCCAGCCCGATTCTCGCCGCCGAAATGCTGCGCCGCAACCTGTGGAACGTGGCTTACGGCTGCCTGGTGACTTCCGCCACGCTGACCGCCCTGGGCACCTTCGATCGCTTCCGCATGCGCGCCGGGTTGCCGAAAAAAGCCGTCACTGCGGTAGTGCCGAGTCCCTTCCACCATGCGGATGCCGGCGTGCTGCGGGTGCCCGATCTCAAGGCCGATCCACGGGACGCAGCGGCACACACCGCGGCGATCATCCGTGACCTGCCGGAGCTGGTGGAAGGTTCGCGCGGCACCCTGGTGCTGTTCTCCTCGCGCAAGCAGATGCAGGACGTGTTCGATGGTCTCGACCGCGACTGGCGCAAGCAGGTGTTTATCCAGGGCAACCTGTCCAAGCAGGAAACCCTGAACAAGCACAAGGCTCGGGTGGACGGTGGCGATTCCAGCGTGCTATTCGGCCTGGCGAGTTTTGCCGAAGGCGTCGACTTGCCCGGTGCCTACTGCGAGCACGTGGTGATCGCCAAGATCCCGTTCTCGGTACCGGACGACCCCGTTGAGGCGGCGTTGGCCGAGTGGATCGAGGCGCGGGGCGGTAACCCATTCATGGAAATCTCGGTGCCGGATGCTTCCCTGAAGCTGGTGCAGGCCTGCGGGCGCTTGCTGCGTACCGAAGAAGACCGCGGCACC
Organism: Pseudomonas lactucae; assembly: GCF_016937615.1. Taxonomy (GTDB): domain Bacteria; phylum Pseudomonadota; class Gammaproteobacteria; order Pseudomonadales; family Pseudomonadaceae; genus Aquipseudomonas; species Aquipseudomonas lactucae. The sequence continues at coordinate 23,135 of NZ_JAFHKI010000035.1, read as the reverse complement.
ATCACCTTGCTCGATCGCCGTTTGGTCACTCAGCGCTATGGCAAAGCCATCCTTAATGCCTTGCCTCCCTTCAGGCGCGAAATTTCTTAAGCCACCGTGGGCGGATTCGCCCACTCCGTGGTCTATCTCATGTATTTCATCAGGCCATTCACCGGCCGTCTGGGAGAACCTTGCTCGTATGATTCGCACGCTGCCCGCCCTTTTTGCCCTGTTGTTCGCTACGCCCTTGATGGCCGCGCCAGCCGGGCAACAGACACTGTTCAACTTTGTCCGTCCGGCCGATGTGGTCAAGGTGGCGACCCAGGACGCCAGCCTGCCGCAATACAACGCCGAACAAACCGCGGAGGGCGAGGTACTGCGCCGCATCACGTTCAACCCGGCTGCCGAGCCGAGCCTGGTGCTCAGTCCGCAAAACGGCGTGTGGGACTGGTCACAGTCGGGCGCCATGAGCCTGCGCATCCAGAGCGCCATGGACTGGGCGCTGACCCTCTACGTCAAAGTGCAGAGCAGTGACGGCAAGACACTGGTCAGCCGCATCGACCTGCCGGCCGGCCCTGCCCAGACCCTGTTGATCCCTCTGCAAGCGAACTCGCCGCTGAGCCAGGGCATGAAGGCCGGCCCGCCGATGCCGATCACCGTCGAGGGGCAGCGAGTGTTGCTGGCCGCAAGTGCCGGGGACATCGACCGCAGCCAGGTGGTTTCGGTGACTTTGTCGATGCTCAAGCCCAACGCGGCGCAAAGCATCCTGCTGGAGCGCTTTGGCGTGCAGGACAGCGAACCGGTGCTCAAGGCTGCCTACAGCGAACTGGTGGATGCCTATGGTCAATCCACCCGTGCGCGCTGGCCGGAGAAGGTCAGCAGTGACGAGCAGCTCAAGGCGCCGCGGCCAAGGAACAGACTCAGCTCCAAGGCTGGCTGGCCACGCGGGACAAATCCTCACTGGATCAATACGGCGGCTGGAACAAAGGCCCGGCGTTCAAGGCCAGCGGGTTTTTCCGCACCGAAAAACGCGACGGTCGCTGGTACCTGGTGACTCCGCTGGGCCATCCGTTCTACTCCCTGGGCGTCAATACCGTGGCCCCGGACAACAGCCAGACCTACGTCGCCGGGCGTGAGTGGATGTTTGCCGCGCTGCCCAAGGCCGGTGAGCCCTTTGACAAGTACTACGGCAGCGGCGACAACCGCAGCGGTAATGGCGCGGGCGAAGGACGTAGTTTTGGTGCCGGGCGCTGGTACGATTTCTACGGCGCCAACCTGCAGCGAACCTATGGTGGTGAAGGCTTCGACCAGAAACGTTGGGTCGCGCATACCCTCGACCGCCTGCAGGCCTGGGGTTTCAACACGGTAGGCAATTGGAGCGACGACGCTCTGGCCGCCGCCGACCGCGTGCCGTACACCCTGCCGCTGTCGATCGTCGGCGATTACGCCAGCATCAGCACCGGCACCGACTGGTGGGGCGGCATGCCCGACCCGTTCGACCCGCGCTTCGCCATGGCCACTGAGCGCGCCGTGGCCATTGCCGCCCGCGATCACCGCGACGATCCGTGGTTGATCGGTTTCTTCGCCGATAACGAATTGGCCTGGGCCGGTCCGGGTGATGATGCCAAATCCCGCTACGCCTTGGCCTACGGCACACTGCGCATGACCACCGACGTGCCGGCCAAACGCGCGTTCCTCAAGCAACTGCGCGACAAGTACCGTAACGAGGAGGGGCTATCGAAAGCCTGGGGTATCCAGTTGACCGGCTGGGAGCTGATGGAAGACCCAGGCTTCGAGCCGCCGATGCCCAACCCCGAACATCCGGAAATCGAAGCGGACTTCAAGTACTTCCAGAAGACCTTTGCCGACGCCTACTTCAAGACCATTTCCGACTCGCTCAAATGGCACGCGCCCAACCAGCTGTTGTTGGGCGGCCGCTATGCCGTCAGCACGCCGGAAGCGGTGGCATCCTGCGCGCAATATTGCGACGTGCTGAGCTTCAACATGTACACCCTCAAGCCGCAGGACGGTTATGACTTCGCCGCGTTGCGGGCGCTGGACAAACCGGTGCTGATCACCGAGTTCAACTTCGGCTCCGCCGACCGAGGGCCGTTCTGGGGCGGTGTGACCCAGTTGGCGCGTGAAGAGGATCGCGGCGCGGCGTATGCCAGCTTTCTCAAGCAAGCCATGGCCGAACCGTCGATTGTCGGCGTGCATTGGTTTCAATACCTGGATCAGCCGGTGACCGGTCGCTTACTGGACGGCGAAAACGGCCACTTCGGCCTGGTGGGCATTACCGATATGCCGTTCCAGGGGTTTGTCGAGAATGTGCGCAAAAGCAACCTGGAGGCGGTCGATCAGTTGGGCAAGGAGGCGCAAAAGGCCAAGCCGGACGACGAGGTGCGTGAACGCGAAGGCGGCAAACCCGGGCATGCCGGCAAAGGTTCGGGGCAGGGCGCCGGGCATGCCGGTGGGCATTCGGGTAATGGTCATTGATTGAGCGTTGACGGGTTCACAAAAGCCACAAGGGCTGGAACAATGACCGCCACTTTTCATGGCGTTTTCGAGGTCGCTCAGGTGCAGATTCAGGGTCATTACGAACTACAGTTCGAAGCGGTACGCGAAGCGTTTGCCGCGTTGTTCGATGACCCGCAGGAACGTGGCGCCGGGCTTTGCATCCAGATCGGCGGCGAAACCGTGGTCGACCTGTGGGCCGGCACCGCCGACAAGGACGGCGCCGAAGCCTGGCACAGCGATACCATCGTCAACCTGTTCTCCTGCACCAAGACCTTCACTGCCGTCACGGCCCTGCAATTGGTGGCCGAGGGCAAGTTGCAACTGGACACGCCCGTGGCCAGGTATTGGCCGGCATTCGCGGCAGCCGGCAAGGAAACCATCACCCTGCGCCAGTTGCTCTGCCATCAGGCCGGGTTGCCGGCGATCCGCGAGATGCTGCCTGCCGAAGCCCTGTATGACTGGCAACGGATGGTTGACACCCTGGCCGCCGAAGCGCCGTGGTGGACGCCGGGCCAGGGCCATGGCTACGAGGCCATCACCTATGGCTGGCTGGTCGGCGAATTGCTGCGCCGCGCCGACGGACGTGGGCCGGGTGAGTCGATTGTGGCGCGGGTGGCGCGGCCACTTGGGCTGGACTTTCATGTGGGCCTGGCGGATGAAGAGTTTTATCGCGTGGCTCATATAGCGCGCAGCAAAGGCAATATGGGCGATGAAGCCGCACAACGGTTGTTGCAAGTAATGATGCGTGAACCGACTGCAATGACCACGCGGGCATTTGCCAATCCGCCGTCTATTCTGACCAGTACTAACAAACCCGAATGGCGACGCATGCAGCAGCCGGCGGCAAATGGTCACGGCAATGCGCGCAGCCTGGCCGGTTTTTATAGTGGTTTATTGGACGGTAGTTTGCTGGAAGCGGACATGCTTGAAGAGTTGACCCGCGAACACAGTATCGGCCCGGATAAAACATTATTGACGCAAACCCGTTTCGGCCTCGGCTGCATGTTGGATCAACCGGATTTACCCAACGCCACCTTCGGCCTTGGCCCGCGTGCTTTCGGGCATCCGGGCGCTGGTGGCTCGGTCGGCTTTGCCGATCCTGAACATGATGTAGCCTTTGGGTTCGTGACTAATACGCTGGGCCCTTACGTACTTATGGACCCGCGCGCGCAGAAGTTGGTCGGAATATTGGCCGGTTGTCTGTAAACCCCTTGCTGTTTCACAATTTTTTGTTACAAAGGCAACTATAAGAAGAGGCTGAACACAATTTTGTAACTTTAAAGTTCTGTAAGCGTCTGTTTAACGGGTCATCCAGACCCCCGTATCTTTTCTCATTTTGTGGATATCTCATGTTATCGAACAAGTCCTTGGCCCTGGCCCTTTGCCTCACTATGACCGGCTGCGCACAAACGCCACAAAATGATGCCGAGGGTGGGCATTGGTGGTCATTTGGATCTGATAAAACCGCCACCAAGGACGCAGTGAGCCAAACCGACGCCAAGCCGGACGCCAAACCCGCCGCTGGCGCCACGCCTGTCGCGCCTGCAGCCGTAGCCGCTGCGCCGGCGCCGGCAGCCAAGACCGACACGGGTTCCAGCTGGTGGCCGTTCGGTTCCAAAAGCGCCGACGAAAAGGCCGCTGACGCCAAGGCTGACCTGAAAGCCGATCTCAAGGCTGCCGACCCGGCCCCTGCGGTTGCCAAAAACGAGACTGAAGCTCACTGGTGGTGGCCGTTCGAAAGCAAACCCAAGCCATTGGCCAAGGTCGACGTGACCAGCGTGCCGATGCCCGATCCAAAAATCACCCAGGCCTGGCTGGACGACTATGAGCCGCGCCTGCGTGCCGCCATCAAGGACAGCAACCTGCAACTTGAGCGTCGCGACAACGTCCTGGTGGTGATTGCGCCGGTAGACGGTTCCTACAACCCGAAACGTCCCGCGATGCTGCTGCCGGTCACTCTCGGCCCATTCACCCGCGTGGCCAAGGCTGTTGAAGCCGACCCCAAGACCGCCGTTCTGGTGTTGGGCCACGTTGACGCCACCGGCACCGCGCCGGCCAGCCAGGCGTTGACCAAGGAGCGTGCACAATCGATCGCCTCGATCTTCAGTCTCAGCGGCCTGAAGCAAGACCGTCTGATGCTGCGCGGCATGGGTGACCTGATGCCACGTGCGGCCAACGACAGTAACCAGGGCCGTGCGCTGAATCGTCGCATGGAAATTATGTTCACTCAGCGTACAACTATGTTGGCGTTGCTGAGCAAGTACAACTCGGGCAAGACCCCGCCCGTAGCTGAGATGGTCGCCGTGCAGAATGTGCCTGCCCCGGCACCGGCCGCTAAGGCCCCGGCTAAAAAGGCGGCTGCCGGCAAGGCAAGCACCAAGAAAGCTGCTGCCAAGCCAGCCGCCAAGAAAGCCCCGGCCAAGCCAGCCGCGAAGAAAACCGCACCGGCTAAAGCCAAGGCCGATGCACCGGCGAACGACCAGGCAAAAAACTGACCTGCTGAACCAGAAGGATACAGCCGCATGACCCAGGCACTGGCCGATATGCGCCGTGACTACACACGGAACGGTTTGAGCGAGGCCCAGGCCCCGAATGAGCCGTTTGCGTTGTTCCACCAGTGGTTTGCCGATGCGGTGAAAACCGAGCAGCCACCGGTGGAGGCCAATGCCATGACCCTGGCCACGGTCGACCAGGACGGTCGCCCGCACTGTCGCATCCTGTTGCTCAAGGGCCTGGATGCGCAGGGCTTTACCTTCTTCACCAACTATCAGAGCGCCAAGGGCGAGCAGCTCGCGGCGCGGCCGTTTGCGGCCATGACGTTTTTCTGGCCGACCCTGGAGCGCCAGGTGCGTATCGAGGGGCGGGTGGTCAAAGTCACGCCGCAGGAATCGGACGCTTATTTCCAGGTCCGTCCATTGGGCAGCCGTCTTGGGGCTTGGGCGTCGCCGCAGAGCCAGGTCATTCGTGATCGTGAGGAACTGCAAGACCTGCTCAAGGCCACCGAACAGCGTTTCAGCGATACCCAGCCTGATTGCCCCGAGCATTGGGGTGGCTATCGCCTGCTGCCGGAGCGCATCGAGTTCTGGCAAGGCCGCGCCAGCCGCCTGCATGATCGCCTCAATTACCGCTTGCAAGGGGCCGACTGGACCCGTGAGCGCCTGGCGCCCTGAGCTGCACCTTTCGTCACCTCACCTGAATGATGCACTTCACCCCGACGTCTCTATTGTGAGGCGTCGGGTGTGTAATGCTGCGCGGCGTTCTTCAGCCAGTTCGTCAAGTCCCCGCGTTTGATTTTCAAGACGCGCGCCTGCTCCAGCTGTTGCAGCATGAAGGCGCGCTTGAGCGGATCCTCGCCGGCCATCGACAGCGCGAGGTCGCGGTCCACCCAGCGTTTGATGCGCAGGTAAATCCAAGCATGGAAATACAGGCCGGCCAGCGTAGTGACTACAATGATGAAGTAATCCATAAACATCCTAGGTATTAGAAGAATGCTACCGTTCGTCGATTTTTTGAGTGCTGGCAGTCTGTACTAAGGCTGAATGAAAGCAATTTTCTGCCGGGCTTGCCGTGACAGGCGTCAAGCCGCGGCGTTTAATGAAGACCTGTCCTTTGGAGTTGATGCTATGCGTAAGTCCGTTTTACTGGTTGCCTGCTTTACCACCCTGTCATTGCTGTTGGGTGGCTGCGCCTCGAGTCTGACCGGCGACTCGTATTCCCGTGATGAAGCGCGTCGTGTACAGACCGTGCGCATGGGTACCATCGAATCCCTGCGTCCGGTGAAAATCGAAGGCACCAAGACCCCTATCGGCGGCGCGGCCGGTGCAGTCATTGGCGGCGTGGGCGGCAGTGCCATCGGCGGTGGCCGTGGCAGTATCGTGACCGCTGTGATCGGCGCCGTCGCCGGCGGCTTGTTGGGTTCGGCTACCGAAGAAGGCCTGACCCGTACCCAAGGCGTGGAAATCACCGTTCGCGAAGACGACGGCAGCATGCGCGCCTACGTACAAGCTGTGCAGGAAAATGAAATCTTCCGCATTGGCGACCGCGTGCGCATCATGACGGTTGACGGTACCAGCCGCGTTACTCGCTAAACGTCGGTTGTAGAAACACAAAACCCCAACCGGGTGACTGGTTGGGGTTTCTGGTTTTAGGCAGGCAATAAAAAACCGCCTTAGTAGGGCGGGTTTTTATTGCAAACCCAGTGAGTGCTGGGGTTTGCTACCTCAAGGATGCATCGACCTGCAAGCGAATACTAACGCCGGCCTTGTAGACACGCAAGGCTGAACGATTGGTGATATAGATCGTTTCTGATGCTTTTTCGCGCGATTCATTCCCCTGCAATAGTCTGAAATGAGTCTGTTGAGCAATACTGAATACCTGATCGCTGTTGGTCACACTTTCAACCGGAAAGTTAGTTAGGATTCTCCCCGTTCCATGTTCGTCGCTTTCAGGTGTGTCGGGAACTCGCGCGAATTCTGGGCCGACCGCCACGGGCTAGTAATCCGTGCCGGATCCATGCGGAAGGACCATTAACCCGGCCGCCTCAAGGATGTATCGACCTGCATCCGAAGGCTCACATGTTCCGGTAAGTGCGCTGGAGGTAAGGCCCAACGCTTGGAGGGCCGAGTATGTCTAAGTTTGCACGACGTACGTGGAACCTCGTAGTGAATGCCCTGCGTGTTTATCACGTGTGGGTATTCCTGCGAGACAGCTTCGATGACTTTTAAGGTCTGAGAAGTGGAACCGCCTCGGTTTATGCCGAGGCGGCTTTTTTGGTTTCTTTGCTTGCCACGTAAAATCTGAAAACTCCCTCCGAGTGACAGGTCAGTTTTTTTCGAAAAGTTTTTTCGAGGCGTCAGGTAAACATCTCGATGTCATCCATTGCGTCATTCACTGCCGCCGATAAAGCGGAGCCTCTTCTTCTTGCTTGTTCGAACGCCGGGATGACTTTCGTCATATCTACCTTTCCGAATCGACGTGCTATGTGTCCTATAGCTACGATCGCTGCTGATGCGGTTTGATTGTCGGGGTGTCCGATAAACTGTATGCACGTTTGTTGTGCCCACTCTCCGTCCATTTCATTCAGTCCAATTGAGATCAACGCTTCTGTTACTTTGGCTCTATCCGTTGCTGCTAAATAACGTACTGCTTCATCGTGATCCAATGATGGGTCGTGGTATCGCATAGTCATAGGGTATCTTCCAAGATTGCCGTCCGAACCGCCAACTCAGCCTCACTCATGGGCTCAAGCTTTCGATACCCACCGGTCCCGGTGCCGTAGGATCGCCAGACTTGAACTACATCCTTGTTGCTTGCCATCGTGCCCTCCTGGCGTGGTGCTTAACGAGATCCGGCGAAGAAGCCGGGTGCCGACGTTAGAGCAAGCCGAGGAGGGTGGATGTAGGAAGGAACTGCGAAAAAGGGGGGAATTGGATGAATCAGGAGCCGGCTTGCCGGCTCCTGCCAAGGATCAGGCTTTCTTGCGACTTGCCATCGCTGTCACCACATAACCAATGCACGCTGCCAGTATCGACCCGGTCAGGATCCCCATTCGATCCTCCCCGGCAAACTCGCTGGCGCCCGGCACAAATGCCAGGGAACCGACGAACAGGCTCATGGTGAAGCCGATGCCACACAGGATCGCCACGCCGAACACCTGACCCCAGTTGGCGCCGCTCGGCAGGGCGGCGAGACCGGTCTTTATGGCCAGCCAGGTGAGGCCGAATACGCCGATGGTCTTGCCGATCAGCAGGCCGGCGGCGATGCCCATGGGCACGTGATGGGTGAAGCTCTCCAGACTTACGCCGGTGAGGGATACGCCGGCGTTGGCGAAGGCGAACAGCGGCAATATGCCGTACGCCACCCAGGGGTGCAGGGCGTGTTCCAGGGTCAGCAGCGGTGAGGGTTCGGCGTTCTTGGTGCGCATCGGGATACAGAACGCCAGGGTCACGCCCGCGAGGGTGGCGTGTACGCCGCTCTTGAGTACGCATACCCACAGAACCAGGCCGACAATCAGATAGGCCCAGAGCTTGATGACCCCAAGGCGGTTCATCGCAATCAAGGCCACCAGGCAGGCGCCTGCCCCAGCCAGGGCCGCGCCGGACAGGTCGGCGGAATAGAACACGGCGATCACGATGATCGCACCCAGGTCATCGATGATGGCCAGGGTCATCAGGAACAGTTTCAGCGACACCGGCACGCGCTTGCCCAGCAGCGCCAGCACGCCCAATGCAAAGGCAATGTCGGTGGCCATCGGGATCGCCCAGCCGGAGAGCGCGGCGGGGTAGTCCTTGTTGATCGCCCAGTAGATCAACGCCGGCACCACCATGCCGCCAATGGCGGCTGCGCCAGGCAGGACCACTTGGGACGGTTTGGACAGGTGGCCGTCAAGCAGTTCGCGCTTGACCTCCAGCCCGATCAGCAGGAAGAACAGCGCCATCAGGCCGTCATTGATCCACAACAGGGCCGGTTTGGCGATTTTCAGCGCGCCAATCTGCGCCACCACCGGCACATCCAGAAACGCGGTGTACAGGTGCGACAACGGTGAGTTGTTGACGATCAGCGCGAGCGCGGCGGCAGCGATCAATAACAGACCGCTGGCGGCTTCCAGCTGGAAGAAACGGGTGAACGTGCTACGCAGAGCCAAGGGATGCTCTCCAATCCGGATTCAATAGGTGGGTACCCTAACCCGTACCGTTAGTTGTTAAAACAAAAAATATATTCTTATTTGTTATAAGCGAGAGGCAGATTTCGTGTTGCGGCGGACGCCCGCAATTGTGTGTCCAATTGAGTCATCACTGTATCGGTATGCAGTGTAGGAAACATCTTAAAATTGCGGCTGAAATTCTTAGAGATCACCCTCATGAGCGACCACCGTCCCTGGGCCCGCGAAGCCATTCGCATCATCGAAGCGGACTTCCAACGCAGCGCCGACACGCACCTGATCCCCTTGCCGCTGCCGGGTTTGCCAGGCATCGAGTTGTACTTCAAGGACGAGTCCAGTCACCCTACCGGCAGCCTCAAGCATCGGCTGGCCCGCTCACTGTTCCTGTACGCGCTGTGCAACGGCTGGCTCAAGCCGGGCGCGCCGGTGATCGAAGCCTCCAGTGGTTCCACGGCGATCTCCGAAGCCTACTTCGCGCGCCTGCTCGGCCTGCCGTTTATTGCCGTGATGCCGGCGAGCACCTCTCAGGAAAAGATCGCGCAGATTGCCTTCTATGGCGGCAAGAGCCATCTGGTACAGGATCCGACGCAGATCTACACCGAATCCGAACGCTTGGCGCGGGAAAGTGGCGGTCATTTCATGGATCAATTCACCTACGCTGAACGCGCTACCGACTGGCGCGCGAACAACAACATCGCCGAGTCGATCTTCCAGCAGATGCGTTTTGAACAACACCCGGAGCCCAGCTGGTTGATCTCCAGCCCCGGTACCGGCGGCACTACGGCCACCCTCGGGCGCTACGTGCGTTATCGCCAGCATTGCACGCGTGTGCTGTGCGCCGATGCCGAGCGCTCGGTGTTTTTTGACTACTACCAGACCGGCGATGCCAGCCTGCGCCTGGACTGCGGTTCGCGCATTGAAGGCATTGGCCGGCCAAGGGTCGAGGCGTCGTTTTTACCCAAGGTGATCGATGCGATGGTCAAGGTGCCGGATGCGCTGTCAATGGCGGCGATGCATTACCTGGCCGAGCGGTTGGGGCGTCGCGTCGGCGGTTCCAGCGGGACCAACCTGATTGGCGCGCTGATGGCGGCGCAACAGATGAAAGCTGCAGGCGAATCGGGCTCGATCGTGGCGATCTTGTGTGACGGCGGCGAGCGGTATGCCACCACCTATTACGATCAGGCGTGGCTGGCGGGGCAGGGGTATGTGCTGGAAGGGTTGATTGCGGCCATTGCGGCCAGTGTGGAGCGGGGCGAGCCGTTGCCGGCCAGCATCCTGCGCGCCAATATCTAAAAGTCGGCGATAAGTTGTAAGCTCCAAGCTACAAAAAAAGCCGATTGACTCTCCGCTTTTAACTTGCTGCTTGAGGCTTACAACTCGAAGCTTCAGCCCTGGCTGGCCAACATATCCCGCGCCAGCGCCTCGGCAATCCGAATCCCATCGACACCCGCCGACAGAATCCCACCGGCATAACCTGCGCCTTCGCCGGCCGGGAACAGGCCTTTCACGTTCAGGCTTTGCATCGATTCGTCACGGGTAATCCGTAGCGGCGACGAGGTGCGAGTTTCGATACCGGTCAACACGGCGTCGTGCAACGAGTAGCCTTTGATCTGCTTCTCGAATGCCGGCAGTGCTTCGCGGATTGCTTCAATGGCGAAGTCCGGCAGGGCCAAGGCCAGGTCGCCCAACGACACCCCCGGCTTGTAGGAAGGTTCCACGCTACCGATGGCGGTGGACGGCTTGCCGGCGATGAAATCACCCACCAATTGCGCCGGAGCCTCGTAGTTGCTGCCGCCGAGGATGTAGGCGTGGGACTCCAGGCGTTCCTGCAGTTCGATACCCGCCAGCGGGCCACCTGGGTAATCCACTTCCGGCGTGATGCCGACCACGATGCCGGAGTTGGCATTGCGCTCGTTACGCGAGTACTGGCTCATGCCGTTGGTGACGACGCGGTTCGGCTCCGAAGTGGCTGCGACCACGGTGCCACCCGGACACATGCAGAAGCTGTAGACCGAACGGCCGTTCTTGGCGTGGTGCACCAGCTTGTAGTCGGCGGCGCCCAGCTTCGGGTGCCCGGCATATTTGCCCAGGCGCGCGGCGTCGATCAGCGATTGCGGGTGTTCGATGCGGAACCCCACCGAGAACGGCTTGGCCTCCATGTACACGCCTCGGCTGTGGAGCATGCGGAAGGTGTCACGGGCGCTGTGGCCCAAGGCGAGGATCACGTGCCTGGACAGCAGTTGTTCGCCGCTATTCAACACCACGCCGTTCAACTGGCCGTCTTCGATCAGCACATCGGTGACTCGCTGCTCGAAGCGCACTTCACCGCCCAGGGCGATGATCTGCTGGCGCATGTTTTCGACCACGCCGGTCAGACGGAACGTACCGATGTGCGGCTTGCTGACGTAAAGGATTTCTTCCGGTGCGCCGGCCTTGACGAACTCATGCAGCACTTTGCGACCGTGGAATTTCGGGTCCTTGATCTGGCTGTAGAGCTTGCCGTCGGAGAACGTCCCCGCGCCGCCCTCACCGAACTGCACATTGGACTCGGGGTTGAGCACGTTTTTGCGCCACAGGCCCCAGGTGTCCTTGGTGCGCTGGCGCACTTCCTTGCCGCGCTCGAGAATGATCGGCTTGAAGCCCATCTGCGCGAGCAGCAGGCCGGCGAAGATACCGCAGGGACCAAAACCCACCACGATCGGCCGTTCGACCAGACCTTGCGGCGCCTGGCCCACCACCTTGTAGCTGATGTCCGGTGCCGGGTTGACGTTGCGGTCATCGGCAAACTTGAGCAGCAGGGCGGCTTCACCCTTCACGTTCAGGTCGATGGTGTAGATGAAGCACAGCTCCGACGACTTCTTGCGCGCATCGTAGCTGCGTTTGAACAGGGTGAAATCGAGCAGGTCATCACTGGCGATGCCCAGGCGCTGCACGATGGCGGGCCGCAGGTCTTCTTCGGGATGGTCGATGGGCAGCTTGAGTTCGGTGATTCGTAACATGACAGGATCCGGTGTGCGGCGTTCGGTAAGGCCGGCGGTTTTGCAAACCGGCGATTATAAGCCCCAACCGTGGTTTCCCGTCATGCTAAAACAGCACTGTGGGCAATCAATCGTCCCGCGAACCGCCGAAAGACGCGCAGCCACGCTGCACTTGACCGTTGATCCGCAACTCGGCGGTCATGTGTTGCAGGCGGCCACTGGCGCCGTCGACGCAACGTTGCGGCGCGACCCACAGTTCAACGTGCTGGTTGTTGGCTTCAGTCATCAGGTTGAAACGCCCGTCACCGATCTGCTCTTCAACGTAAGGCACGGCCAGTGGTGGCTGGCCTTCGCGTTCCAGCACCATGCCCTTGGCGGTCACGCTCATCACCCAGGTCGGCTTGTGACCATTGGCGCGTAGGATCATGCGCTTGAAATCAGGATCGTTGCAGGCCGAGGTCGAGCGTTCGACACGGTATAACTGCTGCAACTCCACTTCGCCCTGAGTGCCGGTGGCCACGCCGGAGAACTGGCCGCGCAGGTCGGCGAACAGCGCGCCTTGCTGGCCAGCGAGAGAGGCTGCCTCCTGGAGGATGCCGGTCGCGCCGGTGTCCTTGATCAAGTAATTGCGTTTATCGCCGCAGGGTTGGAACAGCAGCTTGTCACCGACCGCCGTGAGTTCGCCCTGCATGCGGGTCAGGCCGGCAGTCGATGGCTTGGCCGGCTCGCTTTCGAACATCTGGCAGGCAGCGAACAGGGGGAGCAAGGCACACAAAGCAAGGGTACGGGCGGCACGCATTATCGGGTCTCCTGACAAGTGCCGCCACGTTACGCAGGCTGGCGTTGCATCACAAGCCCGCTTGCCCGCTTCAGGCGATTCTTACGCACGGGTAGGCTCAGCCGACGGTAAAGGTTTGGCCGGTTTGTAGGCCTTCCACACTTTTTGCGTAGGCCAATGCCACATCGGTACTGCTGACCGGTTTGTACCCACGGAAATAGGGCGCGTAGCTTCCCATGGCCTCCACCAGCACCGTCGGGCTTACGGAATTGACGCGCAGGCCGCGTGGCAATTCGATCGCTGCCGCTTTCACGAAGGCGTCGATGGCGCCATTGACCAAGGCAGCCGATGCGCCGGTGCGAATCGGGTCGCGGTTGAGAATACCGCTGGTGAAGGTGAACGAGGCGCCGTCGTTGGCGTATTCGCGGCCAATCAGCAGCAGGTTGACCTGGCCCATCAGCTTGTCACGCAGGCCCAGTTCGAAGTCGCTGTCGCGCATCTCGCCCAGTGCGACGAAGTTCACGCTGCCGGCCGCGCAGACCAGGGCATCGAACGTGCCGGTCTGTTCGAACAGCTTGCGGATCGAGGCGCTGTCGCTGATATCCACCTGGAAGTCGCCGCTGCTGCGGCCAATGCTGATCACCTCGTGACGCTGGGCCAGTTCTGCCTTGACTGCCGAGCCGATGGTGCCGCTGGCGCCAATCAAAAGGATTTTCATGGTGCTGTTTCTCCAAGGGGTAAGTGAAGGTTCAGTCTAGAGTGGCTTTTGAAGTGGATAAACGTGCTAATAGGCAACCTTTGGTTTTCAAATGGAAACAATCCATGAGCGAGATGGATGACCTGGCGGCGTTTGCGGTACTGATCGAAGCGGGCAGCTTTACCGTGGCGGCCGAGCAACTGGGCTGCAGCAAGGGCCAATTGTCCAAGCGGATCAGCCAGTTGGAGGCGCAGTTTGGCGTGGTTTTATTGCACCGTACCACCCGCAAGCTGAGCCTCACCGCTGCGGGGGCGGCGCTGTTACCCCAGGCCCAGGCGCTGGTGGTGCAGGTGGATCGAGCGCGTCAGGCGTTGGCGCGACTCAAGGATGATCTGGCTGGGCCGGTGCGGATGACGGTGCCGGTTTCGCTCGGGGAAACATTTTTCGATGGCTTGTTGCTGGAATTTTCCAAGCAGTACCCACAGGTGCAGATTGAACTGGAGCTCAACAACAGCTATCGGGACTTGGCGCGGGACGGGTTCGACCTCGGCGTACGCGCGGGCGCCCTCGACAACGAACGCCTGGTGGCCAAGCCACTGCTGGCCTGGCACGAGATGACCTGCGCGAGCCCGGCCTACCTGGAGCAACATGGCGAACCCCAGACCCCCGCCGACCTGGCCGCGCACCGCTGCTTGCTCAACAGCCACTACAGCGGCCGCGAAGAGTGGCTGTACCACCAGCGGCACGAGTTGCTGCGCGTCAGGGTCAGCGGCACCTTTGCCTCCAACCACTACAACCTGCTGAAAAAAGCCGCTCTGGTGGGCGCGGGTATCGCCCGCCTGCCGTCCTATTTGCTTCCGGCTGAATTGGCTGACGGGCGCTTGCGTTGCCTCCTTCGCGATTATCAGACGCGTAGCCTGCCGATGTATCTGGTCCATCCCTATCAAGGCGGCTTGCCGCGGCGCACCCAGGTATTGGCGGATTACCTGGTGGAGTGGTTCAAGCGCAGCGGCGCGGCGCTGGACCGACTTTAACGGTAGCGCCGGGCGATCAGGTGATCGATGGACAGGCGGCCCGGGCCCTGGGCGACCAGCAGCAACAGCACCGCAATCCAGGTGCCATGGGTTGGATAAGCGTCGGGGTAGACGAACAGTTGAATCACCAGGGTCATACCAATCAAGGCCAGGGCCGAGAACCGCGTGGCGAGCCCCAGCAGGATCAGTACCGGGAAGAAGTGCTCGGCGAATGCCGCCATGTGCGCGGCCACTTCCGGCGACAACAACGGCACGTGGTATTCGCTGCGAAACAGCGGCAAGGTTGAAGCGGCGAGCTTGGGCGTACCGAGTTGGAAGGTGCCGCTGATCAGGTCAATGGCAAAGCCTTCGACCTTGGTTTGCCCCGATTTCCAGAACACTGCGGCAATGGAGAAGCGCGTCAAAAAGGCGATCAGGCTGTAGGGGATGGCGTCGAAAAGTGCGATGACGCGTTTGATCACGCAGGGAGGGCTGATGTTCATGGTGATACCTCTTGTTCCGGGAGCAGATGAGTGATTGCGTCGTGACGGATCAGCAGCGACAGGCACGGTATCGGGTCGAAGTCGGCCGACGCTTCGAGGGCCTGTGCCACGGCGTCTTCCAGTTGCATGCCTTGGTTCAGGCTGTCGATGAATGCCACCGAAGCGTTGTCGATGACAACGACCTTGACCTCCAGGCCCTGGCGCAACACCAATGCGCCTTGGGCGTACCAGGGATTCAAGGTGTCGACGGCGTCCTCGGTCTGATGCGCAGCCCAGACCGCGACCACGGCGTAGGGCGAATTGAGTGTGGCGACGCAGGGGTGCAGTTGCAGGCGCCATTGCCCGAGGTTTGTTGAGCCCTGCAGTCGCTGGAGCACGCTGAGTTGATCGGCAGACTGGGTGTCCGCCGCGTGAAAAGCGCGTACCCGCAGCCGCTCCAGCCGTGCGATGTCCGCCAGGTAGGGCACGCTGGTTGCAGGTTCGAAGCCCTGGATGAAATCGGCGAATGTGCTGCCGTACTCGCTTATCACCGGGCTGCTGGGTGGGCATGCTTGTACGTACACACCGGCCATGGCGCGAAAAAACGCGTCGCCCACCAGTCGCAAGGTCACCGGGTAAGCGGCGGCCAAGGCATTGATCAACGAACTGTGAACATTGTTGCGGTACACCGCAAAGCGGCTTTGCGGGTCGGCACCGTTGCGGCTGAACAGGCCGTCGGGGCAAGGCCGGGCGGGCATCAGCAAGGCATTGGCGAACGTGGCTTGAAGGCTCATGAGCGTACTCGCGACAGATGCCCTTCGGCTGTGCGGGCTTCGACCATCAGAACGCTGAAGGCCGGTACCTGGTTGTCCCGTTCGATCAACGTCGGGACCGGGCCGATGCGTTCCAATACCTGTTCGTACAACCGCCACACCGCGTTATCAACGGGCGCGCCGTGGTCATCGATCAACAGGCGATCGCCGAGGTTGTCCGTGTCTTCGGCAAAACCCGCCAGATGAATCTCACCCACCGCGTGCAATGGCAGCGCATCGATGTAGGCCAGTGGATCGCGTTGGTGGTTGATGCACGACACGTAGACGTTGTTCACGTCCAGCAGCAAGCCACAGCCGGTGCGGCGGATGATCTCGCTGATGAAGTCCGTCTCGTCCAGGGTCGAGCACTGGAACTGCAGGTAGGTCGATGGGTTCTCCAGCAACATCTGCCGCCGGAGCGTGCCCTGCACCTGGTCGATGTGCTCGCATACCCGGTTGAGGGTGGCGGTGTCGTAGGCCAGGGGCAGCAGGTCATTGAGAAACACCGGGCCGTGGCTGGACCAGGCCAGGTGTTCGGAAAAGGATTGGGGCTGATAGCGTTCGATCAGCGTGACCAACCGTGCCAGGTGCTCACGGTTCAGCGGGCCTTCGCCGCCGATAGACAAACCCACGCCGTGCAATGACAGTGGGTATTGCTCGCGGATCAACCCCAGGTAGTGGTGAAACGGGCCGCCGGCCACCATGTAGTTTTCGGCGTGTACTTCAAAGAAACCGATGTCGGGTGAGGAGTCGAGCACTTCAGCGAAGTGCTCGTTCTTCAACCCAAGCCCGGCCCGACGCGGCAGAGCGGCTTGCCGGGATGAAAGGTTCATGATCGAGACTCGAGGTGCGCAGGGTTTCAGGACTTGGCGGTGAAGGCTGCTTCCTGGCCGAAACCGGTCGGCGAGGTGGAGCTTGGAGTTTTGGCACAGGTGCCGGCGGGGACCAGTTTCCAGGCATTGGCCTGGTCCTTGGTTTTCGAGGTGCCGGCGCAGGACGTGCCGGCGCCCGCGGCGCAATTGTTCTTGCCGGCTTCAGCGACGCCGAAGCACTTTTGCATGTCGTCGGCGGCGTGGGCGGTGCTGGTCAAGGCGGACAGGCTCAGGGCGGAACCCAGGGCCAGGACGAGGGTGGCGGCGGACAGTTTGGTGGTCATGGTGTATCTCCAGTAGCGGTTGAATGAGCAGGCTTGATTGCCTGCATGCACCACTAGAGAGGGGAGGGTTGAGTTCGTTACAAAGTCAGTCGAAAAAACTTCATACAACACAAAATAAATGTGGGAAGGGGCAAATCGAATCGTCGCACCGCCCCTCCCACATTTTTGATCCGGCTCCTATCGCATCCGTCTCTTAACCGCCCAGGTACGCCTCCCGCACCTTCGGATCGGTCAGCAACTGCTCACCCGTGCCCTGCATCACCACCCGGCCGTTTTCCAGTACATAGGCGCGGTCGGCGATTTTCAGCGCCTGGTTGGCGTTCTGTTCCACCAGGAACACCGTCACACCGTCCTTGCGCAGCTGTTCGATGATGTCGAAGATCTGCTGGATGATGATCGGCGCCAGGCCCAGGGACGGTTCGTCCAGGAGCAACAGCTTGGGCTTGCTCATCAGCGCCCGGCCGATGGCGAGCATTTGCTGCTCGCGCCGGACATGGTGCCGCCGCGTTGGCTGAAGCGTTCCTTGAGCCGGGGGAACAGGTGCAACACCTTGTCCATCTGCTCCTGGTAGTCGCCCTTGTCGGTAAAGAACCCGCCCATGGCCAGGTTCTCTTCGACGGTCAGGCGCGAGAACACACGACGGCCTTCCGGCACCACCGCGATGCTCTTGCGCATGATGTGCGACGATTCCTGGCCCACCAGCTCTTCACCCATGTAGCGGATGCTGCCGCTGTGGGCCTGCGGCGATCCGCACAGGGTCATCAGCAGAGTGGACTTGCCGGCGCCGTTGGCACCGATCAGGGTCACGATCTCACCCTGGCGCACTTCCACATTGACGCTGTGCAGGGCCTGGATCTTGCCGTAGAAAGTGGAAACGTTTTCGAATTGCAGCATTTTACGCTTCCCCCAGATAGGCTTTGATCACTTCGGGATTGTCGCGGATCTGCTCCGGCGTTCCGTCGGCCAGTGGCGTGCCCTGGTTGATCACCACGATATGGTCGGAAATGCTCATGACCAGCTTCATGTCGTGTTCGATCAACAGCACCGTGGCGTTGTTTTCCTCACGCAGCACGCCGATCAGCGCCTTGAGGTCTTCGGTTTCCTTGGGGTTCAGGCCGGCCGCCGGTTCGTCGAGCATCAGGATCCGCGGACGGGTCATCATGCAGCGCGCGATTTCCAGACGACGTTGCTGACCATAGGCCAGGGTGCCGGCAGGGCGGTTGGCAAACTCGGTGAGGTTGACCTTGTCCAGCCAGTACTCGGCGTATTCCATCGCCTCGCGCTCGCTTTTGCGGAACGCCGGGGTCTTGAAAAGGCCGGCAAAGAAGTTGGTGTTCAGGTGACGGTGCTGAGCGATCAGCAGGTTTTCGACCGCCGTCATGTCCTTGAACAACCGCACGTTCTGGAAGGTGCGCACCACGCCCTTGCGGGCGATTTCGTGTCCGGCCAGGCCCTGGATCGGCTGGCCGTCCAGCAGGATGCTGCCGCCACTTGGCTTGTAGAAGCCGGTGAGGCAGTTGAACACCGTGGTCTTGCCGGCGCCGTTGGGGCCGATCAGCGCTACCACTTGTTTCTCTTTCACGGTCAGGGCCACGCCGTTGACCGCCAGCAGGCCACCGAAGCGCATGCTCAGATTTTCGACTTTCAGGATCTCGCGGCTCATTTGCGCAGCTCCATGTGTGGACGTTGCATGGGCAGCAGGCCTTGAGGACGCCAGATCATCATCAGCACCATCATGGCGCCGAACATCAACATGCGGTATTCGCTGAACTCACGCATCATTTCCGGTAGCAGGATCATCACGATCGCCGCCAGGATCACGCCCAGTTGCGAGCCCATGCCACCCAGTACCACGATGGCGAGGATGATCGCCGACTCGATAAAGGTGAACGACTCAGGCGTCACCAGGCCTTGGCGAGCGGCGAAGAAGCTACCGGCGAAACCGGCGAACGCAGCACCCAGGGTGAACGCGGAGAGCTTGATGATGGTCGGGTTCAGCCCCAGCGCGCGGCAGGCGATCTCATCTTCGCGCAGCGCTTCCCACGCACGGCCGATCGGCATGCGCAGCAGGCGGTTGATCACGAACAGCGCGGCCAATGCCAGCAACAGTGCCACCAGGTAGAGGAACACCACCTTGCTCACCGGGTTGTAGGCGATCCCGAAGTACTCGTGGAAGGTCTGCATGCCCTCGGCAGCGCTACGGTCGAACGACAGCCCGAAGAATGTCGGCTTGGGGATGCTGCTGATGCCGTTGGGCCGCCGGTGATGTCGGTGAGGTTACGCAGGAACAGGCGGATGATTTCCCCGAATCCCAGGGTCACGATCGCCAGGTAGTCACCGCGCAGGCGCAACACCGGGAAGCCCAGCAGGAAGCCGAACGTGGCCGCCGCCATACCCGCCAGCGGCAGGCAGATCCAGAAGCTCCAGCCCAGATAATGCGAGAGCAGCGCGTAGGTGTAGGCACCCACGGCGTAGAAGCCCACATAACCCAGGTCGAGCAGGCCGGCCAGGCCCACCACGATGTTCAGGCCCAGGCCCAGCAATACGTAGATGAGGATCAGGGTGGCGATGTCGACGGCGCGCGCGAGCCGAAGAACGGCCAGATCAGCGCGGCCACGATCAGGCCGATGATGATGTAGCGCTGGGTACGCGGCAGGGTCAGGAATTGGCTGACCTTGGGCGACACCAACGGAGCGCGGTTGCCCTTGAACAAGGCGCCGACCTGCTGGCTGAACAGCACCCGCAGGAACATCAGCACCGAGCACAGGGCAATGATGGTCAAGGTCACGGGACCTGTGCCATGCACTTCCAGGTTGATGCCGACAATGCTCAGCTTGAGGCCGAGTACCGGAAAGGCCACGGCCCATACCAGTAAGGCGCTGAAAAACGCCGATTTAAGATATCTGCTCATACTTTCTCAACCTCCGGACGGCCCAGGATGCCGGTCGGACGGAACAACAGCACCAGAACCAACAGGCCGAACGCCACGACGTCTTTGTACTGGTCGCCGAAGATATCGGCACCGAACGCTTCGGCCACACCCAGCACCAGCCCGCCGAGCATCGCGCCCGGAATACTGCCGATACCGCCCAATACCGCTGCCGTAAAGGCCTTGAGGCCCACCAGGAAACCGGCGTTGGGGTTGATCACGCCGTACTGCATGCTCAGCAACACGGCAGCGACAGCCGCCAGCGCGGCGCCGATCACGAAGGTCAGGGCGATGATGTTGTTGGTGTTGATGCCCAGCAGGTTGGCCATCTTGATGTCTTCGGCGCAGGCCCGGCAGGCACGTCCCAGGCGGGAGCGGGAGATGAACAGGGTCAGGCCCAGCATGGCCACCAGGGTGACGACAAAGACCAGGATCTGCATGTAGGAAATCAGCACTTCTTCTGCGCCGCCCGGGCCGAAGGAGAAGCTCCCCGGGATCAGGTTGGGAATGGATTTATCCTTGGAATCCTGGGACAGCAATACGGTGTTCTGCAGGAAAATCGACATGCCGATGGCGGAAATCAACGGGATCAAACGGTTGCTGCCACGCAAGGGACGGTAGGCAACGCGCTCGATACTGTAGCCATAGGCACTGGTCACGACGATCGACGCAAGGAACGCGGCGGTCATCAACAGCGGCAGGGAATGGATACCCATCATGGCCAGCCCGGCAAGGGCGATGAAGGCCACGTAGGAACCAATCATGTACACCTCGCCATGGGCGAAGTTGATCATTCCAATGATGCCGTAAACCATTGTGTAGCCAATGGCTATCAAGGCATAGGTGCTGCCAATGGTCAGGCCATTAACCAGCTGTTGGAAAAAATGATAGATCTCAGGCATTACAGCGCTCCTAAAAACCCGATACGCATTTCACTGGTGGAGTCATGTTCCGGCCCTGGGCTGTGTTCTGTGAGCACATTTGCACAAAGCGTTTGCCAGCGAACCGCTGGTGACGGTTTTAAGATTTTCAGGTGAGCCAGCGCCCGGATCGCGGGTGACAGGCCCATAAACCTCGTAAAACAAAGCCCACTGCTTTCACAGTGGGCTTGTAGGACCAGTAACGCCTGGCTTACTGAGGGGAAACTTCGGTTTTAGGTTTGCCGAAGTGCCATTCGTAGACCACGAACTTGAAGTCCTTCAGGTCGCCCTTGGCGTCGAAGCTCAGCTCGCCGGTAGGGGTCTTGAAGGTGCCCGCGTGGATGGCTTCGGCCACTTTGGCGGTGTCTTCGCTCTTGGCGGCAGTAATACCGCCGGCGATGACTTCAACAGCCGAGTAGGCCGGGAACACGAATGGACCGGTTGGGTCCTGCTTGTTCTTGGTGAACTCTTCAACGATGGCTTTGTTGGCCGGGTCGGTGTCGAAAGATTTCGGCAGGGTGACCAGCAGGCCTTCGGAAGCGCCCTGGGCGATTTGCGAGATGGAGTCGTTGCCGACGCCCTCTGGGCCCATGAACTTGGCGTTCAGGCCTTTTTCCTTGGACTGGCGCAGGATCAGGCCCAGCTCCGGGTGGTAGCCGCCGTAGTAGACGAAGTCGACGTTGGCTTGCTTGAGTTTCTGGATGACCGAGGAGAAGTCTTTGTCACCAGCGTTCAAGCCTTCGAAAACGGCAACCTTCACGCCTTTCTTCTCGAGGGTCTGTTTGACGGCGGTGGCGATACCTTCACCGTATTGCTGTTTGTCGTGCAGCACGGCAACGATTTTAGGCTTCACATGGTCGGCGATGTAGTTGCCGGCCGCAGGGCCCTGGGCGCTGTCCAGGCCGATGGTGCGGAAGATCAGTTTGTAACCACGGGCGGTGATTTCCGGGCTGGTGGCAGCCGGGGTGATCATGATCACGCCTTCGTCTTCATAAATGTCGGACGCTGGCTGAGTGGAGCTGGAGCAGAGGTGACCGACCACGAACTTGACGCCGTCGTTGACCACTTTGTTGGCGACCGCCACGGCTTGTTTAGGATCGCAAGCGTCGTCGTATTCCTTGGCTTCAAGCATTTTACCGTCGACGCCGCCCTTGGCGTTGATGTCGGCGATGGCCTGCTTGGCACCCATGAATTGCATGTCGCCGTATTGCGTTACAGGACCGGTCTTTGGACCGGCAATGCCGATCTTGATGGTGTCGGCTGCGAACGAATGGCCGGCAACCCCAGCCAGGACCATAGCGGCAAACAGTTTGGAAATCTGCTTAGTAGCCTTATTCATAGTGCTCCACTCTTACTGTTGTATTTTTTATAGTTCTAGCGGCCTCGTGAGCTGCTGAACCGGATCGGATATCGCGGATATCCCCCCGGCACTGCCCTGGCAACTGTACCGGTACAGTGTAGAGCGCCGGTTGATCGCTTGAAAAGCTGGCTGCTGGGGGCAAAACCCGGGTGTGTCGCATAAATGAAAGAAAGAGACAGAATTGCGGCGGGGTGGTGCCAGATACTCGGGCAATCCTTGGCTTTCCTGACACTTTCTCTCGATGACTCATTTGCAACTGGGTTTTTCTACCTTGGCCGCGACGTTATGATTGCGCCGATTTTTTCCCAAGGTGAATTCCCATGACGCAAGAACCTAGCACCCTCTATGCCAAGCTGCTCGGTGAAACCGCCGAAATTTCCTGGAAGGAGCTTGAACCGTTCTTTGCCAAGGGTGCCCTATTGTGGGTCGATGCCGGTCTGGATTTGATCGAGGCGGCGGAGGCGATGGCGCAGGATAATCGCGAGAAAGTCGCTGCCTGGCTGGTCGCGAACAGCCTTGGCGAAGTGTCTGCGACGCGGGCATTGGACCTGGTCGAGCGTGACCCGAGCTTGTGGGCGGTGGTGGTTTCACCGTGGATTTTGATCCAGGAAAGGGCGGCTTGAGAAAGGTTTGCACGGAAAAGGTGCATGTTTTGCGCCGTTGCAAGTGTGTAGCGCAGTAACCGCTGACGCGGTGATGGCATCTTGCCGTGAAGAAAGGTCACAGGTGAGGGTGACGTTAACGTCACGGGAACAGTTGTGCGTGCGTCGGGAGTGAGGAGGA
Source organism: Pseudomonas lactucae (assembly GCF_016937615.1). Taxonomy (GTDB): domain Bacteria; phylum Pseudomonadota; class Gammaproteobacteria; order Pseudomonadales; family Pseudomonadaceae; genus Aquipseudomonas; species Aquipseudomonas lactucae. Next base: position 70 of record NZ_JAFHKI010000035.1, on the reverse strand, counting down.
AGTGTTTCTTAGTGTGTGTATAAACGCTTTTCCCCCAATATATGCAGATCAAATGGGAGGGGCGGTGCGA
>NZ_JAFHKI010000034.1 GCF_016937615.1 Pseudomonas lactucae | reverse complement strand
GCGGCCGCCATGGCGCTCGTCGTCGAAAGTTGCTGGCAGGGTGAAGTCAGTGGCCTGGTGGTCACCCGCTACGGCCACGGCGCGCCGTGCAAAAAAATCGAAGTGGTCGAAGCGGCCCATCCGGTGCCCGATGCCGCCGGCCTGGCCGTGGCCCAGCGCGTACTGGCGTTGATCAGCAACCTGGGCGAAGACGACCGCGTGATCTTCCTGCTCTCCGGCGGTGGCTCGGCACTGCTGGCGCTGCCCGCCGAAGGCATCACCCTGGCCGACAAGCAAACCGTCAACAAAGCCCTGCTCAAATCCGGTGCCACCATTGGCGAGATGAACTGCGTGCGCAAGCATCTCTCGGCAATCAAAGGCGGCCGACTGGCCAAAGCGGCGTGGCCGGCGACGGTGTACACCTACGCGATCTCCGATGTGCCGGGCGACCAGGCCACGGTGATTGCCTCCGGCCCTACCGTCGGCGACCCAAGCACCTCGCAACAGGCGCTGGCGATCCTCAAGCGTTATGGCATCGATGCCCCGGCCTCCGTGCGCAGCTGGTTGCAGAACCCGGCCTCGGAAACCGTCAAGCCCGGCGACCCGATACTCGCGCGCAGCCACTTCCAGCTGATCGCACGCCCGCAGCAGTCCCTGGAAGCGGTGGCGGTCAAAGTGCGTCAGGCCGGCTTCAGCCCGCTGATCCTCGGCGACCTGGAAGGCGAAGCGCGGGACGTGGCCAAGGTGCACGCCGGGATCGTCCGGCAGATCGTGCGGCACGGCCAGCCGCTGGCGGCGCCGTGCGTGATTTTGTCCGGCGGTGAAACCACCGTGACCGTGCGCGGCAACGGCCGTGGCGGGCGCAACGCCGAGTTCCTGCTGAGCCTCACCGACAGCCTCAAGGGCCTGCCCGGCGTCTACGCCCTGGCCGGCGATACGGATGGCATCGACGGCTCGGAAGACAACGCCGGCGCAATCATGACCCCGTGCAGTTACGCGCGCGCCGAAGCCTTGGGCCTGAGCGCAGCGATGAGCTGGACAACAATAACGGCTACGGCTATTTCGCCGCGCTCGACGGGCTGATTGTCACCGAGCCGACGCGCACCAACGTCAACGACTTGCGCGCCATCCTGATCCTTGAGACTGCCCAACATGACGCCTGACTTCTTGCGTATAGAGGCGCTTGTTTAGCGCCTGTAAAGGCCCCATCGGGAGCAAGCCCCCGATGAAGACAATCCGGTCCCACTGACTCATTAAAAATGCACAACCCCACCTGCCCCGACTGGGCCGAAGCCCTGCTCAACGGCTTCAGCCAGATTTTTCTCCAGCGCCAACCGCTGTGCGGCCTGCTGTGCCTGCTGGCAATCCTGTTCGGCGCCCCTGCCCTGCTCGGCGGCGCGCTGTTGGGCGGTGTGGCCGGGCTGCTCACGGCCCAGCGCCGAGGCTATCCCAAGGCTGAACGCCAGGCGGGTCTATACAGCTACAACGGCATATTACTGGGCGTGTTGATCAGCCAGCACCTGGCCTGGTCAGCGTTAGTGCCCCCGCTGATCCTGGCATGCGGCGGCTTGAGTGCGATCCTCACGCGACAGTGGTTCAAACACAGTTCACACCCCAATGACCTGCCCGCCTACACCGCGCCGTTTGTCATGCTGGGTTGGTTGCTGCTGGGCGGCATCCCTCCAACCACCTTTGCCCTGAATGAGCCCGACGCGCTGACACTCCTCAGTGCGTCGTTCACCGGCCTGGCGCAAGTCATGTTGCTGGACCAGCCCCTGGCCGGCGCCTTGATTGCCTTCGGCCTGGGGCTGGCCGACCGCCGCGCTGCCGTCTGGGCCCTGATCGGCGCCAGCAGCGGCGTACTGATCGGCCTGGTGCTTGACGCCCCCGGCGCCCTCCTCGGCCTGCACAGCTACAATCCGGCCCTCGCGGCCCTGACCCTGAGCCAGGCACGCCGACAGCCCTGGTTGCCGCTGCTCGGCATCCTGCTGGCGATTCTGCTCACGCCGGGCTTTGCCGCACTGCACCTGCCCGCGCTGACCGCGCCGTTTATCCTCGCCTGCTGGCTGGTGCACGCCGGCCGCCGATTGCTTCAGAAACCGCGCATGGACAGCCCCTTCGAATCGCCCTAGGCTTGCTCGATATTCGATTCGGGCGGGACTTATGGACAGCAACAACGACTGGCGCCAACGCCTCTACGTCATGGTTTTTCAGAGCGACACGCTGGCCGGACGGCGCTTTGACGGCATCCTGCTGTTGATCATCCTGGCCAGCCTGGTGATCGTGATGCTCGACAGCATCGACCAGATCCACCAGAACTACGCCGACGTACTGGCCTATATCGAATGGGGCTTCACCGTCATTTTCCTGATCGAGTACGGCCTGCGCCTGTATTGCTCGCCCAAGCCGCTGCGCTATGCCTTCAGCTTTTACGGGCTGGTGGACCTGCTCGCCATCGTGCCCGGCATCCTCGCCCTCTATTACAGCGACGCACAATACCTGCTGATCATCCGCATCATCCGCATGCTGCGTATTTTTCGCGTGCTCAAGCTCAGCCCGTACCTCAAGCAAGCCAACTACCTGATGGCGGCGTTGCGCGGCAGCAAGCAGAAGATCGTGGTGTTCCTGGTCAGCGTGTGCACGCTGGTCACGGTGTTCGGCACCTTGATGTACGTGATCGAAGGCCCGGAACACGGGTTTACCAGCATCCCCAAGGGCATCTATTGGGCCATCGTCACCCTGACCACCGTGGGGTTTGGCGATATCGTGCCGAAGACGCCGCTGGGCCAGGTGATTTCATCCTTGGTGATGATCACCGGTTACTCGATCATCGCCGTGCCCACCGGGATTTTCACCGCGGAACTGGCCAGTGCCATGCGCGGCGAGCAACTGCAAACCGACTGCCCGGTGTGCAAGAAAAACAGCCATGAGCCCAACGCGGCATTCTGTTCGCGTTGTGGCAGTAATCTTTTCAAAAAAATGAAATAAGCAAAGTTCTTTTTAATCTTTAAGCGACTATGGCGCCCCGGCTATAGTCGCTGGCAATGTGCCTCCCCCTTCTGTCGAACAACAAGGAATGAGCAGTGAAAAAATTCGTTAGCGCCTCTCTCCTGGCCGCCGGCCTTGCCCTGGCGGGTGCCGTGCATGCGGCCCCGGTCACACTGCTCAACGTCTCCTACGACGTGATGCGCGATTTCTACAAGGACTACAACGCCGCCTTCCAGAAACACTGGGAAGCCGAGCACCCGAACGACAAGCTGACCCTGCAGATGTCCTTCGGCGGCTCCAGCAAGCAAGCGCGTTCGGTGATCGATGGCCTGCCGGCTGACGTGATCACCATGAACATGGCCACCGACATCAACGCCCTGGCCGACAACGGCAAACTGGTGCCGGACAACTGGGTCACACGCCTGCCGAACAACAGCGCGCCGTTCACCTCGGCCACCGTGTTCATCGTGCGCAAAGGCAACCCCAAAGCCTTGAAAGACTGGCCGGACCTGCTCAAGGATGGCGTGCAGGTGATCGTGCCCAACCCGAAGACTTCGGGTAACGGCCGCTACACCTACTTGTCGGCCTGGGGCTACGTGCTCAAGAACGGCGGTGACGAAGAAAAGGCCAAGGCCTTCGTCGGCAAACTGTTCAAGCAGGCGCCTGTGCTCGACACCGGCGGCCGCGCGGCCACCACCACGTTCATGACCAACCAGATCGGCGACGTGCTGGTGACGTTCGAGAACGAAGCGGAAATGATCGCCCGTGAATTCGGCCGCGATCAGTTCGAAGTGATCTACCCAAGCGTCTCCGCCGAAGCCGAGCCGCCAGTGTCGGTGGTGGATAAAGTGGTCGAGAAGAAAGGCACCCGCGTAGCCGCCGAAGACTACCTCAAGTACCTGTGGTCGCCGCAAGGTCAGGAAATCGCCGCCAATAACTACCTGCGCCCACGCGACCCGACAGTGCTGGCCAAGTACACCGACCGTTTCCCGAAAGTCGACTTTCTGTCGGTAGAGAAGACCTTTGGTGACTGGCGCACCGTACAGAAGACCCACTTCAATGATGGCGGGGTGTTTGACCAGATTTACTCCGGTCAATAACTGAATAAACGCGGTAAACCTGTGGGAGGGGGCTTGCTCCCGATAGCAGTGTGTCAGTCAGCACATGTATTGACTGACGCACCGCTATCGGGAGCAAGCCCCCTCCCACATTTGGTTTTTGTGTAGTTGTTTCTGAATGTATCATCACCAGACATAGGTGATATCACCACAAACGGCCTACTCAGCATGGAGCCTTGTCTTTACTCTCGCTCACCATCTTCCTTCGCTTTTATGAGAACACCATGAACCCAACCACCCCTGCCACCAGCACCCTGACCCGAGGCATGGTGATGCTCTTCGCGTTTTGCTGCGGCGCCATCGTCGCCAACATCTACTACGCACAGCCGATCATCGAGTTGATCGCCCCGGACGTCGGTCTCACGCCGGCGATGGCCAGCCTGATCGTGTCGCTGACGCAGATCGGCTATGCCCTGGGCCTGTTTTTCCTGGTGCCGTTGGGCGACCTGCTGGAAAACCGCAAGCTGATGCTCTCCACCACCGTGGTCGCCATCGCCAGCCTGTTGGGCGCCGCGTTCATCGAGCAGCCAAACCTGTTCCTGCTGGTGTCGCTGCTAATCGGCTTCAGCTCGGTGTCGGTGCAGATCCTGATCCCGCTGGCCGCGCACCTGGCCCCGGCCGAGTCACGTGGCCGGGTGGTGGGCAGCATCATGGGTGGCTTGTTGCTGGGTATCCTGCTGGCGCGTCCGGTGTCCAGCGTGGTGGCGGACCACTTCGGCTGGCGTGCGATGTTCATGGTGGCAGCGGCATTGATGGCGTTTATCAGCGTGGTGCTGATGCTGACCATTCCCAAGCGCCAACCTGATCACAGCGCCAGCTACGGCCAGTTACTGGGCTCGCTGGGCACCTTACTGCGTGAGCAACCGGTATTGCGCCAGCGGGCGTTTTACCAGGCCTGCCTGTTCGCCACCTTCAGCCTGTTCTGGACCGCAGCCCCGCTGGAACTGGCGCGTAACCATGGCCTGAGCCAAAGCGAGATTGCACTGTTTGCCTTGGTGGGTGCCCTGGGCGCCATCGCCGCGCCCATCGCCGGACGCCTGGCCGACGCGGGCCACACCCACCGCGCTTCGCTGCTGGCGATGTTGTTCGCGGCGCTGAGCTTTCTGCCGGCCTTCGTGCACCCGCTGTACAGCGTGATCGGCCTGGCGGTGACCGGCGTGGTGCTGGACTTCTGCGTGCAGATGAACATGGTCCTCGGCCAACGCGCCGTCTACGCCCTCGACGCCCACAGCCGCAGCCGCCTGAACGCGCTGTACATGACCAGCATCTTCATCGGCGGCGCCTTCGGCTCGGCCATCGCCAGCAGCGTGTATGAACACGGCGGCTGGTTGGGGGTGATGCTGGTGGGCAGTGCGTTTGCGCTGGTGGCATTGTTGCGGTTCGTAAGCGCGTCGCGGCAGACGGTTGTCGCCACCGCTTGAACGGAATCACAGCGCTTGCTGCAGGGAGCGAGCGCTGTTATGTGGGAAGGGTTACCGGCTTAGCGCCACGGCCTGGAATCGAGGAATGCGGCTATTAAGCGATGGCCAGTATCCGCACTGGACGATGCTGTCCAGCCAGCTTGATTGCCTGCGCAACATCGCCAGGACGGCCTGTGAGGCAACGCACAACGCCAGTTGCTGGCCAGGGCATTGATGGCGTCCTGCACCGAAGCTAAAGATGCGTCGTTGCAGCCGCTTGAGCATGAAACTGTCGGGCTTGGGGTTAGCACCTGGGTCCCGGTTGGCCGAAGCCAGCAACACCAGAACGATATCCCCCGCCTCCAACACGGTGCAGCCAATCGTGCATCGCCTAACCACGAAGCGACGTGTGTTTTGTACCGGTGAATCGTAGCGCGCCACCTCCTCAACCAGTGCCATCGCCAGGGCCGGTCTTTGCCGGACCTGCTCAATCAGCTCGGGTTGGCGAATGAGCGTCACCAGCGCGTTGCCGATGAGGCCGGCAGTGGCTTCGCAGGTCTGCGACAACAACCCGATCAGGTTGGCGGTCAACACGCCCGTATCCTCCCACTGACCCCGATGGATGTGCGCCAATAGTGTGGCGTCCTGCAGCACCTCAGTGAATATCGTGTTCAACCGCGACGCGGCGGTATCGGCATGGCGCAATTGCATCTCATCGCTTAGAGGTGAGAGGCAGGCGACAAACTCCCGCGTCAGCCGCGCGACCGTGTCCAATTGCGCTGTCGGCAAGCCCAGCAGAGAGGCAACCACCGAGACCGGCAGGCTGAACATCAACGAGTCCAGATCCTTCACACGGTCCATGACTTGTCCCACCGCCTCGACGATAGAGGGCGCCTCCACAGCGCATAGCGCAGGTTCGATCGCCGCCCTCGGGCAGCGATGGGCCGCGCCTTCATTCATACGCATCAAACGGGCGAACACCTGCCCTGCCGCACCTTGTGCAATTGCCGGCGGCACCGGCTCATGCAGCGGTCGCACGCGACAGTCGGGGTGCATGAGCACCGCTTCGACGCTCTGCGCGCTGCTGGCGACCCATAACCCAAGCGTCGTATCGAACAGCAACCCGGGGCCGAGTCTCAGGCGTGAATAATATTCATAGGGATCAGCGTGGGTGGCAGCTTCAAGCGGTGTCATTCAGAGCATCCTGTGCAAAAAGAACCGTTACTATCAGCGCGACTAAACGGCAATGATTCGCTCGGGAACGAACTATGGATACTCAGGACGACGCTGCGCTTTCAACGGTCGCCGGTGCAATTGCAGAACCTGCCCGTACGAAAATGCTCTGTGCGCTGATGGATGGCCACGCGCGCACCAGCACCGAAATGGCCGTGATCGCCGAGGTCAGCGCTTCTACCGCCAGCGCCCATCTGGCCAGGCTCAAGGATGAGGGGCCTGATCAAGCTGCAGACACAGGGGCGCCACCGTTACTACCGCCTCGCCGGCGCGCACGTGGCCCAGGCGATTGAAGGTTTGATGGTGATCAGCCGCAACAGCGCCAGCGCATTTGTGCCGAATACGCCCACGCGCTTGCAGTTTGCACGTACCTGTTACGACCACATGGCCGGCAGCCTGGCGGTGCAACTGCATGATCATTTCATCGCATGCGGCTGGCTGAAAGGTGACGACAGTTATCAGCTCAGCGTGCCCGGCGAACAGACGATGATCGAACTGGGCGTCGATGTGGCGGCACTGCGCGCGCAGCGGCGACGTTTCGCCTGCGCCTGCCTGGACTGGAGCATGCGCCGCCCTCACCTGGCCGGCGCCTTGGGTGCGGCTTTTTTGCAAAGCGTCCTGCGGCGCGAATGGGTCACCCAAGACCTGGACAGCCGCGCGCTGGGGTTGACGCCCAAGGGCCGCAAGGAGATGAGCGGCCGATTTGGAATAACTATCGAAGGACAATGAAGACCCACTGGGAGGGCAGTGGCGGCGCGGGGTCAGGCGCAGGTCGAGTGCTCGTGGTCCAGGCAACACAGCAAACGCTCGACCGTGTGTTCCAGCGGGCCGGAGTTATCCAGCACGAACAATCCCGCGCTGTTGCCCGTGATCAACTCTTCGGTGAACCGCGCATTGCGCGCCAGGCGCTCTTCAATATCCGTCAACGACTCACGCCCGCGCGCGATCAGGCGCTGACGCAATACGGCTTGATCCACCGTCAGCAACAGCACCAGCAACGTCGGGTAACGCTCGCGGGTTTGCGCCAGGTGCGCGCGGGAGCCATTGACCAGCACGTCCTCCCCGGCCGCCAGCCACGCGTCAATCTCCTTGGGAATACCATAGGACAACCCGTTGGCCTGCCAGCTGAGGGCAAATGCGCCCTGCGTCTGCATTGCGGCAAACTGCGCCGGGCTCACGCCTTGGGCCGCTTCCCCCACCGCCTCCGCCGAACGGGTGATTACCCGGCGCACAATGCGGCAGCCACGCTCGGCCAACCGTGGGCGTGCGGCGTCCAGCAGGCTGTCCTTGCCCGAACCCGATGGGCCGATGAGATAGATCAACCTGCCTGACATCGATACAGCCTCTTCGCTTGTTTGCAGACTTCTTGGACCACGGCGCCGGGTAGTCGGCACAGGAAAATATATCCAGCAGGCCTTCGGCAGCCATACCTGCGGCGGCCACCTTACCGGAGTGCGACATGCCGTGCATCACGTTCTGCGTATCCGGCAATAGGCGCTACCCCGTGGCGATGGAGCTTGCTCCCGATAGGGGTGTGTCAGTCAGAGATGTTTCAACTGACCCACTGCTATCGGGAGCAAGCCCCCTCCCACAGTCGATTGCATCTCAAGTCGAGAACTTCGTTGTTAGGACCTGCCCTACACAGATTTCGGGTTGCGTCCGATCAAGCTCACCGCTAACCTTCGCGGGTCGCTGCAAAATCAGCGAACGGGTGTGGTAGCCCGGTTCCTTCATAGATCCCCAAAACGCTCGAGGGCGTTTTTTTGTGCGGGCTGCTTTGTGGCGGCTGTGCACGGGAGGCTTCGGCCTGCCGGGTTTCTATGACCGGTCTACCACCCCGTGTACAGTCGCCTCCTTACATCGTGTGGTAGCGAGATGGAGGTGCTCATTCATAGGAGCTTCGCCATGAAAAAAGTTACGCCGAATTCCCCACCATCCGCCTCGGATGACATCCTACAAACACCGCCCGACGTCATCTTCACCGTCCGCCCCGGCCTCAGCACTGAAGCTGCCTTGAGCAATGCCAGCGAAATGCTGGAATCGGCGACGGCCTGTGCGTACGACTGTGCCGAGCATCTGGATGGCGCAAGCCGCAAGCGGGTGCTGGCGGTGGTGCAAATGGTGGAGATTGCGCAGTTGTTGGTGGAGGCGGCGCTGGAGCGGGAGTGTCCCGTGGCTTGATAGCGCGGTGCCCCTCCCCACCTTTGATCCCAGTGTTTGGAAGAATGGCTTTCACAAGCATGAAAAAGGCGACCCTCAGGTCGCCTTGTGTCATTGCGCGTACTGCTTGCTCAACCCCGGCGGCACGCCGTGCACGTCGGTGTCTTCCCATGGGCCATTCGGGCTGATGGAGCGGCTCCAGCCGTTGCTCCAGCGGTAGTAGGTACGCTGGCGGTAGAAGGTGTCGGGTTGGTCGTCGAGCACGTAGACCTGCATCTTGCCGTCCCAGTGGCTGGCGGCGCCGGGCGGTGGGGCGAAGGTCGGCGATTTGCTCGGCAGTGGTTTAGGGGCCGGTGTTACCGGGCCGGACGGTTTGGTGCTCGGTTTGGTTGACGGGCCCGACGGCGGGATAGTCGGCCCGGTGGGGCCTGGAGGTGGTCGGTGGACCGCACAGGCACTCAGGCCCAATACAAGGCTGAGCAGGGTGATACGTGCGAATGCGGTCATGGCGTTTCCTCGAATTTACTTGTCCGGACTGTCGATAGTCAGTTGCTGCGGCGCAGTGGTGCTGCTTGCCAGGGGTTGGCTGCGGCCGATCCACTCACCCTTGGTCGGAAGTCCGGCCCGGGAAATGCGCGCAACCAGTTGGACTTCGGGGAAGTTGGACAGTTTCAACTGCGGCATCATTGCGTCGGCGTCACCCAGTTCGACGGTGATGGGCAGTTCGGCGACGGTGACGCGCTTGGCCGCCAACGGTGCCGGCGGGCCGCTGACGGCGCGGGCGAAGATGAAGACGCTGTCGGTCGGTAGGGCTTTGGCTTTGACCTCGGCGGCGAGGTCCACGCGGACTTTTAACAATGCCTTTTGTGCGACGGTGCCACCGCTTTCTTTCAACTTTTCCGTCGCCCGGTCGATCCCGCCTTGCAGCGCGGCGCGGGAGTTATCGTCGGGTGGCAGTTGCGCCAGCAGGCGGCCCCAATAATCAATCGCGTCCTGATAACGCTGGCCTTCAAACGCGGCAATGCCCAGCAAACCCAAGCTGGTGACTTCCTTGGGGTCGAGCTTCAGGGCTTCATCGGTCAGCGCCTGCACCTCTGGCGACCACTGTTTGTTGTCGGCAAAGTACTGCGCCTGGGCCCACTGGCCGAGCAGTTCCGGCTGGCGACCGGCCAGGGCCACGGTGCGTTCGAAAACCTTGGCCGCATCGGCCGAACGGTCTTGGGCCATATACGCGCGACCGAGGAAGTACAAGCCTTCGGCCGAATCCGGCTGGGCCACGGCGGCACGTTCCAGGCGCTGGGTCATGTCTTGCAGGGACACCGGTGGCTGGGAGAATTCGCGGGTCAGTTCAACCTTGTCGCTGGCGCCGAAATGCAGATACAGACCCATTCCGAGCACCGGTACCAGCACGGCGGCGAGCAATGGCAGCGGTTTGCCCAGGCGCAATTCGCGGGGTTTTTCCACACCTTCGGTATCAGCGAGCAATTCGCGGGCGGCTTCGGCGCGGCCGGTGTCGAGTTGCGCGGCATTCAATACGCCTTCGTCCTGCTGCATTTGCAGTTCGGCGACGCGTTCTTGATACAGCGCCACATTCAGCGCGGTGCGATCCTCCTCACGCTGGGCACGGCGGCCGCGTAACACAGGGATTAACAGGAAACTCAGGGCAATCAGAAGCAGCAGGCCGGCTGCGAGCCAGAAATCAATCATCAGTCTTGGTGTCCAGCAATTGGTCGAGGCGTTTACGCTCTTCAGGGGACAGCGCGTCGCTGCCATCGGCAGGCGCGGCGCGGCGGCGGCGGACGATCACAGCCATCACCACCACACCGGCCAACAGCAGCCCGGCGGGGCCGAACCAGAGCAACGCGGTCTTGCCGGTGAGGGCCGGTTTATAGCGCACGAAATCACCGTAGCGGTCGACCATGAAATCGATGATCTGCTGGTTGTCCTTGCCCTCGCCCAGCATGCGGAAGATCTCTTTGCGCAGGTCGGCGGCGATGGGTGCGTTGGAATCGGCGATGTCCTGGTTCTGGCATTTGGGGCAGCGCAGTTCCTTGGTCAGGTCGCGAAAGCGCTCACGTTCGGCGTCGTTGGCGAACTCATAAGTGTCGATGGCGGCGTGGGCTATACCGGCCAACCCCAGCGCCAGCACAGCAGCGGCTAACAGGCGCTTCATGGCTTGGCCTCATCGACCAGGGCCTGGTATTTGGCGGCCAGTTGTTCGCGCCACACCACTTCGTCGATCACGCCGACGTATTTGTCGCGGATCACGCCCTTGGCATCGATAAAGAAAGTTTCCGGTGCGCCGTACACGCCCAGGTTCAGACCGAGGTTGCCGTCTTCATCGCGGATATCCAGCTGGTACGGGTTGTGGAACTCTGCCAGCCACTTCAAGGCGGCGGCGTTGTCGTCCTTGTAGTTGATGCCGTAGATCACCACGCCTTTGTCGGCCAGTTTGTTCAGCACGGGGTGCTCGACGCGGCAGGAGATGCACCAGGTGCCCCACACGTTGACCAGTGCCGGTTTGCCCAGCAGGTCAGCGCGGGTCAGGGTTTTGTCGCCCTGCACGTTCGGCAGCGAAAACGCGGGGAACGGCTTGCCGATCATCGCCGACGGCAACTCGGCCGGGTCCAGGTACAAGCCGCGATAGAGGAACACCGCCACCACCAGAAACGCCGCCAGCGGCAACACCATCAACCAACGCTTCATACCGCCGCTCCCATGCCGAGGGCTTCACGTACCCGGCTCTTGACCTTGACCCGATAACGTCGGTCCAGCGCCGCGAGCAAACCACCGAAACCGGTGAGCAAGCCGCCGAACCAGATCCAGCGCACGAACGGTTTCACATGCACGCGTACCGCCCAGGCCCCCTCGCCCAGCGGTTCCCCCAGGGCGACGTAGAGGTCACGGGTGAAACCGGCGTCGATGCCGGCTTCGGTCATCATCGAACTCTGCACGGTGTACAGGCGTTTTTCCGGGTGCAGCACGGCGATTTCCTTACCGTTGCGTACGACGCGCACAGTGCCTTTATCCGACGTGAAGTTCGGCCCCTCGAAGTGCTTGGCGCCTTCGAAGATGAATTGGTAACCGGCCAGGTCCATGGACTCGCCCGGCGCCAGGCGCAGGTCGCGCTCGGCGCTGTTCTGGCTGGAGAGCACCACGCCCAGGGCGCACACGGCGATGCCGAGGTGAGCGATCTGCATGCCCCAGTAGCTGCGGGTCAGTGTCGGCAGGCCTTTGATCAGGCCTTTGTGGCGAGTCTTGTCGGCAATATCACGTACACCGGCCAGCAGTACCCAGGCGGCGAGCAGGAAGGTGGCGAGCACCGCCCAGTTGAAGTCGCCATAGGCAACCCCGGCGATCACGGCCAGGGCCACACTGCCCAACAGCACCGGCATCAGCATGCCGGCCAGCCATTTGACCGGGGTGTCCTTCCAGCGCACCAGCACACCGACGGCCATCACCCCCATCAGCAGGCCCATCAACGGGATAAACAATGCATTGAAGTACGGCGGGCCGACGGACAGCTTGGCGCCGCTCAGGGCATCCAGCACCAACGGGTACAGGGTGCCGAGCAGGATCATCGACGCAGTCACCACCAGCACCAGGTTATTGCCCAGCAGCAGGGTTTCTCGCGACCACAGGTTAAAGCCGACCTGGCTCTTGACCACCGGTGCGCGCAGGGCGAACAGGGTCAGGGAACCACCGACCACGAACAGCAGGAAGATCAGGATGAACACACCGCGCGCAGGATCGGAGGCGAACGCATGGACGGACGTCAGCACGCCCGAACGCACGAGGAAAGTGCCGAGCAGGCTGAGGGAAAATGCCGCAATCGCCAGCAACACGGTCCAGCTTTTGAACACACCGCGTTTTTCGGTGACGGCCAACGAGTGGATCAACGCGGTGCCCACCAGCCAGGGCATGAACGAGGCGTTTTCCACCGGGTCCCAGAACCACCAGCCGCCCCAGCCGAGTTCGTAGTAGGCCCACCACGAACCCAGGGTGATGCCAATGCCGAGAAAGGCCCAGGCGACGATGGTCCAAGGCCGCGACCAGCGCGCCCAGGCCGCGTCGAGGCGCCCACCGAGCAAGGCGGCGATGGCGAACGCGAAGGCCACCGAGAAACCGACGTAGCCCATGTAGAGCATCGGCGGGTGCACGATCAGGCCGATGTCCTGCAGCAAAGGGTTGAGGTCATGCCCGTTGGCCGGGATCTGCGGCAGGATGCGGCTGAATGGGTTGGAGGTCATGATCAGGAACAGCAGGAAGCCGATGCTGATCATGCCCATCACCGCCAGCACCCGCGCCAGCATTACCTGCGGCAGTTGGCGCGAGAACACCGATACGGCGAAGGTCCAGCCACCGAGGATCAGGGCCCACAGCAGCAACGACCCTTCGTGCGCGCCCCACACGGCACTGAACTTGTAGTACCAGGGCAAGGCGCTGTTGGAGTTGTTGGCGACATAGGCGACGGAAAAATCGTCGGTCATGAAGGCGTAGGTCAGGCAGCCAAACGCGAACAGCAGAAAGGCGAACTGGCCCCAGGCGGCCGGCTGCGCCAGGCTCATCCACAGGCGGTCGCCACGCCAGGCGCCGAGCAACGGCACCACGGCCTGCACGATGGCGAAGCACAGCGCGAGGATCATCGCCAGTTGGCCGAGTTCGGGAATAAATAATGCGGACATCATCACTCAGCCCTCCTTCGCGGGTGTTGGCGCGGATTGGCCGCTGTCCTTGAGCGCCTTGGTGACCTCAGGCGGCATGTATTTTTCATCGTGCTTGGCCAGCACTTCATCGGCTACCACCACCCCGTCGGCGTTGAGCTTGCCCAGGGCGACGATGCCCTGGCCTTCGCGAAACAGGTCCGGGAGGATGCCGCGGTAGGTGATGGTCACGGCCTTGTTGAAGTCGGTGACCACGAAGGTTACGTCGAGGGAATCGCCGGAACGCTTCAGCGAGCCCTTCTCCACCATGCCGCCGGCGCGGATGCGTGTGTCTAACGGCGCTTCGCCATTCGCGATCTGCGTGGGGGTGTAGAACAGGTTGATGTTCTGCCGCAGGGCGCTCAAGGCCAGGCCGACGGCAATGCCGACGCCGGCCATGATGGCGAGGATGATCAACAGACGCTTTCTACGCAGCGGATTCACTTTTCGGTCTCCCGGCGCAGACGACGCGCCTCTTGTTGCAGGTAACGCTTGCGCGCCAGGATCGGCGCGGCGACGTTGAGGGCCAGCACCGCCAGGCAGATGCCATAGGCCGTCCAGACATACAGGCCATGGTGACCCATGGCGAGAAAATCACTGAAAGAAGCAAAACTCATCCACGCGCTCCCAGGCAGCTTTGCACTTCGGCCTTGACCCAACTGGCACGGGCTTCACGCTTGAGCACTTCGAGGCGCATGCGCATCAGCAGCACCGCACCGAAGAAGCAGTAGAACCCCAGCACCATCAGCAGCAACGGCGCCCACATTTCCACGGGCATTGCCGGTTTTTCGGTGAGGGTGAAGGTGGCGCCCTGGTGCAGGGTGTTCCACCACTCCACCGAGTATTTGATGATCGGGATGTTGATTACCCCGACAATCGCCAGCACCGCGCAGGCCTTGGCGGCGCTGTCACGATTGCTGATCGCATTGCCCAGGGCAATCAGACCGAAGTACAGGAACAGCAGGATCAACATGGACGTTAGTCGCGCATCCCACACCCACCACGAACCCCAGGTGGGTTTGCCCCAGATCGCGCCGGTGACCAGCGCCACGGCAGTCATCCACGCACCGATGGGCGCCGCGCATTGCAGGGCCACGTCGGCCAGCTTCATCTTCCACACCAGGCCGACGATGCCGCACACCGCCAGCATCACGTAGCAGGACTGGGCCAGCATCGCGGCGGGCACATGGATATAGATGATGCGAAAGCTGTTGCCTTGCTGGTAGTCCGGCGGTGCAAAAGCCAGGCCCCAGGCCAGGCCGATGCCGATCAGCAACACGGCGGCGACGCTCAACCACGGCAGCAACTTGCCGCTGATGCCGTAAAACCATTTGGGCGAGCCGAGCTTGTGAAACCAGGTCCAGTTCATTGCTGTTTCTCACGGTTGCTTCTTGTCGTGGCAAGAAGCGCAGGGTCTTTACTGGCCAAGCGTGTAACGCCTGACCAGACCTCATTATTCGCCGACGCTGATCTTCAGGCCGGCCGCTATGGCAAAGGGTGTCAGGGTTACCGCCAGGGCGGTCAGGCTGCCAAGCCACAGGAGGTAACCGGTCGCCGGCATGCCCATCAGCGCGGCTTGCAAAGCGCCGCTGCCGAGGATCAGGACCGGGATGTACAAAGGCAGAATCAACAGGGCCAGCAACAGACCGCCGCGCTTCAAACCAACGGTCAACGCTGCGCCCACCGCCCCCAACAGGCTGAGCACCGGCGTACCGAGCAACAAGGACAGCAGCAACACCGGCAGGCACTGCGCGGGCAAGCCGAGCATCATCGCCAGCAGTGGCGAAAGCAAGACTAGCGCCAAACCGGAAAAAGCCCAGTGTGCCAGTACCTTGGCCAGTACCAGAAGTGGCAAGGGGTGCGACGAAAGGACCCACTGCTCCAGGGAACCGTCTTCGAAATCACTGCGAAACAGCCCGTCCAGCGAGAGCAGGACCGACAACAGCGCCGCCACCCACACCAAGCCCGGGGACAAGGTTTGCAACAGTTTAGTCTCCGGACCGACCGCCAACGGGAACAACGCGATGACGATGGCGAAGAACACCAGAGGGTTGGCCAGTTCGGCCGGACGACGGCACAACAGCCGCGCTTCGCGGGCGACCAACAGGGCGAATACACTCATGCCGACCACCGTCCCAAATCCAGGTCGCGGTAACCGGACGGCACACGGGCCAGAGTATGGTGGGTGGTGAGCAACACCGTGCCACCCTGCTCGCAATGCCGCGCCAAGTGCTCTTCAAGTTGGGCGACGCCTTGTTTATCGAGGGCGGTGAAGGGTTCGTCGAGAATCCATAGCGGCGGGCCCGGCAGGTACAAGCGCGCCAGCGCCACGCGGCGCTGCTGGCCGGCGGACAAGGTGTGACAGGGAACGTCTTCAAAACCCTTTAGACCCACGGCGGCCAGGGCCTGCCAAATGGCGTCACGGGAGGCGCGATGATGCAGGGCGCTGAGCCAGCTGAGGTTTTCTTCAGCGGTGAGCACATCCTTGATGCCGGCGGCGTGGCCGATCCAGATCAGGTTGCGCGCAAGCGTAGTACGTTGCTCATCGAGCGGTTTGCCGTTCAGGCGTACAACGCCGGCCGTGGGCTGCATCAACCCGGCCAGCAGGCGCAGCAAACTGGTCTTGCCGCTGCCGTTGGGCCCGCTGACCTGCACCATGTCGCCGCCCGCCAGCCGCAGCTCGAGGTGTTCGAACAGCAGGCGCAGGTCGCGTTCACAGGAGAGCGCTATGGCTTCAAGAAGAGGGCTGGTCAAGAGATCGCGGGCCTTTACGGTTCAAGTCGGCGGTGCAGCGGCCGTTAAAGAGAGATGCACAATAACGGCTTTGGCGACCGATTTTAGAGAGCTGGATCAAATAGTTGTGAGGTTTTTACCGCTCTCGTTGCAGACGGGCGGCATTATACATGTGATGCCCTACGCTAAAGAGGGCTATTTCCCCAGAGACGACGTGCACGATGACCGGCGAGATCAACCTTCCTACGCTTCCTCCCGCCCCGGTGGCAGGGCAAAGCCTTGCGCCTGCCACCGGTGAATTGCTCAAACTGCTGGAGCCGCAGATCGGGCTGATCGACCCTGGAAAAACCGCGAACGCCGAGGTGATCGCACTCAAGCAAGGCGGCGAAGCCTTTCAGTTGTTGCTCAAGCTGACCCTTGAAGCGGCCGCCAGACGCTGGTGCAGGCCTCCAGCGCCCAGCCACTGCCGTTGGGCAGCAATGTAGCGGTGAGCCAAACGCCGGCGGGCAACCTGACCCTCAGCTTGCAGCAGGCGATAAGCGCCAATGTGGCCGCCCTCACCCGTATTGATACCACCCAGTTACCGGAAGGCACCCTGCTGCAAGCCAAGGTGCTGACCACGCAAATGCTGCCCCAGGGCACCGCACAACCGGCGATCTACCGCTCGCTGGTGACGGTGCTCAACAATGCCCTGGCCGGTGCAACCCTGACGGTGGAAAGCCCGCAGCCGTTGCGCGTGGGCAGTTTGCTCAGTGCCGTGGTGCAGAACGCGCAGACCTTGAGCTTTGTGCCGCTGAGCGGGCTCAAGGATCAACTGGCCATCACGCAACAACTCGCCACCCAGCAGAGTCGCCAGGGCTCGCTGGATGCGGTGTTCACCGCCTTGCTAAACCTGCCGAGCGACGACAGCGCCTCCGATAACAGCACGTCCGCCAACCTGCGCGCCGCAGCGGATCGCTTGCTGGCCGCCCTGCCCGACCTGGCCCAGGTGAGCAATCCCAAGGTGCTGGCCCAGGTGATCCAGAACAGCGGGGCGTTTCTGGAAGCCAAGCTGCTCGCCGGGCAAAACCCGCAAGTACCGCCGCTGGACATGAAGGGCGCGCTGCTGCGCCTGGTGGCCGACTTGCTGCCTGCGCTGCCCACCGCCACCAACTTGAACGCCATCCTTGCGGCCAACACACTGGCCCAGATCATGCCGAACTTCGTGCGCAGCCCGCTCAATACCCTCGGCCAGGTCAGCGCACGGCAGGCACCGGTCAGCTTCCCGCTGCCGGAGCGGGTCATGGCCAAACTGGAAGGCGAAGGCGACCTGGAAAACCTGCTGCGCCTGGCTGCCGGAGCCATCTCCCGCCTGCAGAGCCATCAACTGTCGAGCCTGGAACAGACCGGCACCACCGCCGATGGTCGCCTGCAAACCACCTGGCAGCTGGAAATCCCCATGCGCACCCTGCAGGACATTGTGCCGCTGCAGGTCAAGTTCCAGCGCGAAGAACCGGCGCAGGACAAGGACCAACCGGAACGCAAGGCGAATAAAGAGGCCAAGCAGATGCTCTGGCGCGTCGAACTGGCCTTCGATATGGAGCCGCTCGGACCGTTGCAGGTGCAGGCGCAACTGACCCAGGGCAAACTCTCCAGCCAGCTATGGGCCACGCGCCCGTTTACGGCGAGTTTGATCGAAAGCCATCTGGGCAGCCTGCGCGAGCGCCTAGTGACGTCCGGCATCAACGTCGGCGACCTGGATTGCCACCTGGGCACCCCGCCACGCGGGCCGAAAACCGGACTGGAACAACGCTGGGTGGATGAAACCGCATGAAGAACACCGAATCATCACGCCAGGCGATTGCCCTCAAGTACGACGGCCAACAGGCGCCAACCCTCACGGCCAAGGCGACGATGCCCTGGCCGAAGCGATCCTCAAGCTGGCGCGGGAAAATGAAGTGCCGATCTATGAAAACGCCGAGCTGGTAAAGCTGCTGGCGCGCATGGAGCTGGGCGCCAGCATTCCCGAGGAGCTGTACCGCACGATTGCCGAAATCATCGCGTTTGCCTGGACGCTGAAGGGCAAGTTCCCGGTGGGGTATGACCCGGATGCGGGGCCGGTGGAGCGGGATGTGACCGAGCGTGGCGACGATTATTGAATAGCCACAGGCAAGCCACCTCCCACTTTGGATTGGGGGGTCAATTCAAGACTTCGCTCAGCGGGATGAAATTGACTCGATCACCCACCGACAAGGTCGTCCCTTCCACCACCTCCACAAACCCCTCGGCCCACGCCGCGCTGCGCAGCACGCCGGAGCTTTGGTTGCGATAGATGATCGCCCGGCCCTGCTCGATGCGCCCGCGTAAATATTCACGGCGATTGCCCGGTTTTGGCCACTCGAAACCCACCGGCACTTCGAAGCGCAGTGGCTCCACATCAGTCACGCCTTGACGCCGCAGGATGTAGGGCCGGGCCAACAGCGCAAACGTCACCAGGGTCGAGGCCGGATTACCGGGCAGGCCGATCACCGGCACGCCACGGAAATGGCCGACGGTCAGCGGCTTGCCCGGTTTGATCGCAAGCTTCCACAGCGCCAGCTCGCCCTCTTCGCGCAGGGCGATACCGAGGAAATCCGCTTCGCCCACCGACACACCGCCGGTGGACAGGATCAGATCGACGCTGCCCAGGCTCGCCAATCGCTCACGGGTCTGTTCCAGGTCATCCGGCAGGATCCCGGCGTCGACCACTTCGCAGCCCGTACGCGCCAGCCATGAGCACAGCACGCGGCGGTTGCTGTTGTAGATCTGCCCCGGGCCCAGCGGCAAGCCCGGTTCGATCAACTCGTCACCGGTGGACAGCACCGCGACGCGGACGCGGCGCACCACGTCGAGGCGGTCGCGGCCCAGGGAGGCGGCCAGGCCCAGTTCGATCGGGCCCAGGCGCGTACCGGCCGACAACACGTGTTCGCCGACGGTGGTTTCCTGGCCCTGAGGGCGGATGTTCTGATTGAGATGCAGGGGCTCGGTAAAACTTACGCGTTTGTCGGCGTTAACCACGGCGTTTTCCTGCATTTCCACGCAGTCGGCCCCCTCAGGCACCGGCGCACCGGTGAAGATGCGCGCACAGGTGCCGGCGGCCAAGGACTGTGGCGCCTGGCCAGCGAAGATGCACTGGCTGACCACCAGCGGCTCGCCGGCCCAATCCGCCAGGCGCACGGCGTAACCGTCCATGGCACTGTTGGGCCACGGCGGCAGATCGAGGGTGGAAACCAGATCCTGCGCCAATACCCGGCCATCACACTCAGCCAGGGGCACGGCGTGCTGCTCGCGGATCGGCGCGGCTTCGGCCAACGCCAGCAGTTGCCGCAGGGCGGCTTCCACCGGCATCAAGGCGCCGGTCTTGCCGGGCTTACCCACGGGATTCACAGGGTTCGGCCTGTTTCAGATGCGGCACGAAGTTGCACGGGCGATGCCGGTTATCCAGTTGCTCGGCAAGAATGCCGTCCCAACCGTGCGCACCGCATTGGTGGAGCCCGGCAGGCAGCACACCAGCGTACCGTTGGCCAAGCCGGCCAGGGCACGGGATTGCACGGTGGAGGTGCCGATATCGGCCACGGATATCTGGCGGAACAGTTCGCCAAAGCCATCGACCTGTTTGTCCAGCAGGCAGCTCACGGCTTCGGGGGTGCTGTCGCGGCCGGTGAAGCCGGTGCCGCCGGTGATCAGCACCACCTGCACCACGTCTTCGGCAATCCAGTGGGCGACCTGGGCGCGGATTTTATAGAGGTCGTCCTTGAGCAGCACGCGCTCGGCCAGGTGGTGGCCGGCGGCGCTCAGGCGGTCGACGAAGACCTGGCCCGAGGTGTCGGTGTCCAGGGTGCGGGTGTCGCTGACGGTCAATACAGCGATATTCAGGGGTACGAAGGGCGCATCTGCCTTGGCTTTCATGGCACGGTCCGGTTGTCGAAGGAACAGCCCGGTGTTATATCACAGGCCCCCATTTGCCTGCCGCCGCGGAACCGCCATGCCTCTTGAATCTTCGCTCCAGCCTTGTTCGATTCTGCTATTGGCCGGTGGCCGCGGCCAACGCATGGGCGGCGAGGATAAGGGCCTGCTGCAGTGGCGCGGCCAACCGCTGATCGCCCATCTACAGCGCCTGACCCGACCGCTGACGGACGACCTGATCATCTCGTGCAACCGCAACCACGACCGCTACGCGCCCTACGCCGACCAACTGGTGAGCGACGACAGCCCGGACTTCCCCGGCCCGCTCGCCGGCATCCGCGCCGGCCTGGCGGCGGCGCGCCATCCGCACCTGCTGGTATTGCCGTGTGATGTGCCGGCCCTCGACGTTCAATTGCTGAACGCCCTGCGCGACACCGCGCAACACAATCCGCTGTGGCCCGTCATGGTGCGTCACGGTGATTTCTGGGAACCGTTGATCTGCATCATCCCGACCTACCTGCAAGCCGAGATAGAACAGGCCTGGCACGCCGGTGAGCGCAGCCCGCGCAAACTCTTCCTGCAACTGGGCGGCATCGGCCTGGAATGCCCGGCGGATGACCCGCGCCTGGCCAACCTGAATACACCGCAACTGTTGCACCAGAGGTCCGGCGTGTCAGAATGAACGTCGTACAAGGAACTTTGTCGGCGTGTCATGCGTCACAAGGTCAGCATTTAAAAAGTATTCTCTCGGAGACAAGACCCATGACTCAACGGACCATCGCCGCTCTCATGCTTGCACTGGGCCTCGCTACCCTCGCCGGTTGCGCCTCGCCTACAGTGATCACCCTGAATGACGGTCGCGAAATCCAGGCCGTCGACACCCCCAAATACGACGAAGATTCGGGTTTCTATGAATTCCAGCAACTGGACGGCAAGCGCACCCGTATCAACAAGGATCAGGTTCGCACCGTTAAAGATCTGTAAAGCTTAACGTTTACCCCAAGGCCCGCCTCGTGCGGGCCTTGTCGTATCTGGGATTTACCAGTCCAGGGTGATGGCACTGCGAAAACGCCGCTCTTGCCCGCTGACCGGGTCGATAAACCGCACGCCCTGGGCCAACAGCTTGAGGGGGTTGGCGTAGTCGTCCACGGCATCCTTGATCACGTTCGGGTAGAACGGGTCGTTGCAGATGCTCGCGCCGAGCGCAGTCATGTGCACGCGCAGCTGGTGCTTCTTGCCGGTCACGGGGAACAGGCCGTAACGCCACAGGTCGCCGTTTTTCTCTCGCACTTGCACGCCCGTTTCGGTGTTGCTGGCACCCTCGCCTTCCTGCATGCGGAAAAACGGCTCGCCATCCACCAAGCGGCTTTTGTGGACTAACGGAAACGTCAGCCCAGGCAAGGCCGGGGCGATGGCTTCATAGAATTTGTCGATCTGACGTGTGGGAAAAAGCTGCTGATAGGCCGAGCGGCTGGCCGGGTTGGCGGAGAACAGCACCAGGCCCGCGGTGTGGCGGTCGATGCGATGCAGCGGCACCAGCGAAGGATTGTCCAGGCGGCGGATCAGACGGCGCAGCAAGGTTTGCTCGACGTACTCACCGGCCGGAGTCACGGGCAGGAAGTGCGGTTTATCCGCCACCACCAGGTGCTCGTCGGCGTACAGGATGGTTTCCTGCACGGGGATCTCTTTTTCGTTCGGTACTTCACGGAAGTAGTAGATACACAGGCCCTCTTTGTAAGCGAGGTCCTGGAGAATCGGGCCGCCGTTGATATCCAGCACGCGGCCACGGGCAATGCGGTCCAGCCACTGTTCACGGCCAATCGCCGGGAAGTGCGCGCACAGGCAATCGAGCACGGTCGCCCACGGGCCGGGCGGCAAGTACAAGGTGCTGGCTTGGTGCTGGGATGCGGAAAAACCGGAAGTGGACATGCCGATGCTCAAAGCCTTGGAAAAAACCGGCGGCCATTATCCCGCACGAAGCGGGATTCGGCCTAGGGCCGATCTCAGGCCTTGGCCAACTCGGCCCGCAGCACCTTTGAGGCACTGGCCGCCTCGGTAAACTCCTTGAGCCAGCGCAACACGTCCACCGCTTCCCAGCGCCCCGGATCGTACAAGGCGTAGAGCAAACCCTGGTAACCCACCACGTCCAACTGCTTGTGGTAACCGGCGCGCTGGAACAACGCTTCGATCTCGGCAAAGCAGGTATTGAAATGCACTTTGTTAAACGGCGTCTTGCCTTCCGTGACCAGACCATCGAGGCGCAGCTCGTTCACCGCATCGCGCACGACGTCGGCGGACATGCGATTGACGCTGCTTTTCAGTTGTTCAACATTCACCACGGGCGTTCCCTCTATTCAATCGCTGTACAAACATACAGTAACTTAATATTTGGAAACCCGCCATCGCATAAACCTCAGCGAAGGAAGGCGACAACCTGTTCAGTGTCGAACGGCCAGTCCAGTTCCGCCCCCGTGTCCACCCGTCGAAACACCGGAATTCTCAGGCCGTAGGCCTCGGTCAGGTCTTCGGGGCCGGTGATATCCACCAACTCAACGAGCAGCCCCTCTTCGACGACGAACGGCATGATGACCGCCTCAGCAATCTCACACAAATGGCAACCCAGGGTGCCGAACAGCTGGCATTCAGGAAGCATGGCAATTGGACCTCGCAAGAGACGAGCGATCATTCTAAAGCCGCCCTCCCGCTGTGACCCACAAAAAAAACTGACCCAGATCAGCATGACCTATAACTGAATCAGCGATTCTCGCGGCTTTTTGTCCGCTCACCCCTGCAACGGAGCTGCCCGTGTTCGCCAACCTGCTGATCATTCTGGCCTCATCCCTGGTGGTGATTGCGCTGTTTCGCCGGCTGCAACTGCCGCCCGTGCTCGGCTATCTGTGTGTGGGCCTCGCCGTGGGGCCTACTGCTCTGGACTGGGTGAATGACAGTGAAGAACTGCCCGACCTCGCGGAGTTGGGCGTGGTGTTCCTGCTGTTCTCCCTGGGCCTGGAGTTTTCCCTGACCAAGATGCTGGCCCTGCGCCGTGTGGTGTTTGGCCTGGGCAGTTTGCAAGTGCTGGGTTGCGCGGTGCTGCTTGGCGGTTTGTTGATGGCCCTGGGCGTGGCGCCCGGCATCGCCTTGCTGCTCGGCGCAGGGCTGGCGTTGTCGTCCACGGCGATCGTCAGCAAGGAGCTGACCAGCCTCGGGGAAATCTTCAGCAGCCATGGGCAGAACGCGATTGGCGTGCTGCTGTTCCAGGACGTGGTGGCCGTGTTGCTGTTGACCCTGGTGCCCGTGTTTGCAGGCAGCAGCGACCAAGCCTGGTACTGGGCCCTGCCGTTGACCCTGGGTAAAACCGTGGTGCTGTTCGTGGGTTTGCTGCTGGCCAGTCGCTGGTTATTGCCGCGTCTGTTTCATGAAGTCGCCGCCTCCCATTCGGCCGAGCTGTTTGTGCTGCTGGCGCTGGTGATCGTGTTGCTCACCGCCTGGTTGACCCATTTGCTCGGCCTCTCCCCTGCCCTCGGTGCGTTTCTGGCCGGCATGTTGCTGGGCGAAAGCCATTATCGTCACCAGATCGAAGCGGATATCCGACCGTTTCGCGACATCCTGCTGGGGCTGTTTTTCGTCAGCATCGGCATGCTCATCGACCTGCAGCTGTTCCTCAGCCACGGCCTGTTGATCCTCGGCCTGACCCTCACACTGATGTTGGTCAAGGGCTGCCTGGTCGCCGCGTTGGTCAAGCTGCGCGGCAGCGACAGTGAAACCGCCTGGCGCAGCGGCCTGGCCCTGGCCCAAGGCGGGGAGTTCTGTTTTGCGCTGATGGCGCAAATGCAGCAAAGCCGGCTGATCCCGGACCAGTTCAATGGCTTGCTGCTCGCCGCGACCTTCTGCTCGATGCTGCTGACCCCGCTGCTGTTACGCGCCGCGCCCGCCATTGCGCTGCGCCTGCACCGCAAACCCAACCAGCAAGTGCAGTTGGAAACCATCAGTGCTCTCAACGCGCAATTGCAGGGCCATGCGGTGATCTGCGGGTATGGCCGGGTCGGTCAGTCCATCGGGCGTTTTCTGCGTCGCGAGCGACAGGCGTTTATTGCGCTGGATGACGACCCGGAACGAGTGCAGGAAGCCGCTACCGAGGACAGCAGCGTGCATTACGGTGATTGCCGTCGCGGCGCCTTGCTCAGCGCGGTCGGCCTTGAGCGTGCGCGGTTGGTGGTAATTGCGGTGGACAACAGCGACGTCGCGCTGCTGGTGTTGAAGGAGGCGCGGCGGATCAACCCCGAGGTGCCGATTCTGGTGCGCACGCGCGATGACAGCCAGTTGGCCGAACTGAAAGCGGCGGGCGCCAGCGAAGTGGTGCCCGAGCTGTTGGAGTCGAGCCTGATGCTTGCCTCCCACGCCTTGACTCTGCTGGGGTTACCGGACCAGCAGGTGCAGGCGCGGGTCGCTGAAGTGCGGCATGACCGCTACAGCTTGCTGCATGGTTTTTACGCGCACCCCAACAACGAAGACGAGGCGCCGATCAATCCTGACTGACCGCGCCGATCTTGTGGATCGACAGGTCCGCACCGTAGTACTCCTGCTCCTGGCTCAGGCGCAGCCCGCTTGCATGCTTGATCGCCCCGTACACCAGCAGGCCGCCGCCAAACGCCACCACCACGCCAAGGCCGGTGCCGATCAACTGGCTGATCAGGCTCACACCGCCCAACCCGCCCAGCGCCGTCTGGCCAAAGATGCCGCAGGCGATGCCACCCCATACGCCACACAGACCATGCAGCGGCCACACGCCGAGCACGTCGTCGATCTTCCAGCGATCCTGAGCGGCGATAAAGCACCACACAAACAGCCCGCCCGCGACAACACCGGTGATCAGCGCGCCCACCGGGTGCATCAGATCGGAACCGGCGCAAATTGCCACCAGCCCGGCCAACGGGCCGTTGTGCAGGAAGCCGGGGTCATTGCGACCGATCACCAGTGCAGCAACGGTGCCGCCGACCATCGCCATCAGCGAGTTGACCGCCACCAGGCCACTGACGCCGCTCAGGGTCTGCGCACTCATCACGTTAAAGCCGAACCAGCCGACGATGAGGATCCACGAGCCCAGCGCCAGGAACGGAATACTCGACGGTGCGAAGGCCACCAGGCGCCCTTCACGGTAGCGTCCATTACGCGGGCCCAGCAGCAATACCGCCGCCAGCGCCAGCCAGCCGCCCATGGCGTGCACCACCACGGAACCGGCGAAGTCATGGAAACTGGCGCCAAAGGTGGCGAGCAACCAGGCTTGCACGCCGAAATTGCCGTTCCACACCATGCCCTCAAAGAAGGGGTAGATGAACGCCACGATCAACGCAGTGGCACACAACTGCGGAGCGAACTTTGCACGTTCGGCAATGCCCCCGGAAATAATCGCCGGGATCGCCGCGGCAAACGTCAGCAGGAAGAAGAACTTCACCAAGCCATAACCGTGGTCGGCGCTGATCACGGCCGCCGGTTGCATGAAGCTCACGCCATAGGAGATCCAATAGCCTATAAAGAAGTAGGCCAACGTGGAGATGGCGAAGTCGCTGAGGATCTTCGACAGCGCGTTGACCTGGTTTTTCTGGCGCACCGTGCCGACTTCGAGAAACGCGAAGCCTGCGTGCATGGCCAGTACCATGACCGCACCGATCAAGATAAACAGGGTGTTAGAGCTGTGGACCAGCGTGTCCACCGCGCTTTGCAGATTTTCCATTGAGGTTGGCAGGCCTGTATTAGGCAAAAAAGCACCAAAGCGGTTCAAACCTGGGTTGCGCGCACTAAATTGGCACCGACGGCACCGCCCCTCTGGAGAGGGCGTGAACCGCTTTAGCGCAGCGATCAACCTCTAAGGCCTTCGCCGACAGGTTTTTTCCGCGAGTTTCAGTTATTTAAGGTAAGGTTTTTGAGGGCTTGAGACCTTACCGCCCAGCTTCAGCGCAGGCCTCGCGGCCCGCGCACCAAGGCAAAGCAAAAGCTGTACCAGACAATTGCACTGAACCTTCACCGATGCCGGTGACTCGAAACCACACGTACCGATCAGCCCATCACGGAGATAACCATGGCCAGAAAAACAGCACAGACCGCCCAAGAAATACTGATGGCGGATTTTAGAACCCTGGTCAGTGACACCGAAAAGTTGCTGGACGACACCGCGATCCTGGCCGGCGATCAGGCCGACGAATTGCGCAGCAAGATCCACGAAAGCCTGCTCAAGGCCCGTGAAACCCTGCAAGTGACCGAAGACTCCCTGCGCGAGCGCGGCCAGGCGGCGGTCACCGCCACTGAAGATTACGTGCAGACCAACCCTTGGCAGGCAGTGGGCATTGCCGCCGGCGTGGGCTTTCTGATCGGTCTGCTGGCTACAAGGCGCTAACACTATGTCTATCGGCGAAAGCGGCTCGTCCACGGGCACAAGTTCAACCTCACGACGCCTGGGCGCAGCCGTTCTAGGCTTGCTGCACAGCCACGTCGAACTGTTTGGCATCGAATTGCAGGAACAGAAGGCGCGCACCGTCAGCCTGCTGTTGTTTGCGGGCCTGGCGCTGGTGTTTGCCCTGCTGTTGCTGGTGGGGCTGTCGACGCTGGTGATGATCCTGGTCTGGGACACCGGCTATCGCCTCACCGGGATCATCTGCCTGTGCGTGTTCTACACCCTTGCTGCCGCGTTCTGCGGCGTGCGCTTGAAAGCAGCGGTGTTCGATGAGTCCACGCCCTTCCACGCCACGCTCGAAGAGCTGGCCAATGACCGGGAGCGCCTGCTGCCATGAGCCTGACTGAAATCCCCCACACCACCTCCCGCCGGGAAATGCGCAAGGCGTTGATCCGCCTGCGCATGGAAATGCACCGCCAGGAGATCCGTCACGAGTCCCAACAACTGATGGCGCCCCTGCACAAAGTCCGCGACATGCGCCACAACTGGCAGGACAGCCTGGGCATCAAGCACGCGCCGCTGTGGGGCGTGGCGGCGGTAACGCTGTTGGGTTTCTTTACCGGCAAGGGCGCCAAGAGCGGCAGCCTCAGCAGCCTGACGCGCCTGGTGCGGTTGGGCGCCGGTTTGATCCCGCTGATCAAATTGGCGATGGCCGGCGCTTCGCGTAAAGGTTGAGCCCTGCTGGCTGCATTCTTGCAGACAGAATCGGCCCGGCCCTCGTCAACGAGGGCGGGCCTATTTTTTTGCCACCTCGCTTAAGGAGGCCCCGTGATCGACGGGCAACCGCTCGCCTGCTTCCAGCCGTTCATCGATACCGCCACCGGGCGCATTGCCGGCGTCGAGGCCCTGGGGCGTCTACGCCAGGCGGATGGCCGCTTGCAGTCCGTCGGCCCGCTGTTCGACGACCCGCGCGCACCGGGCGTGGCCTTGCGCCGCCTGGACCGGCAGATTCGCGACAATGCACTGAGCCGCCTGCATGAAGCCCCCGAAGACTGGTTCCTGAGCCTGAACATTTCGCCGCGCTGGATTAACCGCCTGCGCCCGGGCCAGGCGCTGCCGAGCCTGAAACAGATTCAACGGCATGGCGTCGACCCAGCGCGCATCGTGTTCGAGATCACCGAGCTGGGCGGAGATATCCAACGCTTGGCCGACGTAGTGACGCGCTATCGCGAGGCGGGTGCGCGTATCGCTATCGACGACTTTGGCGCCGGCTACTCCCAACTCGACCGGGTACTGGCACTGCAGCCCGATATTCTCAAGCTGGACATGCGCCTGTTTCAGGCAGCCGCGCGAGGCGGGCCCAGCAGCGATGTGGTACGGGCGCTGGCGCAGATGGCGGAAAAGACCGGTTGCTGGATCATCGCCGAAGGCGTGGAAACCGAGGCTCAACTGAGTTTCGCCCTGGAATGCGGCTCGCGGTATGTGCAGGGCTATCTGTTTGCCCAGGCGCAGCTGGACTGGTTCGCCGCCGACGCCTTCGTGCCGCGTTTTGCCCAGCTGCGCACGGCGTATGTCCAGCAGAAACTGGCGGAACGCGGACGCACCATGCAGCTGCGCCAGCAATTGGCCGAATTAATGAACATCCTGCAAACCTGGGCCCAGGACCAGGCGCCGCTTGCGCAGTTGCCGCAACTGCCGGCCTTCCCCTGGTTGCTGCGCTTTTACCAGTGCGACCGGCATGGCACACAGTTGACGCCCAACTTCGAATGGCGCCAGGACGCCTGGCAGGCCGACAGTCGCTACCTGGGCCACAACTGGTCGTGGCGCCCGTATTTCTATCACCTGCTGGCCGA
The DNA here is from genome assembly GCF_016937615.1 of Pseudomonas lactucae. Lineage (GTDB taxonomy): Bacteria > Pseudomonadota > Gammaproteobacteria > Pseudomonadales > Pseudomonadaceae > Aquipseudomonas > Aquipseudomonas lactucae. Next base: position 53,709 of record NZ_JAFHKI010000034.1, on the reverse strand, counting down.
AGGCTGGGAGGAGCGACGCCTGACCCTGTCGTCGACCTACCGCGACGCCACCACGAACCAGTACTGCCTCACCGCCGGACAATTCTTCGATAACGGTCAGCGTTTGCTGTTAATCGATATCGACGCGGTCGGCCTGTAGATTTTCGCTTGCCCAGGCCGCGCTGAACCGGGAAGCTGGGCGGGTCATTCACCGTACGGAGAGTACCCGCCTTGGATTGGCCCACCCTGCTGACCCGCGAACGTCTTGGAAAGCCGCTGCACAGCCCGGAAGAACTGGGGCGCAGCCCGTTTCACAAAGACCATGACCGCATCATTTTTTCCGGCGCGTTCCGCCGCCTGGGACGCAAGACCCAAGTGCACCCGGTGTCGAGCAACGACCATATCCATACCCGTCTGACCCATTCCCTGGAAGTCAGTTGCGTGGGCCGCTCCCTCGGCATGCGCGTCGGTGAAACCTTGCGCAGCGCCCTGCCCGACTGGTGCGACCCGAGCGACCTGGGCATGGTGGTGCAGTCGGCGTGCCTGGCCCATGACATCGGTAACCCACCATTCGGGCATTCCGGCGAGGACGCGATCCGCCACTGGTTCCAGCAGGCGGCCGGGCGCGGCTGGCTGGACGACATGAGTACCGCCGAGCGCAATGACTTTCTCAATTTCGAAGGCAACGCGCAGGGCTTTCGCGTACTCACCAGCTGGAATACCACCAGTTCGACGGCGGCACCCGCCTGACGTACGCCACCCTCGGCACCTACCTGAAATACCCCTGGACCGCCCGCCACGCCGACTCCCTGGGCTACAAGAAGCACAAGTTCGGCTGTTATCAGAGCGAACTGCCGATTCTGGAACAGATCGCCCACAAGCTCGGCCTGCCGCAACTTGAAGAACAACGCTGGGCCCGTCATCCGCTGGTGTACCTGATGGAGGCCGCCGACGACATTTGCTACGCCCTCATCGACCTGGAAGACGGCCTGGAAATGGACCTGCTGGAATACGCCGAAGTCGAATCCCTGCTGCTTGACCTGGTGGGCGACGATCTGCCGCAGACCTATCGACAACTGGGCCCAATGGACTCGCGTCGCCGCAAGTTGGCGATTCTGCGTGGCAAGGCCATCGAGCACCTGACCAACGCCGCGGCACACGCCTTCGTCGAACAACAGGACGCCTTGCTGGCCGGCACCCTGCCGGGCGATCTGGTGGAGCACATGCATGGCCCGGCCAAACGCTGCGTGCTGGATGCCAAGGACATGGCGCGCAAGAAAATCTTCCAGGACAAGCGCAAGACGTTGCATGAGATCGGCGCCTACACCACCCTGGAGATTCTCCTGAACGCGTTTTGCGGCGCCGCCCTGGAGCAGCATGGCGGCCGTACGCCATCATTCAAGAACCGACGCATTCTCGATCTGCTCGGCAACAACGCACCGGACCCTGCCTGGCCATTGCACAAGTCGTTCCTGCGCATGATTGACTTTATTGCCGGCATGACCGACAGCTACGCCACCGAAATGGCGCGAGAGATGACAGGACGTTCCAGCCCGCAATAATCTGCCGAAAGCGCCGCCTGCTCCCTGAAAGGAATCTGCCTACAACGGGAACAGAGCGGCCTGATCGAACTCGCACAAGTATCCGAGGAATAATCGCGCACGCTCCGGGCAAATTTGGCGAACTACTCCTACATGCCCCCCATCGATGCTTGACTCACCGCGTGCCTTCTATGCCCAGTTACCCCCTTCGCATCCTGCTGGTGGAGGATCATCCCTTTCAATTGCTGGCGAGCCAGTGCCTGCTCAAGAGCTTCGGCTTCGAACAACTGACCCTGGCGGAGAATTCCGAACAGGCAATCCGTTGTATGAGGCAGGCCGAGGCCCCGTTCGATGTACTGTTGTGTGACCAGTGCCTGCCTGACTTACTCGGGCTGGAATTGATCGAAATCGCCAGTCGCGGCGGTTTTGTCGGCAACGCCATCCTGCTCAGCGGACTGCCGGTGGCGGAATTGTCACTCTTGCATGCCCAGGCACTGGCACGCGGCCTGCCATTGCTTGGCTATTTGCCAAAACCGCTGAACAACGATGAACTTTCACAGCTGATACAACCTTTACTTACACTACAAGTGTAGGACTTTAAACATATTGACCCACTGAAAAATGCTCGACTAACCGCTATTAAGTGCCTGGCTTCCTGATTTGGCCACGCGGCCGGCCGAACGCTGACAAACCACCTCACAAAGCCTTGGCAACCGGTAGGTCATTACCTTTTTTGCTGTAGGAAATCTCCTGTTTTATATCTACTCGGCCTTGGCTTCATGCTCCTGGCACCGCTTCTGAGCTAATGTGCCCGCTTTATTTACACCTGCATGGAACGTGACTATGAACACCGTTTTTATTATCGACGACCACCCGGTTATAAGGCTTGCCATCCGGATGTTGTTGGAGCACGAAGGCTACAAAGTAGTGGGAGAAACGGATAATGGATGCGACGCCATACAAATGGTTCGCGAAAGCCTGCCGGACCTGATCATCCTGGATATCAGTATCCCCAAACTCGACGGGCTCGAAGTGCTCTGCCGCTTCAACGCCATGAATACCACCATGAAAACGCTGGTGCTGACGGCCCAGTCCCCCACCTTGTTCGCGACTCGCTGCATGCGCTCGGGCGCCGATGGCTATGTGTGCAAAGAAGGCGACCTGAGCGAACTGCTGAGCGCCATCCGCGCGGTGCTGTCAGGCTATAACTACTTTCCCAGCCAAGCCTTGACGACGCATGGCGCAGACGGCAGGGAACTTGAACTGTTCAAGGCCGTCAACGACCGCGAATTAATGGTATTGCAACTTTTTGCCCAAGGCCGTACCAACAAGGAAATCGCCAAGGGCATGTTCCTGAGTAATAAAACCGTAAGTACTTATAAAAAACGACTCATGCAAAAACTTCAAGCCAAGTCCTTGGTAGAACTTATCGAGATGGCAAAACGAAACGCGCTAGTGTGAGAAAGCGGATGCCCAGATGTATAAAGGACTATCTGATTATATTGAGTGCCGGCTTGTGCTTCAGTACGGCCGTGCCTGCAAACCATCAAACGGGCCCGGAACACTTTAACTTACTGAGTCGCGCAGGTTCGGTACAATTGGAACCCCATCTGAACAAGACGCAACGCCTGTGGCTGCAAAACAAACGCGAACTGGTCCTGGGCACAGCGTCCCCCGACTACCCCCCCTTTGACCTCACTTCCAGCGGACGCGACTACGAAGGCTTCACCGCCGATTATGCCGGGCTGCTGAACAAGGCACTGGCCCTGCCGGTAAGAGTGTTGCGCTATTCCTCGAGAGAGGCTGCCATCCGCGCCCTTGTAGCGGGGGATATCGATCTGCTGGGTTCCTCCAACAGCTTCGAGGCGGCAAACCCCAACCTCAGCCTGTCTGAGCCCTATGCCCCGGACCAGCCGGTGCTGGTAACCCGCGAAGGCGAAACCCGCAGCCTGAGTGACGGATTGGCGGGGCTGCGCCTGGCCCTGGTCTATCACTATCTGCCCATGGGCGAGGTGGAAAAGCTCTACCCCAAGGCAATCATTCGCGCCTATCCGTCGTATCAGAACGCATTGAATGCGGTGGCGTTCGACCAGGCCGACGTTTTCCTCGGCGACACCATTTCCACCCATTACATGATCAACAAGGGCTACCTTAAAAACATCCGCATGGCCAACTTCGGTAAACATGAAGCCTATGGCTTCAGTTTCGCCATGTCCCAGCATCAGACCATCCTGCTGAGTATCGTCGACGCCGTACTGATGAGCGTACCCACCAGTGAACGGGAAGCCATCGCCAAGCGCTGGAGTGCCGGCAGCGATATCCTGCTGACCGACCACAAGTTGCAACTGACGTCCCGAGAAGAACGCTGGCTCAAAGACCACCCGGAAGTCAGCGTAGTGGTGAACGAAGCCTATGCGCCGCTGACATTCTTCGACGCCAACGGCAATTTTCGTGGCATTACGGCCGATCTGCTGGAATTGATTCGCCTGCGAACCGGGTTACGCTTCAAGATCGTGCGCGGGCGCGATGTGAACACGATGATCGATCAGGTCGAGGCCGGCAAAGTCGACATCATCGGCGGTATCGTCCCCAGCGCCGAACGGGAAGCCCAACTGGACTTCAGTCGTCCTTACCTGGAGAACTCCTACGTCATGTTGACGCGAAAGGAGGCCCAGGCACCCACCGGCCTGGAAGAGATGGCGGGCAAGCGCCTGGCGGTGACGCAAGGCAGCCCGCTGATAAAGTTCCTGCGTGACAGCTTTCCGAAGATCGAGCTGGTAGAGACGGGAGATACCTTCAAATCGACCGAGCTGCTGGTCAACGGTTACGTGGACGGTGCCGTGAACACCCTGGTGATCGCCAACTACTTCCTGTCCTCACCGATGTTCCAGGACAAGGTTCAAATCAGCTTCAGCATCGGCACGATGCCTGCCACGTTCGCGCTGGCGACTTCACGCCGCGCCACCGAGCTCAGTTCGATTCTCGACAAGGCCCTGCTCAGCATCGCCCCGGATGAACTGGGGGTGATCAACAGCCGCTGGCGGGGCTACAGCGCCGCCGGCGACAGTTATTGGCGCGACTATCACCAACTGATCGCGCGCATCATCATCGGCACCGGGCTCTTGTTACTGATTTCCCTGACCTGGAATGCGTACATGCGCCGCCAGATCAAGCAGCGCAAAATGGCCGAACGCGCCCTCAACGACCAGTTCGAGTTCATGCGCGCCCTGGTCAATGAGACTCCGCATCCGATCTACGTACGTGATCGCCAGGGCCTGCTGCAGACCTGCAACGACAGCTACCTGCAGGTGTTCGACGTCAAGCGCGAAGACGTCATCGGCAAAAGCGCGATGCAGATCAGCACGGCCCTTGCGGCGGAAGCGGCGCAATACCATGCCGACTATCAGCGCGTGGTGGCCGAGGGCAACCCGTTGATCCTGGACCGTACGCTGCATATCCGCGGGAAAAAACTGACGATCTACCACTGGATCCTGCCGTACCGCGACTCCATTGGCGAGGTACAGGGCATCATCGGTGGCTGGGTCGACATCAGTGAGCGACGCCAGTTGTTCGATGAGCTGCGCGCGGCCAAGGAACGCGCCGACGAGGCCAATCGGGCCAAGAGTACCTTCCTCGCCACCATGAGCCACGAAATCCGCACACCGATGAACGCCGTGATCGGCATGCTGGAGTTGACCCTGAAACGCGCCGACCAGGGCCATCTCGATCGTCCGGCCATTGAAGTCGCCTACAACTCGGCCAAGGACCTGCTGGAGCTGATCGGCGATATCCTCGACATCGCGCGCATCGAATCCGGGCGCCTGAGCCTGGCACCGGAGCGCGTGAACCTGCGAGAGGTCATCGCCTCGGTGGTGCGTGTGTTCGATGGCCTGGCACGCCAGAAAACCCTTAGCCTGCTGTTGGAGTTCAAGCCCGACCTTGACGACACCGAAGTGTTGATCGACCCGCTGCGTTTCAAGCAGGTGCTGTCGAACCTGGTTAGCAACGCGATCAAGTTCACCGAGCGCGGCCAGGTAAAAATCAAGGTAGAGGTCCTGCCCACCGACCTGCCGCAACAGATCGAGATGAAACTGGTGGTGGAAGACACCGGCATCGGCATCAGCCGGGAAGACCAGATGCGCCTGTTCGAACCCTTTGCACAGGCCGACAATTCCGGGCAACTGGCCAGGAGCGGCGCAGGCCTGGGGCTGGTGATCTGCCGCAGCCTGTGCGCAATGATGGGCGGGCAACTCAGCCTGAGCAGCGTGCCGATGGTGGGTACCCAGGTACATGTCAGCCTGAAGATGATTCGCCTGCAGCCGGCGCTGGCGGTGGATGAATTCACCCCCGAGGTGCCCGCGGCCGCAACGGTGCTCAATGTGCTGGTGGTGGACGATCACCCGGCGAACCGCCTGTTGATGTGCCAGCAGCTGGGCTACCTCGGCCATCACTTCACCGCCGCTCAAAACGGCGCCACCGGTTTCCAGGCTTGGCGCCAGCAACACTTCGACCTGGTCATCGCCGATTGCAACATGCCCATCATGAACGGTTACGAGCTCAGTCGCTCGATCCGCGAATACGAGCAGCGCGAGCAACTGACGCCCTGCGTGGTATTGGGGTTTACCGCCAATGCCCAACCCGAAGAGAAACAGCGCTGCGCCCAGGCCGGCATGAACGACTGCCTGTTCAAACCCATCAGCCTCACCGCGCTGGAGCGGCAGCTGGCACAGATCAGTCCTCAACCGGTCGGCGAGTCGTTCGATCTCGGCAACTTCGACACGCTCACAGGCGGCGACCCACAGATGAGCCGGCGCCTGCTCGAAGAGCTGTTGAGCAGCAGTCGCCAGGATCGCCAGGACCTGCTCGCCTTGCTGGCGGCGCAGGCTTCGCTCCAGGACATTATCGAGCAGGCCCACAAGATCAAGGGCGCAGCCCGTATCGTCCAGGCCCGCGCATTGGCCTCGCAATGCGAAACCCTCGAGCAGGCGTGCGCACGCGGCGATGAGCCAGCGCTGATCGAAGCAGGCGTGAAATCCCTGGAAAAGCTGATGCTGGAACTGGAAAGGACGCTGCAGGTAAAACTGCGCGGGCTGGAGGGCGAATAAGGGGCGGCGACCGCCCCTTGGCATCAGCAGTCGGTCAAGCGCAGGAAAATCGACGCCAGTTGTTCGATGCCCGCCTGGTCCTGCTGGGTAAAACGCGCCAGTGAAGGGCTGTCGAGGTCAAGGACGCCAATCAGTTGGCCGTTCTTGACCAGCGGCACCACCAGTTCGCTGTTGGACGCACTGTCACAGGCGATGTGGCCGGGGAACGCGTGCACGTCCTCAACGCGCTGGGTTTGTCGCGACGCCGCGGCCGCACCGCATACGCCGCGGCCAAAAGGGATACGCACACAGGCAATCTGGCCTTGGAACGGACCAAGCACCAGTTCTTCATTGCGATTGAGGTAGAAGCCGGCCCAGTTCAAGTCATCCAGCTGGTTGAACAGGAATGCCGAAAACTGCGCACTGTTGGCGATGAAATCGCGTTCATCGGCCAGCAACGATTCCAGCTGCGCGCAGAGCATGGCATAGCCGTCCAGGCCGGTGCCGGCGTGTTGCAGATCGATCATGGTTGACGCTCCAGCAATTTAAGACCTACCCAGTAACGGGCGAATTGATAAGCACAACGGCCGTTGCGATTGCCGCGGCCGGTCGCCCAGCGCACGGCGAGAATGTCGAGGGCTTCGTCGCGCTGCCACGGCAAGCCGGCCTTGCCCGCCAACTCGCCGATCCAGTGCTCCACCACCGCCAGGAAATGTTCCTGGGTAAACGGGTAGAACGACAGCCACAGGCCGAAGCGGTCGGACAGTGCAATCTTGTCTTCCACCGCTTCGCTGGGGTGCAATTCGCCGTCCACGCGTTTCCAGTTCTCATTGTCGCTCTGGTTTTCCGGCACCAGGTGGCGGCGGTTGGACGTGGCATACAGCAGCACGTTTTCCGGGGCCTGTTCCAGGGAGCCGTCAAGCACGCTCTTGAGCACACGGTAGTCGCCTTCGCCGGCGTCGAACGACAGGTCATCACAGAACAGAATGAAACGCTGCGGCAGCTTGATCAGTTGCTCGACCACCCGCGGCAGGTCGGCCAGGTGGTCACGCTCGATTTCGATCAGGCGCAAACCGGCCTGGCAATGCTGGGCCAGCAAGGCACGTACCATGGACGATTTGCCGGTGCCGCGCGAGCCCCATAGCAACGCATGGTTGGCGGGCAGGCCATCGAGGAATTGTTGAGTGTTGCGTGCCAGGGTTTCACGTTGCGTGTCCACGCCGATCAGGTCGGACAGGCGCATGTCCAGGCTCACGTCCAGCGGCATCAGGAAACCGCTGCGGCCTTCACGCTGCCAGCGGGCGGCCAGGCACTGGTTCCAGTCGATGGCCTGGCGTGGCATGGGCAACAAGGGCTCCAGGCGCGCGAGCACGGCGTCGGCTCGCTCAAGAAAGGTATTCAATCGAGAATCCACACTTATTCCTCTGGCAAGTTCTTGCAAAAGATGGCGTATTGGCAACCCTGCGGCAGATAACATCAGGCTGCGTAAAAACAGAATTATGCCGGGCAGGCCAGAGCGTGTGGATGTTCAGCTATGCTTGCCGGGCGAAGGGAAACGTGAAGTGGTTCAACACTCGATGGATATCAAGTTCGCCCACCGCTTGTCTTATAAACAAGCCCGATTGACTGTGCTGGTCGGTTTCGTCTTGGGAACCTTGCTCAGCCTGATCCAGATCGGCATTGATTATGCCAGCGAAGACGCATCCATCAACCGTGAAATTCGCTCACTGATCGAAATCAGCCATAACCCGGCGTCACGCATCGCCTACAACATCGACGCTGAACTGGCCCAGGAACTGACCCTGGGCCTGCTGCGCTCCCCCGCCGTCATTCGCGCGCAGTTGATCGACAACAACGGCGTGGTACTCGCCGACGTAGACCACCCGCGCAAGCAGAGCACGTATCGGCCGCTCAGCGACTTCCTGTTCGGTGCCAACCGCCAATTCGAAGACCGCCTGTTCCTCAGCCACATGCCCGACGAGTCCCTCGGCGTGCTGCGCCTGGACGTCGACACCTACGCCTTCGGCAGCCGTTTCCTGCGTCGCGCCGAGATCACCCTGCTCAACGGGTTCGTGCGCAGCCTGCTGCTGACCGGCATTCTACTGGGCCTGTATTACGTGATGCTGACCCAGCCGCTGGTGCGGCTCATTGGCGAACTGAGTACGCGTAAACACACGCGACTGGACTGCCCACCAGGCCACGAAAACGATGAAATCGGCGTGCTGGTGAACGTGGCCAACCAGCAATTCGAAACCATGGAGACCGAGATCCAGCAACGCCGTCACGCCGAGGACCGTCTCACCGAGTATCTGGGCCAGCTGGAAGACATCGTTTCCGCGCGCACCCTTGAGCTCAAGGCCAGCAACCAGCGCCTGAGCCAGTCCAACGATGAGCTGGAGGCCGCGAAAATAAACGCCTTGGGGATGGCCCAGGCCCGGGCGGCGTTTCTGGCCAATATGAGCCACGAAATCCGCACCCCGCTCAACGGCCTGCTGGGCATGATCGCCCTGTCACTCGATAGCCCGCTGAACGCCGAACAGCGCCAGCAGTTGTCGATCGCCCATGACTCCGGCAAGGTCTTGGTGGAGTTGCTCAACGATATCCTCGATTTGTCCAAGTTCGACGCCGGTCAGCTGGAGCTCGAGCGCATCCCGTTCGATCTGGGCTCGTTGGTGGAAGACACCGCCAACCTGCTCTCGCAAAACGCCGCCCCCAGCGTGGAACTGACCTGCCTGATCGACCCGCAGTTTCCCGCCCAGGTATTGGGCGACCCGACCCGGGTGCGGCAGATCGTCAGCAACTTGCTGTCCAATGCCTTGAAGTTCACCCGTTTCGGGCGGGTGGACGTGCGCCTGAGCAGCGTTGAAGACACGGTGAGCATTGAAGTCTGCGATACCGGCATCGGCATTGCGCAGGACGCGCAGGTGAAGATCTTCCAGCCGTTCACCCAGGCCGGCGCCGGTATCACCCGCCAGTTTGGCGGCACGGGGCTGGGCCTGGCGCTGACGTATAACTTGTGCGAAGCGATGAAGGGGCGCTTGAGCATCAGTTCGGAGGTGGGATTCGGCAGCCAGTTCTGTGCGCAACTGCCGTTGCCCGTGCACCTGCCGGCATCACCGCAGGCGCCATTGGCAGGCGATGTCATTGTGATTACCGGGCAAAGCAGCGGCCTGGCCGAGTTGCTGACCACCCTGCTGCCCCATTGGGGACTCAAACCGCGTTGTTACAGCATCGATGACGACTTGAGCGCACAGCATCCCGACCTGTTGATCACCGACTGCCCGGAATGCCTGTTCCGCCTGCGGCCGGGCATCACCGCGCCGATTCTGGTGGTGACCGCCTACGGCAACTTCATGCCGAGCGAAGAGGTGGCGGCCCTGGCGCCCTTGCAGCAGCAGGCCCGGCCATTGAGCCGCAACGCGTTGTACCAGATCCTGCAGCGCAACCTGCGCAGCGACACGCAGCCAGTCCTCGACCCGGTGCAACTGGACGCCGCACCCCTTGCCCGCCGTGCGCGCATCTTGCTGGTGGAGGACAACCCGGTGAACCAGCTGGTGGCCAAGGGCATGCTCGGCAAGCTGGGCTGCGAAGTGATTGTGGCCGCCCACGGCGGTGAAGCGCTCAAGCTTCTGGAAGAACAGCCCTTCGATATGGTGCTGATGGACTGCAACATGCCGGTGATGGATGGCTACGAAGCCAGCCGGCAGATCCGTCGCAGCGGGCGCTGGCCGGAACTGCCGATTGTCGCCTTGACCGCCAACGCCATGGCCGAAGAACGCGAACGTTGTCGGGCCGCCGGCATGAATGACTACCTGGCCAAGCCTTTCCGGCGTGAAGAACTCAACGCGCTGTTGGACCTGTGGGTGCCGACGACGACACCGCTGTGATTTGCTCCATCAGTTGATCCAGGCCTTCGCGCAAGGCGTCGGCGCCGTTGAGGTCGATGCCGCTGTCGCACAACAGGCGGGTCTTGAGGGCATGGGTCTGGTCGCGCAGTTGTACACCGCCGTCGCTAAGGCCCAGGTGCACTTCCCGCTCATCCCTGGCGCTGCGCCGGCGCGTCACCCAGCCAAGCTGTTCCAGGCGCTTGAGCAGCGGCGTCAGGGTGCCCGAGTCGAGCATCAGGCGTTCGCCCAGCGCCTTGACCGTGGGCTGCTGCGCGCCTGCGTCGCGCCATTCCCACAGCACCAGCATCACCAGGTATTGCGGATAGGTCAGGCCCAACCGGTCGAGCATCGGCTTATAGGCGCGGGTCACCGCCCGTGAGGCGGCGTACAGCTTGAAACACAGCTGGTTGTCCAGGGCCAGGGAAAGGGTCGGTAAAGAGGTCATTTGAGCAGGGCTTCGATCTCTTGGGTCAAGTCCTGCGGCTTGGTGGTCGGGCCAAAGCGCTTGACGACCTGGCCGTCGCGACCAATGAGGAACTTGGTGAAATTCCACTTGATGCCTTTGGAGCCCAGCAGCCCCGGCGCCGATTTCTTAAGTTGCACAAACAACGGGTGGGCGTCGCTGCCATTGACGTCGATCTTCTTGAACAGCGGAAAGCTCACGCCGAAATTCAGCTCGCAAAATTCGGAAATCGCGCCTTCGTCACCCGGCTCCTGTTTGCCGAACTGGTTGCAGGGAAAGCCCAGCACCACCAGGCCCTGATCCTTGTACTGCTGCCAGAGCTGCTCAAGGCCCTTGTACTGCGGGGTAAAACCGCACTTGCTGGCGGTATTGACCACCAGCACGGCCTTGCCAGCGAAATCGGCCAAGGTCTTTTGCTCACCTTTGATGGTGGTGCAGGGGATGCTCAGCAGGTTGTTGCTCATGGCAGTGCCTCGAGTTAGAAAAGAGGCAAACCATAGCGAGCCATTCAATTGCGTGCAATTTAATTGACCGCAATGATGGTAGTCGATAAGCCCGGCTCTACCGATGAGAGGGGTGCGACGATTCGACTTGTCCCTTCCCACCTTGCATCAACTGAGGCCTAGCGCGGCACCAGGTCCAGGCACACCGAGTTGATGCAGTAACGCAACCCTGTCGGCGGCGGGCCGTCCGGGAACACGTGGCCCAGGTGCGCGTCGCATTTGGCGCAGGTGACTTCGGTGCGGATCATGCCGTGGCTGACATCACGGATCTCGACCATCGCGCTGTCGGCGATCGGCTCAAAGAAGCTCGGCCAGCCGCATCCCGAGTCAAACTTGGCCTTGGAATCGAACAGCGGTTCATTGCAGCAGATGCAGTGGTAGACGCCGTCGGTCTTGGTGGCATTGTACTTGCCGCTGAAAGGTCGCTCGGTCCCCTTGAGACGGCACACGTTGTACTGCTCCGGATCGAGCATGGCTTTCCATTCTTCAACGGTCTTCTGCAACTTTTCCATCGGTACACCTCGGCAACTGAAAAAGCCTGATCTGTGTCTTTTCCATGGATCAGGCGGCACGTATGATTGCGCCTCGTCAAAACGCCAGTCTGGCACCCGCGCTATCGGCATTCAAACGTATTTATGGGTGCGGGCCTCGCAGGTTTCACAGTACGGTAGTGTCCACGCCGTCTGGATCGTTCATTTTCAGGATCACATCGCCATGCAGGTCAGCAAATCGAACAAGCTCGCCAACGTCTGCTATGACATTCGTGGCCCGGTGCTCAAGCACGCCAAACGCCTGGAAGAGGAAGGCCACCGCATCCTCAAGCTGAACATTGGCAACCCGGCGCCCTTTGGTTTCGAAGCGCCGGACGAAATTCTCCAGGATGTGATCCGCAACCTGCCGACCGCCCAGGGCTACAGCGACTCCAAAGGCCTGTTCAGTGCGCGCAAGGCAGTGATGCAGTACTACCAGCAAAAGCAGGTGGAAGGTGTCGGCATCGAAGACATCTACCTGGGCAATGGCGTTTCCGAGCTGATCGTGATGTCCATGCAGGCGCTGCTCAACAACGGCGATGAAGTGCTGGTGCCAGCACCGGACTACCCGCTGTGGACTGCTGCCGTGACCCTGGCCGGCGGCCACCCCGTGCACTACTTGTGCGACGAAGGCGCCGACTGGTTCCCCGACCTGGCCGACATCAAGGCCAAGATCACCCCGAACACCAAGGCGCTGGTGATCATCAACCCGAACAACCCTACCGGCGCCGTTTACTCTAAAGAAGTGCTGCTGGGCATGCTCGAACTGGCCCGCCAGCACAACCTGGTGGTGTTCTCCGACGAGATCTACGACAAGATCCTCTACGATGACGCCGTACACGTGTGCACCGCCTCCCTGGCGCCGGACCTGTTGTGCCTGACCTTCAACGGCCTGTCCAAATCCTACCGCGTGGCAGGGTTCCGCTCCGGCTGGATCGCCATCTCCGGCCCCAAGCACAATGCCCAGAGCTACATCGAAGGCATCGACATGCTGGCCAACATGCGCCTGTGCGCCAACGTGCCCAGCCAACACGCGATCCAGACCGCACTCGGTGGCTACCAGAGCATCAACGACCTGATCCTGCCCCAAGGCCGCCTGCTGGAACAACGCAACCGCACCTGGGAACTGCTCAATGCGATCCCGGGCGTGAGCTGCGTAAAACCCATGGGCGCGCTGTATGCCTTCCCACGGATCGACCCCAAAGTCTGCCCGATTCTCAACGACGAGAAGTTCGTGCTCGACCTGCTCTTGTCGGAAAAGCTGCTGGTGGTCCAGGGCACCGCGTTCAACTGGCCATGGCCGGACCACTTCCGCGTGGTGACCTTGCCGCGCGTGGATGACCTGGACATGGCCATTGGTCGCATCGGCAACTTCCTCAAGTCCTATCGCCAGTAACCGAAATGACGTCGTACGGGCCTTCGGGGTCGTACGGCGATTATCTGGCAACACTTCTCTGGAGTGCGCGGCCTGAAACGCGACGATAGCCCCGTGCCAGCCGCTCTCCCCTACTGTTCACGGGGGATGCGACGCGCTCGATGGCTGACCGATCAGGGGATTGGAGGTAGGAAAATCCCTTCAAAGTGCTACATTTCAGCTGTAGGACACAGTTTGAAATAGTCGCTCGGTTGAATCACCCCATGCCGCACCTTATATACCCCGCAGTAAGCGACATATTAAGCATGAGGAGAACTCTACAACCATGATGCGCATCCTGCTGTTCTTGGCCACTAACCTGGCGGTTGTACTGATTGCCAGCGTCACCCTGAGCCTTTTTGGCTTCAACGGGTTCATGGCGGCCAACGGGGTTGATCTGAACCTCAATCAGCTGCTGATTTTCTGTGCGGTCTTTGGTTTTGCCGGCTCGCTGTTCTCGCTGTTCATCTCCAAGTGGATGGCGAAGATGAGCACCAGCACCCAGATCATCACGCAACCACGCACACGCCACGAACAATGGCTGATGCAGACCGTGGAGCAGTTGTCTCAAGAAGCAGGCATCAAAATGCCCGAAGTGGGGATTTTCCCTGCTTATGAGGCCAACGCCTTCGCCACGGGTTGGAACAAGAACGACGCCCTGGTGGCCGTGAGCCAGGGGCTACTGGAGCGTTTTTCTCCCGACGAAGTAAAAGCCGTGCTGGCCCACGAGATCGGCCACGTCGCCAACGGCGACATGGTCACCCTCGCGCTGGTGCAGGGCGTGGTGAACACCTTCGTAATGTTCTTTGCGCGGATCATCGGCAACTTCGTCGACAAAGTGATCTTCAAAAATGAAGAAGGTCGCGGCATCGCCTACTTCGTGGCAACCATTTTTGCCGAAGTGGTGCTGGGTTTCCTGGCCAGCGCGATCGTGATGTGGTTCTCGCGCAAACGCGAGTTCCGCGCAGACGAAGCCGGTGCGCGGCTGGCGGGCACCGGTGCAATGATCGGCGCGCTGCAACGCTTGCGTTCCGAACAGGGCATGCCGGTGCACATGCCGGACAGTCTGACTGCCTTCGGCATCAACGGCGGAATCAAGCAGGGCCTGGCGCGCATGTTCATGAGCCACCCGCCACTGGAAGAACGCATCGAAGCATTGCGTCGTCGCGGCTGACAGACAGGCGACTCGACAAGGGGCGATAGGATCGCCCCTTTTTTGTGGGTGCCGATACCGTCATCGCACCGGTATGAACAACGCGCCTTTCAGTACCTGACGAGCCGGTAAGCGCGCTCTTCAAGGCGCGTAACGCCATCCTGCAAGAACTTCCAGCTCTCACCAAGGATGTCCTGCTGCTCCAACACCTCCAATGACCAATGCTCGCCAAGCAGCATATGCACCTCTTCATCGGTGACGGCAAAGGGTGGGCCGGCCTTTTGCGTCTGGTCGTAGTCCAGGGTGATCAACAGGCCCTGACAACCGGGCCGCAGCACGACGTTCAAATGCTCGGCATACTGCGCCCGCATCAGCGGCGGCAAGGCGATCAGCGCAGCACGGTCGTAGAGTGCAGTGCAGTCAGCCAGCGCCTGCGCGTCCAAGGCAAAGAAATCACCGCACCACACCTCGATGGCATCAGCCTGATACACCTTGAACTCACCCCGCCGGGTGATTCGCGGCGTCAGGTTCTGCTCGTCAAAGAAGGTTTCAACCGCCTGTTCCGACAATTCCACACCCAGCACGCGATGGCACTGGCTGGCGAGCCACATCAGGTCCAGGCTTTTGCCACACAGCGGCACCAGCACCTTGGCGCCCTCCTCCACGGCCAGTGCGGGCCAATGCTTTTGCAGGTAAGGATTGACCTCGGGCAAGTGGAAGCCGATCTGATTGCGCGCCCAGCGCTCCTGCCAAAACTTGGGCTCCATGGAATCGCCTCCGTAAATTCGATCAAACAGCACTAAAACTTATATTAGATTTAGATCAATGATCTGATTGAAGATGGCCTCATATTAACCCTCAGGACACCTTTATGCTCCCCAGCCTGTTTATCTCACACGGTTCGCCCATGCTCGCCCTGCAGCCAGGCGACAGCGGTCCGGCGCTGCGGCGCTTGGCTGCAGAACTGCCCCGGCCACGGGCGATTGTGGTGGTGTCGGCCCATTGGGAAAGCCAGGAACTGTTGGTCAGCGCCAGCGCCGCGCCCGAGACCTGGCACGACTTCGGCGGCTTCCCCCGGGAGCTGTTCGCCGTGCAATATCCGGCGCCGGGGGACCCGCAACTGGCGGGCGAAATTGTCGATATGCTGCACGCCGATGGCCTGAATGCCCGCATCGATAGTACCCGCCCCTTCGATCATGGTACTTGGGTGCCGCTGTCGCTGATGTACCCTGCGGCGGATATTCCGGTGGTACAGGTGTCCCTGCCGAGCCGCATGGGCCCTGCCCTGCAAACCCGAGTCGGGCACGCACTGGCCAGCCTGCGCGAGCAAGGCGTGCTACTGGTCGGCTCGGGCAGCATCACCCATAACCTGAGGGAGCTGGACTGGCATGCCGGGCCTGAGAGTATCCAGCCCTGGGCACGAGATTTTCGCGATTGGGTGGTGGATAAGCTGGCGGCCGATGATGAAACCGCGCTGCATGACTATCGTCGCCAGGCGCCGAATGCGGTACGCAACCATCCCAGCGATGAGCATCTGTTGCCGCTGTACTTTGCGCGCGGCGCAGGCGGTGATTTCAGCGTGGCGCATCAAGGCTTCACGCTGGGCGCCCTGGGCATGGACATCTATCGCTTTGGCTGACACCGATCGACGGGGGGGCGGACGCTGGTACAGAACTTTCACGCAAAAAAATCCCCGAACCAGTCGGGGATTTTTTATGTGCGATCAATCAGCCCAAGGGCGGATCAATCTTCGCGGTAACGACGCAGCTTCAACTGCTTACCGGCAACGCGTGTGTCTTTGAGCTTGGTCAGCAGTTTTTCCAGACCGTCTTCCGGCAGCTCCACCAGCGAGAAGCTGTCACGCACCTGGATGCGACCGATGGCTTCACGGGCCAGGCCACCCTCATTGAGGATAGCGCCCAGCAGGTTCTTGGCGGCAATGCCATCACGCGCGCCCAGCGCGGTACGGCAACGAGCACGGCCTTCAGCCAATGGAACCGGAGCACGACGCTCACGATCACCACGGTCTGGACGGTCGCCGGAACGCTCTGGACGATCACCGCGTGGCGCGTTGTTCGGTACCAGTGGACGCTCTTTCTCGATGGCTGCCAGGGTCAGGGCTTGACCGTTGGTGGCCTTGCGCAGCAGGGCTGCAGCCAGGGCACGCGGGGTGCAACCGATATCGGCGGTCAGGCGGTCCAGCAGGTCGCCGTGGGTCGATTCAGCGTCAGCCACCAGTGGTGCCAGGCTGTTGGTCAGTTTCTTGATGCGGGCATCGAGAACGGCCTGGGCATCCGGCAGGCGGACTTCGGCCACTTTCTGACCGGTTACACGCTCGATCACTTGCAGCATGCGGCGCTCGCGCGGAGTCACCAGCAGCAGTGCACGACCTTCGCGACCGGCACGGCCAGTACGGCCGATACGGTGAACGTAGGATTCCGGATCGTAAGGCATGTCGACGTTGAACACGTGGGTGATACGTGGAACGTCGAGACCACGGGCGGCAACGTCGGTCGCCACAACGATGTCCAGACGGCCATCCTTGAGCGAGTCGATTACGCGTTCACGTTGGTTCTGGGCAATGTCACCGTTCAGCGCAGCGGCTTTGTAGCCTTTGGCTTCCAGGGCACTGGCTAGGTCCAGGGTCGCTTGCTTGGTGCGCACGAACATGATCAGGGCATCGAAGTCTTCGACTTCCAGCAGGCTCAATACAGCCGAGGTCTTCTGGTCAGCGTGAACCAACAGGTGAGCCTGTTCGATCGCGGTAACGGTCTGGGTCTTGGTCTGGATCTTCACGTGTTGCGGATCGCGCAGGTGGCGTTCGGCAATGGCACGGATCGACTGTGGCAGGGTCGCCGAGAACAGTACGGTCTGACGGGTCGGTGGCAGTGCCTTGAAGATGACTTCCAGGTCATCCATAAAGCCCAGCTTGAGCATTTCGTCAGCTTCGTCGAGCACCAGGTGGTTCACGGTCGACAGGACTTTTTCGTCACGACGCAGGTGGTCGCACAGACGGCCCGGGGTGGCGACAACGATCTGTGCGCCGTTACGGATGGCTTTCAGTTGTGGGCCCATAGGCGCGCCGCCGTAAACGGCCACAACGGTTACGCCTGGCATTTGCTTGGCGTAGGTTTCGAAAGCGGTTGCTACTTGCAGCGCCAATTCACGGGTTGGCGCCAGGATCAGGGCTTGCGGCTCGCGCTTGGCAGGATCGATGCAGTGCAGGATAGGCAGGGCGAACGCGGCGGTTTTACCGGTACCGGTCTGCGCCTGGCCGATCATGTCCTGGCCGGCCATGATGATCGGGATCGATTGCTGCTGAATCGCCGAAGGTTCTTCGTAGCCGGTCGCAATGACGGCAGCAAGAATGTTCGGGTTAAGATTAAAAGCGGCGAAGCCGCCGGTTTCCTGGGTCATGGGTCTGCCTCTAAGTGCATCCGCAAAGACCCATGCTCCAAAGCTGCGCATGCCGTGTTGAGACTCAAGAGTCGCCCTGGCTGCTTTGTCGGCGGGGATTTGCGAAAACGAATGAATGAAAAAGATTCGTCAAGGAAGAGTCCGCTGTGCGGACGTGCAGCCGAAGCTGACTTCGGGGAATTGCGCTACCTAAACGCGGCCCGGTTAAAGGCCGGCGCGCACTATACCGGAAATAGCTGAAAAAGGGAGCTTTTTTTATCCGAAAGCGCCGATAAACCGTGCTGCGTCAGAGTCTTTGCAGATAATCCCGCCAGGGTCTATTTTTCAGAGGCCCGGCCCTGTTGGTCATAACGCTTAAACGGTTCACCCAACCCTGAAGACCTTTGGTCCGAAACCCTTCCCTGCGCCCGAGGGCACACCCGATGAATCAAGCCAGCAGCAGCCGTGTCAGCCGTGAACTCAAGGGTCATGTCCTGCTGTTGGGCCTGGACCGGGTGGCCAAGCGCAACGCTTTTGACCTGGGTCTGCTCAACGAGCTGAGCCTGGCCTATGGCGAATTTGATCGAAATGACCAGGCGCGGGTCGCCGTGGTATTTGCCCACGGCGACCACTTCACCGCCGGCCTGGACCTGGCCAATGTCAGCGCCGTGATGGCCGGCGGCTGGCAACCCCCGCTGGGCGGCTGCGATCCGTGGGGCGTATTCGCCGGCCCTCGCGTGAGCAAACCGGTGATCGTCGCCGCCCAGGGTTACTGCTTGACCCTCGGTATCGAATTGATGCTGGCGGCGGATATCAACCTCTGCGCGAGCAATACGCGCTTTGCGCAAATGGAAGTGCAGCGTGGGATTTTTCCGTTTGGCGGCGCGACATTGCGCTTTCATCAGATCGCCGGTTGGGGCAATGCGATGCGCTGGCTGCTCACCGGCGATGAGTTCGACGCCCATGAAGCCCTGCGCCTGGGGTTGGTGCAGGAAGTGATGGCCAGCGAGGACCTGCTGCCGCGCGCCATCGAACTGGCGAGACGTATCGCGCGCCAGGCCCCACTGGGCGTGCAGGCTACGTTGATGTCGGCGCGTTTGGCGCGCATGGAAGGCGAGACCGTAGCGGCAGCAGCGTTGCCGCCGATGGTGGATAAATTGTTTAACAGCGAAGATGCCAAGGAAGGGGTGCGGGCGATGGTCGAGAAGCGGCCGGGGGTGTTCAAGGGGATTTGAGGTGGCAGTACGGCCGCTATCGGGGGCAAGCCCCCTCCCACATTCGACCGCATTCCAAAGGATGTGCGCGTACAAATGTGGGAGGGGGCTTCCCCGATAGCGTCGGTACAGACGACTAAGTAGCCGGCCGAATCGCCTTGATCAACGCCTGCAACGAATACCCCAAACGCGGCGCCAGCGCCTCGGCGCGGGCCGTGAGCGCAGCAAGGTCCAACTCCTGATCCAGCTCCGAGGGCACCAGCAGAATCACATTGCCCTCCTTCACCGGCAGTTCCCAGTAATGCCGGTGGTACAACCCACGCAGCAACGCAGCACCCAAGGGTTTGCCATCGTCGGTGGCCCACTGGTTGATCACCAGCCAGCCGCCGGGGTTGAGTTTTTTCTGGCAGTTTTCCAGGAAGGTCCAGGCCAGGTGCCCGACGCCGGGGCCGACATCGGTATACAGGTCGACAAAAATCAGATCGGCCGGTTCAGCAGTCTCCAACAACTCCAGAGCGTCGCCGATGCGGATGTACAGCCGCGGATCGTCATCCAACCCCATGAACTCAATGGCCAGGCGCGGCACCTCGGGGCGCAGTTCGATGGCCTCGACGTCTTCCAACGCCAGGAACTTCAGGCAGGCCTGGGTCAGCGTGCCGGCGCCCAACCCGAGGAACAATGCGCTCTCCGGCTGATCGTGGCACAACGCACCGATCAGCATCGCACGGGTGTAGTCGTACTCCAGCCAGCTCGGATCAGCGGTGAACACACAGCTTTGCTCAATGGCGTCGCCAAATTCGAGAAATCGGTAATCGGCC
The DNA here is from genome assembly GCF_016937615.1 of Pseudomonas lactucae. Taxonomy (GTDB): domain Bacteria; phylum Pseudomonadota; class Gammaproteobacteria; order Pseudomonadales; family Pseudomonadaceae; genus Aquipseudomonas; species Aquipseudomonas lactucae. Next base: position 33,727 of record NZ_JAFHKI010000034.1, on the reverse strand, counting down.
ACTTCGAGCACGCGGATCATGCCGAAATCATCATGGACCTCGGCCAGCAGGCGCTCGACACGCTCCTCTGTCATCACTACTCCTAACGGGGCTGCTGCATGCAAAAGCGCGATTGTCGGCCAACCGGCGGCAACAGGTCACGCACTAATTGCTGATAACATTGGCACCCGACCGTCAATCAGCCAATCGAGTTCATGATGAGCCAACCCTGGAGCCCCGACAGCTGGCGCGCCCTGCCAATCCAGCAACAACCCCAGTACCCGGACGCTGCACACCTGCTGCAGGTGGAACAGAGCCTGGCCAGCTATCCGCCGCTGGTGTTTGCCGGGGAAGCCCGCGAGTTGCGCCGTCAGTTTGCCGAGGTCACCCAGGGTCGCGCCTTCCTGTTGCAAGGCGGCGACTGCGCCGAGAGCTTTGCCGAGTTCTCCGCGGCAAAGATCCGCGACACCTTCAAAGTGCTGCTGCAGATGGCGATTGTCATGACCTTCGCCGCCGGGTGCCCGGTGGTGAAAGTCGGGCGCATGGCCGGCCAGTTCGCCAAGCCGCGCTCGGCCAACGATGAGACCATCGATGGCATCACCCTGCCCGCCTACCGTGGCGATATCGTCAACGGTATCGGCTTTGACGAAAAAAGCCGCGTGCCGGACCCGGACCGCCTGCTGCAGTCCTACCACCAGTCCACCGCCACGCTCAACTTGCTGCGCGCCTTTGCCCAGGGCGGTTTTGCCGATTTACACCAGGTACACAAGTGGAACCTGGACTTTATCGCCAACTCTGCCCTGGCTGAAAAATACAGCCAGCTGGCCAACCGCATCGATGAAACCCTGGCATTCATGCGTGCCTGCGGCATGGACAGCTCGCCGCAACTGCGCGAAACCAGCTTCTTCACCGCCCACGAAGCGCTGCTGCTGAACTACGAAGAAGCCTTCGTGCGCCGCGACAGCCTGACCAACGACTACTACGACTGCTCGGCCCATATGCTGTGGATCGGCGACCGTACCCGTCAGTTGGACGGCGCTCACGTGGAGTTCCTGCGCGGAGTGAACAACCCGATTGGCGTAAAGGTCGGCCCGAGCATGAACCCGGATAACCTGATCCGTTTGATCGATATCCTCAACCCGGACAACGACCCAGGCCGTCTCAACCTGATCGCGCGAATGGGCGCAGGCAAGGTCGGCGATCACTTACCGGAGCTGATCCGCGCCGTGCAACGCGAAGGCAAACAGGTGCTGTGGAGTTCGGACCCCATGCACGGCAACACCATCAAGGCCAGCAGCGGTTACAAAACACGCGACTTCGCGCAAATCCTGGGGGAAGTGAAGGACTTCTTCCAGGTGCACCAGGCCGAAGGCACCTATGCCGGCGGGATCCATATCGAGATGACCGGGCAGAATGTCACCGAATGCATCGGCGGCGCGCGGCCGATCACCGAAGACGGATTGTCGGACCGCTACCACACCCATTGCGACCCTCGGATGAATGCCGATCAATCCCTGGAGCTGGCGTTTCTGATTGCCGAGACCTTGAAGCAGGTCAAGCGCTGAGATGCTAGCCGACTGAACTGACGCCATCGCGGGCAAGCCCCCTCCCACATTTGGAATGTACTCCCCTGTGGGAGCCGGGCTTGCGCGATGAGACCCTAAAGCCCGATATGGATCATCGCCCTTCTTAACCGGGCAGCACTCGGGCTTTGGCAATTGAGCTGGACCTGCTCCAGCCCCAGCCAGGCGGCCATTTGCCGCAAGTTCAGCGCCAGCGCCAACATGCCTTCCTCATCCAGCCCCGGTTCTTCTTCGTGTACCGCATGCACCGCCAGGCGTCCGTTGGCGCGTTCGGCACGCAGGTCGATCCGTGCGGCAATGCGCTCGTTATGCAAGAACGGTAGCACGTAGTAGCCGTACACCCGTTTGTGTTGCGGGGTATAGATCTCCAGCCGGTAACGGAAATCAAACAACCGCTCGGTGCGGCTGCGCTCCCAAATCAACGAATCGAATGGTGACAGCAAGGCACTGGCCGGCACGTTGCGCGGCACCTTCGGTTCGGGCAGGCAATACGCCAGTTGCTTCCAGCCTTGCACTCGACACACCAGCAACTGACCGTCTTCGACCAATTCGGCCAAACGGCCGCGGCTGTCGGTAGGGTCCAGGCGGAAATAGTCGCGCAGGTCTTTTTCGGTGCCCACGCCCAGGGCCGTCGCGCTGTGCAGCAGCAGGCCGCGCTGGGCCTCGGCTTCCGTCAGAGAAGCCTGTTGAAGGATCTCGCCCGGGATGACACGTTCGGGCAAATCGTAAAGCCGTTCGAACCCGCGTCGCCCCGCGACGGTGACCAGGCCCGCAGCGAACAACCATTCCAGCGCGTGCTTCTCCTCACTCCAATCCCACCAGGGCCCGGCGCGCTCTTCGCGTGTCGACAAACTGCCTGCGCCCAGCGCGCCCTGCCGCTCGACGATCGCTAAAACACGTTGAATGGTGGCTTGCTGCTCGCGCCCAAAACGCGCCATCTGCGCATAGATGCCCTGGCCCTGCTGCGCCCGCTGCATGCGCCAACGCATCAACGGATACAACGCCATCGGCAGCAGAGAAGCCTCATGGCCCCAGTATTCAAACAAGGTACGCCGCCGCCCCTGGCTCCAGGCCGCCTGCTCAAGCATCAATGGGGAATAATTGCCCAGTCGCGAAAACAGCGGCAGGTAATGGGATCGCACCACCGCGTTGACCGAGTCGATCTGCAACACACCCAAACGCCCGATCAAACGGTTGAGGTGCGCGGCCTTGATCTGGGCAGGCGCCTGGCGCCCGGAAAAACCCTGGGCCGCCAGCGCCATGCGTCGAGCCTGCTTGAGGGAAAAGGACAGTTCGGCGGGCATGGACATCTCCTTGAGTGCTCGCGTCCTACCCTACTGCATCCCGGACTATTTTCGCAGCGGGTCTTCCCAGAAATGCCGATGATTTTCCTGCTCTACATCGGCCCGGCTCAGGCCGATGTCCTTGAGCGCGTCGTCGTTCATACTCGCCAGCGTCTGGCGCTCGCGGTGCAGCGTCTGCCAGCGCATAAACGTGTGGAACAGCCCGGCAAGTGGCCGTTTCGCCATCAGTACAAAACCTTTTTGACCTTTCATCTTCTCGCCCTCCCTTGGGGATGACGAAAGTGTGTGCCTGGCTCTATGATCAATCCAACGAATGTTTCTTATGCGATACATCTCAAGGATTGATCAATTGTCCAGCTACCCGAGTATCGACACCGAAGTGCTGCGCACCTTCGTCGCCATCGCCGATCAGGGCGGTTTTACCCGCGCCGGCAAACAGGTCAACCGCACGCAATCGGCGGTGAGCATGCAGATGAAGCGCCTGGAAGAAGACGTGCTGCAGCGCAAGTTATTCGAGCGCGACGGCCGGCAGGTGCGGCTGACGCCCGAGGGCCAGGTGTTGCTCGGGTACGCGCGGCGCATCCTGAAACTGCATAGCGAAGTGTTCAACACCCTCCGAGAGCCGCATATGGTCGGGCTGGTGCGCATCGGCACACCGGACGACTACGTGATGCGCTTTCTTCCTGGGATTCTCAAACGGTTTTCCAAGGCTTATCCGCTGATCCAGATCGAGATGCACTGCGAGTCGTCGCAAGTTTTAATGCAACGCAGGGATTTGGCCTTGACCGTGATCAGCCGCCAGCCCGGCGATGACATTGGAGAACTGTTGCGCACTGAGCGCTTGGTATGGGCGGCAGCGCAGAGTTTTTGCGTGGATGAGCACCAGGTCGTGCCTTTAGCCGTTTCGGGGACCGATTGCTTCGGTACCCAGTGGACCCAAACGGCATTGGAGGCGGCCGGGCTCGACTACCGCCTGGCCTATCACAGCTCCAATTGTGCGGCGATTCAGAGCGTGGTCGGCGCCGGACTCGCGGTCATGGCCAGCATGGAAAGCCTGGTGACCGAAGACTTGCGGATACTCGGCAGCAACGAAGGTTTTCCGCCATTGCCCTCGATGAACCTGCGCCTGCTACGCAACCCGGCGATGGCCTCGCCCATCACCGAATGCCTGGCCGAGTACATTATCGAAGGCTTCAAACTTTGAAGGTGAGCATCACCGCGCAGACCACCAGGAAGCCGCAGAAAAGGCCGCGCAACAGACGCTCCGGCAGCGCATGGGCGACTTTCACGCCCCAACTGATGCTGAGCAGGCCGCCGACCGCCAGGGGGATGCCGATCATCCAGTCGACTTCGTGGTGCCAGGCATAGGTCACCAACGTCACACCGGTACTGGGCAGCGCCAGGGCCAGGGACAAGCCTTGGGCGACCACTTGGGTGGTGCCGAAAATACTGGTCAGCACTGGCGTCGCGACCACCGCGCGCCGACGCCAAACAAACCGCCCATGGAGCCGGACGCCGCGCCCAACACCCCCAACCAAGGCCAGGAATAGCGCATTTGTGCCGTCGGCGGCGCATTGCGCGTGAACATGCGCACCAGGTTGTAGGTCGACAGCGCCACCAGAAAGACAATAAAGCCAATACGCATCGCGCCGGCATCCAGCCCCACCGCCCAGATCGAACCGAGCCAGGCAAAGGTGAAGCCCATCAGCCCCAGCGGCAATGCATGGCGCAGTTCAATCCGGTTGCGCTGGTGGTAGCGCCACAGGGCCAGCATCACGTTCGGCACCACCATCACCAGCGCCGTGCCCTGGGCGATCTGCTGATCCAGGCCGAACAGGACACCGAGCACCGGGATGGCAATCAGCCCACCGCCGATGCCGAACAGCCCGCCCACCGTGCCCAAGGCCGCGCCCAATACCAGGTACATCACTAAATCCAACACCACTCATTACTCCATGAACCCAGGCCTTGCATGCTACGCAGTCGGCTCTGGCGCGCAAAGGCACAGCAACGCACAATGGCTGTGCCAATCTTGCATAAGCGCGCCCGCATGAACCCTAATCTCCTGACCGATCAGCTGAGCCTGTTTCTCGATGTACTGGAAACCGGCAGTTTTTCCGCCGCCGCACGCCGCCATCCGTTGACGCCTTCGGCGGTGGCGCGGCGTATCGACAGCCTGGAAAGTTCGGTGGGCAGCCGCCTGTTCCAGCGCAGTACCCATGCGGTGCTGCCGACCCCGGCAGGCCTGGCGTTTGCCGAGCGCGCGCGGCGGATTGTCAGCGAGTTGCAGCTGGCGCGCGCTGAAGCGGTGTCCCTGAGCCATGCACCGGAGGGGCTGATTCGTGTGGACGCACCGGCGGCGTTTGGTCGGCGACACCTGGCGCCGGTAATTGCGGACTTTTTGAATGTGTACCCGGGGCTGGATGTGCACCTGCACCTGATCGACAGCTTTGTGGACATGCAGGGCGCGCACCTGGGCAAGGTCGACCTGGTGCTGCGTGCCGGGCACATCGTCGATACCCGGCTGATCGCCACGCCCCTGGCCAGCATCGTGCGCATCGCCTGCGCCAGCCCGGCCTACCTGAAAAGCCGAGGCACACCGACCCACCCCCGCGAATTGAGCGACCATGACGGCCTGGATTGGGATGGCCTGGCGCCGATGTTCGCCTGGCGCTTTGAAATGGACGGACGCCGCGCCACATACCGCCCGCAGCGCATCCGCATGAGCGCCAACAATGCCGAAGCCCTGCTCTGCGGCGCCCTGGCCGGACTGGGTATCGCCCACTTGCCCACCTGGCTGGCCAGCGAGTACCTGGTGCGTGGCGAATTGCTGCCGCTGTTTTGCGAAGACGGTCTGCCCAGCCCGGAAACCACCGGCATCTATGCCCTGCGCTTGGAACAGCAGCCCAATGCACGCAGCCGCTTGCTGCTGGAATACCTGAAATCCCGATTCAGCCCGGTACCGCCATGGGACCTGGCCCTGCAAAGCGGCCTGGTCTGACCATTCGCCAGAATTATCTAGCGCATTAAACATTTGCCCGCTAGATTCCAGGCCAGACACGTTTTTTAAAGGCCCCGCCATGAGCAAGAACCCTGATCCCTGCGAAAACCTGATGCTGGACAACCAACTGTGCTTCGCCCTGCACTCCACCTCGCTGCTGATGACCAAAGTCTACAAGCCCCTGCTGCAAGCCCTCGGCCTGACCTACCCGCAGTACCTGGCCATGATGGTGCTGTGGGAAGAGGACGGTTTGACCGTCGGCGAAATCAGCAGCCGCCTGCTGACCGATCCGGGCTCCCTGACACCTTTGCTCAAACGCTTAGAGGTTGAAGGCCTGCTCAGCCGCACCCGCAGCCGTGAAGACGAGCGCGTGGTCGTGGTGGAATTGACCGACGCCGGCCGCGCTCTGCAGGACAAGGCCATGAACATTCCCCACTGCATCCTCGGCGCCAGCGGGTTGGAGCTGGACCAACTGCGCAAACTGCAGGCTGAGTTGATTACCCTGCGCAACAACCTGCAAAGCACCCTCTAACAGGCAATAAAGCACTCAAACATGTGGGAGCAAGCCCCCTCCCACATTGGTTTAGGGTGCCCAGAAAAAATATTTATAAATTTATCTTGCGCGCAAAATGTTAGCGCTATACATTCACCTCACCAACTGCTTAGCGCGCAAACATTTAGCGCAAACAACCCAAGAGGAAAACCCCATGCAAACGCTCTATACCGCAGTAGCCACCGCCACCGGCGGCCGTGATGGTCGTGCTGTTTCCAGCGATCACATCCTCGACGTCAAACTTTCCACGCCGAAGGAACTGGGCGGCGCCGGCGGCCAGGCCACCAACCCGGAACAATTGTTCGCCGCCGGTTACTCGGCCTGCTTCATCGGTGCACTGAAATTCGTCGCCAGCCAGACCAAACGCAAAATCCCGGACGACGCCTCGATCACTGCCCACGTTGGCATCGGCCAGATCCCCGGCGGTTTCGGCCTGGACATCGACCTGCACATCAGCCTGCCAGGCTTGGCCCAGGATGAGGCGCAAAGCCTGGTCGACGCCGCTCACCAAGTGTGCCCGTACTCCAACGCCACGCGTGCAACGTCGATGTGCGTCTGCACGTAGCCGTCTAACCAACTCTGCCAGCCCAGGAGAAGATCATGAACACCTTTGCCAAAGCGCTCACCGGTACCCTGCTCACCCTGTCCGTCACTCACGCCTTCGCCGCCAGCGGCGATGTTGAACACAACACCCAGGCGTTCCTGGATGTGCTGAACGCTGGCACGGGCAAGCCGATCGAACAGCTGGCGCCTAAAGACGCCCGTGCGGTGCTGACCGGCGCCCAGGCCGGTGTGAAGCTGACGCTGCCCAAGGCCGATGTGAGCCAGAAGACCATCCAGGTCGACGGCAAGCCGCTGGACCTGACGATCGTGCGTCCGGCCGGGGTCAAGGGCACATTGCCAGTGTTCATGTTCTTCCACGGCGGCGGCTGGGTGCTTGGGGATTACCCTACGCATGAGCGTCTGGTACGCGATCTGGTGGCGGGTTCAGGAGCGGTGGCAGTGTTTGTCAATTACACACCGTCCCCTGAAGCGCACTACCCGGTGGCGATCAACCAGGCCTACGGCGCAACCAAATGGGTGGCCGAGCATGGCAAAGAGATCAACGTTGATGGCAAGCGCCTGGCGGTCGCGGGCAACAGCGTCGGCGGCAACATGGCGGCCGTGGTCAGCCTGATGGCCAAGGACAAAGGCACGCCGGCAATCAAGTTCCAACTGCTGTTGTGGCCGGTGACCGACGCCAACTTCGACACGGGGTCCTACAACCAATACGCCGAAGGGCACTTCCTCACCAGGAACATGATGAAGTGGTTCTGGGACAACTACACCACCGATGCCAAGCAACGCGCCGAGATCTACGCCTCGCCGCTGCGGGCCACCACTGAACAACTCAAGGGCCTGCCGCCCGCACTGGTGCAGACCGCCGGTGCCGACGTGCTGCGTGATGAAGGTGAAGCCTATGCCCGCCAGCTGGATGCGGCCGGTGTGCCGGTGACCGCGGTGCGCTACAACGGCATGATCCACGACTACGGTTTGCTCAACGTGGTCAGCCAGGTGCCGGCGGTGCGTTCAGCAATGCTGCAAGCGTCGGCTGAGCTCAAGCAACACCTGAAGTAAAACCTGCGCTCATAAAAAACCCGACTCATGGTCGGGTTTTTGCTTCGTACGGCAGGGCCAGAATTACTTCTTGGCGCGACCTTTGTACGAACCGCCTTCGCGGGTGTCGATCTCGATCAGGTCGTCGATTTCGATGAAATCGGCCACTTGCAGCTCGGTACCGTTGCTCAGCTTGGCTGGCTTCATCACTTTGCCCGAAGTGTCACCGCGAGCGGAACCTTCGGTGTAGGCAACCTTACGCACGATAGTGGTCGGCAGTTCTACGGAAACCAGGCGCTCTTCGAAGAAAATAGCTTCGCAGACGTCTTCCATGCCTTCTTCGATGAACGGCAGAACGGCTTCGATGTCTTCAGCGTTCAGTTCGTACATGGTGTAGTCAGTGGTGTCCATGAACGTGTAGGTGTCGCCGCTGATGAAGGACAGGGTCGCTTCTTTGCGGTCGAGGATCACATCGTCCAGTTTGTCGTCGGCGCTGTAGACGATCTCGGTCTTGTAACCGGTCAGCAGGTTCTTCAGCTTGGTCTTCATGATTGCGCTGTTACGACCAGACTTGGTGAACTCAGCTTTCTGAACCAGCCAAGGGTCGTTTTCAAGACGGATCACTGTACCGGGTTTCAGTTCTTTACCAGTTTTCATTGCATATATCCGAAATTTGGATGGGATTTACAAAATTCAAGGTGGCGTATCATATCCAACTTTCATAAAACTGTACCAGCGCCGTCGCAAGATCGGCCTGCAAGCCCTGTTCCAGACACCAGGTTTGGGCGTGCAGACTCACTTCCGGCCAGTGCTCCAGCAGCATTTTCCATGGCTGCGCCATATCATCCTCGGTGTTCCAGGCTTGCCAGAGCGCAACCAGCGCAGCCTTGGCCGCCGGCGACAAAGCCGCGGTGTACAGCGCCAGGAAAGCGTCGAGCTTGTCCAGATGGATGTCTTCGTCCTGGCGATAGATGTGCCACAACAATGGCCGCCCGGCCCACTGGGCGCGCACGAACGAGTCCTCACCACGCACGGCATTGAAGTCGCAGCACCACAGCAAATGGTCATACTGCTCCTGACGCACGAATGGCAGCACCTGCACGGTCAGGGCGTCACGTCGGTGCACATCCCCCGCTGTCAGCCCCTCTGCACCGAGCCAACGCTGAACGTCACCGAGGATGCGCCCTTCCGGCACCAACAGATGAGTGGCACGCCCGTCCGTCGCTAATACATCCAGCCAACTGGCGAGCCCGGCGTTTTCGTAAGCAAACAGGGAGAATAATCGCGCACCATCTGCCGGAAATACCCCGAGGCTTTGCAGGAATTGCCGCTGCGCAACCGCATCCTGTTGAAAAGCCTGACGCTGCTCCAGTAATCCCGCTTCACGCAACAGGCCGCCCGTCCCAGGACGAAAACCAGGGAAAAAGAAGTACTTCTGCACGCCCTTGTACTTTACCGATGGCAGCCGATGACAGCCCACCACCCAGTCTTCGGCACTGAGGTAATCCAGGTTCATCCACAGTGGCGCACGCTCGCGTTCGGCCATGGTGTCCATATAGCCAGGCGGCAACTGGCAGGCAAACGCCGCGATGACTACGTCCGCAGAAGGCGCGCCGGCCCACTCGGCGGGCCAATGGCGCACATCGACGCCCTCCTGCCACTGCTGCGCCGCCTGCACATCGATCTGCGGGCACATGCGTTCGAACGCACGCAGATCATCGACCCACAAACGCACCTCGCATCCTTGCTCCGCCACCAACTGACGGGCCAGGCGCCAGGTCACGCCGATGTCGCCGTAGTTGTCGACGACGCTGCAAAAAATATCCCAGCGGGCTTTCATTCCGGGCTCCAACACTCAAAGGCTCGATTGTCCGCATAAATGCGCTGATGCAGAAGGCTTGATCACGATTATTCTGCCCTCTGGCTGTGCGACAATCGTCGCCACGCCGTCAATGCCTGCCAGGAGGCCATCATGTCCGAACGTCCGTTGTCGCTGTTCAAGCTCAGTGCCGCTGTGGCTTTTGGCTTGTGGCTGGGGTTTATCGCCATTGCGTTGACCGCCTGGCTGGCCACGCGCTACCTGTTCCCGCAGAGCCTGGCCCCCGTGGCGCAAGCCGTGCAACAGCTAGGCAAGCCGGCCGCGACGGCACCGGCGCCGGAGCCGCCCAACCGCATGTTCGAGCAATACCAACAGAATCTGCAAAAACAGGAACAGCAGCAAACTCTCGACCAGGCACGCAGCAACGCACGTAACCTGTCCAACCCAAAATGCCAGTTCTGGCTGCAACAGGACCAGAACGCGCCGAATGAAAAAAGCCGGGCAAATGTCCTGCAATTCTGCGAATGATCAAGCACAGCCATGAATAAACACGCCGTTCACCAGTTGATTCTGGAAAAGCTCACCACCGACCTCTGCATCGCCCAGCGCGCCGCGCAGACCGCTTACGAAACCGCGACCCACGAAGAGAACATCGCCGAAAACAAATACGACACCCTGGGGCTGGAGGCCTCCTACCTGGCGGCCGGCCAGGCCAAGCGGGTCGAGGAGATCAAGCAGGCGTTGGCGCTGTGTCAGAACCTGCAACTGCGCACCTACGATGAGCGACGCGGGATAGAAATCGGCACGCTCATGGGCCTGGAAGACGAAAACGGTCGCCAGCAGTGGCTGTTCCTGGCACCGGACGCGGCGGGCTTGAAGGTGGACGTGGTCGGGCAACCGGTGACGGTCATCACCCCGCGCTCACCCTTGGGCAAGAACCTGCTGGGCAAGTGCATCGATGATGAGGTGGAGATTCTGGTGGCGGGCGCCCGGCAACACTTCACGGTCACCGAGGCCCGCTGAGCCACTCAGTGGATCGGCAGTTCAACGCCGTCAAACAACTCTTCCAGTTCCTGCTTGTTGTGGCACTGGATCGCCTTGGCCATGACTTCGCGGGTCAGGTGCGGCGCGAACTTCTCGATGAAATCGCACATGAAGCCACGCAGGAATGTGCCACGACGGAAGCCGATCTTGGTCACGCTGGACTCGAACAGCTCGCTGGCATCGAGCACCACCAGGTCTTTGTCGAGCTGAGTGTCGACCGCCATCTTGGCGACGATCCCCACGCCCAGGCCCAGGCGCACATAGGTCTTGATCACGTCGGCGTCGGCGGCGGTAAACACCACTTTCGGCGTGAGGCCGCGATGGCTGAAGGCTTCGTCGAGCTTGGAACGGCCGGTAAAACCGAACACATAGGTGACGATCGGGTATTCAGCCAGGGCTTCCAGGGTCAGCTTCGGCAGCTTGGCCAACGGGTGCCCCTGAGGCACCACCACGCAACGGTTCCAGCGGTAGCAAGGCATCATCACCAGGTCGCCGAACAGCTCAAGGGCTTCGGTGGCGATGGCGAAATCGACGGTGCCGTCAGCCGCCATTTCGGCAATCTGCATCGGCGAACCCTGGTGCATGTGCAGGGCCACATCCGGGTATTGCTTGATGAAGTCACGGATCACCGGGGGCAATGCATAACGCGCCTGGGTGTGCGTGGTTGCGATCGACAGGGTGCCCTTTTTCTCGTTGGAGAACTCCTGGGCGATCTGCTTGATGCTTTCGACCTTACGCAGGATCTCGCCGGCGGTGGTGATGATGCGCTCACCGGCCGGGGTCACGCGGGTCAGGTGCTTGCCGCTGCGGGCGAACACTTCGACACCCAGCTCGTCTTCGAGCAGGCGGATCTGCTTGCTGATACCGGGTTGCGAGGTGTACAGGCTTTGAGCGGTAGCGGAAACGTTGAGATCGTGGTGCGCCACCTCCCAGATGTAGCGCAATTGTTGGAGCTTCATATGTATCCCTCAAAGCAGATAGACGCCACGGGTATCAGCGACGGTATATAACTATATTAAAGGTCAGACGGATAAATCTAGAACTTTTTATCCTTTCTACCATTCACACGTCATCACTGCGTCGACGTTGTAGCGACGGCACCAGGTAAACCGGCACACTGGACAGCTGCAGCACCCGTGCAGCGGTGCGTCCCAGCGGCGTAGCGGCCGCCGTTGCGTGGCTGTGACTGCAACGATCAACAGATCGACGGACAGCTTGCGCAACTGCTCGAGGATCACCTCGCACGGATCGCCCTGAATCACCCTGACCGACCGGATCAACTGCAGATCCTGCTCCCCATCCGCTAACTCTTCGCGAAAACTGTCCAGCACACGCTGTTCGATGGTCGCCATCACCGCCGTCACCCCCTGGGCTTGCCACTCACTCAAGGCTTTCTCATCAAGGTAGCTCTGCAACACCGATTCGGCGAACAGCCCGATGGGCTCGACCACATGAATGACATATAGATCCGCCTTGAAGGTTCGCGCCAGCGCCAATGCATGCTGCATCACATAAGGCGCGTACGGACCGAGGTCCGTGGCATACAGCATCGAGCGAATCATAAAACCTCCTGGACTGCCAGGCTGGAGGAGATTGAATGAGCTTAGCAGCGCCCTTAAGGCACGACCTGAATCCGCACCTCGTTACTGATGCCATGGGGGACATGTCCGGTGGCCACCACTTCCCTGGCCTTCTCGCAATGACCGGCCTGGTCGTCGAAAAACACATCGGCGGCAAAAGCTTCGAGGAACGCGGATTTTTCCAACCCCCCGAGAAACAACGATTCATCCAGGCGGATATCCCACTCGCGCAAGGTGCGAATCACCCGTTCATGGGACGGCGCCGACCGTGCCGTGACCAGCGCGGTACGGATCGGACAGGCCTCATCAGGAAACTCACGCTGCAACAAATTGAGCGCCGCCAGGAAGCCTTTGAACGGCCCGCCGTGCAATGGCTGACGCGCCGACTCGCGCTCGCTCGCCTGGAACGCCTCCAGGCCACCGGCCTGGTACACGCGTTCCGACTCATCGGAGAACAGAACCGCGTCGCCGTCGAAGGCAATCCGCAGTTCCTCGCTGCAGGCCCGGCGCGCACCGCCCGACAATATCGTCGCGGCGGCAAAGCCGGCATCGAGGGCGCTGCGCACATCCTCGGCATGGGTCGACAGAAACAGGTGGCAGCCAAACGCGGCTAAATAAGGATAAGGACTACGCCCGCCTACGAAAGCGGCGCGGGAAATATCCAGGCCGTAATGCTGGATCGAGTTGAACACGCGCAGGCCCGTGTCTGCGCTGTTGCGTGACACCAACACCACCTCGACACGCGCCCGGCCCAGGCTGGCGTTAAGGCTCAGCAGCTTTTTGGCCAACGGGAAGGCGTCACCAGGCTCAAGGATTTCTTCCTCGTGTTCGATCTGGTATTGGCGATAAGCCTCAACCCCTTGGGCCAGATAGACCTTGTGGCTGTCGCTCAGGTCGAACAGCGCTCGCGATGAAATCGCCAGTACCAGTTTGTCGCCCAATCCCTTTGCCATGATGTGTCCCCCGACTCAGCGGTTGTGCCGATCAATAAAGCTCAAGGCCTGGTACAGCGCCCGCATCCGCGGCAACTCGCAACCGGCGGCCTTGGCAGCGGCCAGCGGACGCGCGTAGATCGCCGCCAGCTCCAATGGGCGTTTGTGCACGTGGTCGTGGTACATGCTCGGCAGGTAGTCGTCCATGGATTCAGTCATGGTGAACATCTGCCCAGCGTAACTGGCGGGAATCTCATGGCCGCAGGCGTGAGCGCCCTGCACCACTTCGGCCATCAGCGCCTGGATCAGTTCGCGGCTGGATTCGTCCGCCATCAACGCTGTGGTGCCGCTGCCCAGCAAGACAGAGAGGCCATTGAAGGGCACGTTCCACACCAGCTTGTGCCAGCGCGCCTGATGCACATTGGCCATGGCCTGGGACTCGATGCCGGCCTGGTGAAACAACGCGGCACCGGCTTCGACGATGGATTTTTGAAGGTGTTCGTCGTTGGCCGCCGAACCGCTGTGGTAGCCCAGGTTGACGCGCCCCAGCGCCTGGTGCTCGACAACACCGGGGCCGGAGCGGTGCACACCGATATAGCACAGCCCGCCCAGCAGATGCAGTGACGTCGGCAGGTGTTCGCGCAGGCTGTCTTCAACGTCCAGGCCGTTCTGCAGTAACACCACCTTGGCATCCGGCGCGGCGACCTGGGCAAGTGTCGGCGCCAGCTCCACGTTACCCGTGGACTTGGTGCCCACCAGCAGCCAGTCGCAGGGCGGCATATCGGCAGCGCTCGCATACGCCTGTACCGGCTGCAAGTGCAACTGGCCATGCACGTTGCTGTTGACACGCAGACCATGCTGGCTGACCGCCGCGTACTCGCTGCGCAACAGGAAGTGCACGTCGAACCCGGCACGCGCCAGCATCACGCCGTAGAAACCACCAATGGCGCCGGTGCCGATAATCCCAATACGTGGCGATGGAGCGGTCATGGCAAGTCCTCAGGAGTGCGGGTCAGCGCTTGATTCACCGCGCTGGTCAGGTCAGAAAGTGTAAGACGTGTCTGTAATTGCCCGAGGAACTGACCCTCGCACACCACGAACAACGCGGGCAAATGAAAGATTTGGTAGCGTTCGACCGCGCCACCGTTGTGCCCGGCATCCACCCAGCACACACGGTCCACCGGCAAGCGCCAACCCGGCAATTGCTGGCGTGCCCAACGGCAACTGGAACACCCTTCGCTTGCGAACACCACCAGCGAAATCCCTGGCAATCCCAGCAATTGCTGGTCAATATCCAGATCGGTCAATTCCAGTTCCTTCACTATACTGCTGCCACCGCCGTCGACTGGACGGTGCTCGGAGTCCGTGTACATGGGTCGTTTTTTACCTCACCCTGATGATGTCGCCGCGCTGTTGATCCAACGTCCTTCCCCCGCCATTCCCCGCCAACGCCTGCACACTATCGGCCTGGGCGGCGTCGCCTGCAATTGCCCGCGTGCCTGGCGCCAGGGCACCGCCGTTGATCTGCACATTCCCTCGCTGGGTGCCAACGCGCGTTATCCGGGCTACGTGGCGTGGTGTCGCAAGGTGGAAGACGGCTATCGCGTCGCGGTTTCGTTTACCGATGAGCATGCCCTGTTCGGGGCGCGCATGGGTGAGCAAGCATGCAGGATAGAGCGCTACTGCCGCCAGCACGAAGAGGGCGACCCCACCCCTGCGCAACTCGAAGCCCTGGCCCGCGAGTGGGTGGCGCGCCATGCCGGTGAGTTCTCCCATGAGGCGTTTGTGCAGCCAGCGCGGGATTAAAGCGGGCTTTGCCCATTGTCGCGGGCCCGTGTTACGCGCTAAGGTTCCTCCCCCCTGCATCCAAATCATGCTGTGCTCCGCCGCACGGGGATGGCTGGCGGCCGGCACCCGTGACCCTGACGAGTAACACGATGGCTGATTTACCGATCAATGACCTAAACGTCGAATCCAACGAGACACTGATCACGCCCGATCAGCTCAAGCGCGAAATACCTTTGAGCGAGGCTGCCTTGCAGACCGTTACCAAGGGCCGCGAAGTCATCCGTGAGATTCTCGACGGCACCGACCACCGCCTTTTTGTAGTGATCGGCCCCTGCTCGATCCACGACCTCAAGGCCGCCCACGAATACGCTGAGCGCCTCAAGGTGCTGGCGGCTGAAGTGGCCGACACCTTGTACCTGGTGATGCGCGTCTATTTCGAGAAGCCGCGTACCACCGTGGGCTGGAAAGGTTTGATCAACGACCCGTACCTGGACGACTCTTTCAAGATCCAGGACGGCTTGCACATCGGCCGCAAACTGCTGCTGGACCTGGCCGAAATGGGCCTGCCCACCGCTACCGAAGCGCTGGACCCGATCTCCCCGCAGTACCTGCAGGACCTGATCAGCTGGTCGGCCATCGGCGCACGCACCACCGAATCCCAGACCCACCGCGAAATGGCGTCCGGCCTGTCTTCTGCCGTGGGCTTCAAGAACGGCACCGACGGCGGCCTGACGGTTGCAATCAACGCGCTGCAATCGGTTTCCAGCCCTCACCGTTTCCTGGGAATCAACCAGGAAGGCGGCGTCTCCATCGTCACCACCAAAGGCAATGCCTATGGTCACGTGGTGCTGCGCGGCGGCAACGGCAAGCCCAACTATGACTCGGTCAGTGTGGCCCTGTGCGAACAGGCACTGAACAAGGCCAAAATCAAGCCGAACATCATGGTCGATTGCAGCCACGCCAACTCCAACAAGGACCCGGCCCTGCAACCGCTGGTAATGGAAAACGTCGCCAACCAGATTCTGGAAGGCAACCAGTCGATCATCGGCCTGATGGTCGAAAGCCACCTGAACTGGGGTTGCCAAGCCATTCCAAAAGATCTGGCCGACTTGCAGTACGGCGTGTCGATCACCGATGCCTGCATCGATTGGTCCGCTACCGAGAACACCCTGCGCAGCATGCACGCCAAGCTCAAGGACGTATTGCCCAAACGCAAACGCACTTGAATCGGAGCGTAACAGCGCACACAAAAACGCCGGGCTGAGCCCGGCGTTTTTTATGCTGCTGTTTTTATGCCTTACAGCTTCGCGGCATGGCGCTGGTGGCGCTCCATGTAGCGCTCGACATAGGAGCAGGACGGAATCACCGTGTAGCCAGCCTCTTCGGCGAACTTCAAGGCCGCTTCGGTCAACGCCGCCGCAATGCCACGGCCCCGCAGTGCGTTAGGCACAAAGGTCCGATAGATATCCAGGGTCTGCTTCCCAAGGTCCATATAGGTCAGATAGGCACGATGACCGTCCACATTGGTCTCGAACTGATGACCAGCCTGGTCATGGTGGATGGACAACGCCTCGCTCATCACTACTCCTTGCGGGTCTTGGTTTCTGACCCCTACCTTACCGATGTTTTTCCGGCGAAGGAACATCTACGCCACCCCGTGCCGGTTTCGACAACGAGAAAACCTTGAGCGCTCACACCTGCACGTAGGGAATAGTAGGCACCAATCCTGCGATTGCTCAAGGCGCACTCGTCATCCTCTGCCACGGGTGGATATAGAAAAGACCTCGACCCGTCGCGGATCGAAAGCCTGAACATTGCCGGCTGTTGAACCTTGAGACGAACAGGCGCTCTTAAAGTCACCTCTACATGCGTAAAAGATGCCCGGCGAGGCCACACGCAACGCAACGCAAGTGTCGAGATGAATATATAAATTTTCATCTAGCTGCAAGGCTTGGCACATGCGGGCCGGCCCTTTCAGCCTGGGTCTCATTTGCGCCCGATCGAAAAAAATTGGACGCTTTTTATACAAATCCCCAAAAGGTCAGCCAAAACAGATTCGCCGCGAGAATTTTTTTTGCTTCTTGCGCTACGTCAGTTTACTTACTACAAGTAATGGGTAGTATGTACGCCGGCTATTAGCTCACTCTGAGAAAGTAGCCATTTAATAGAAAGTCCTTGAAGGGGAACACGATGAACAACGTTCTGAAATTCTCTGCTCTGGCTCTGGCCGCAGTTCTGGCTACCGGTTGCAGCAGCGTCTCCAAAGAAACCGAAGCTCGTCTGACTGCAACTGAAGACGCAGCAGCTCGCTCCCAGGCCCGTGCAGACGAAGCCTACCGTAAAGCTGATGAAGCTCTGGCTGCTGCTCAAAAAGCACAACAGACTGCTGACGAAGCTAACGAGCGCGCTCTGCGCATGCTTGAAAAAGCTAGCCGCAAGTAATAACCCCTCGGGGTTGTTATCAAGCCGATCCATTTATGGATCGGCTTTTTTTTGCCTGAATGCGCGAGGGACGTTGTGGCGATTCGACTTGCTCCCGATAACGGGGTAACCGCCAGCACATCAGATAGTGACCGACCGCTATAGGGAGCTAATCCCCTCTCACATGCTTCGCTCGGGCTTATTGTTGCAGATCGATCGGCGCGCTGGAGGCGATCGGCGCAGCGCCGGGCACGCCGATTTCGGTGGGCAACCCCTCTTCCGCCGCTACCACATCACGTACCTGATCCCAATTGACCCGCAGGTTATTGGCCAAGTCTTCACGCTTGAGCAGCGCGTTGATCACTGCCGTGTGCTTGTCGACCACCGACGGCGTGCCATCGTCGTTCAACGGCGTATGGGCTTCGAGATAGACCTTACCGCCGCTGCTGCCGAACTTGTAGGCATCATTGATGATGCGCACCGAGGTGCCCACCGGCACCATACCGGCCATCTCCAGCACGTTGTTGTTGAACATGCGGAAGCAACCATGACTGGTGCGCGTGCCGATGCCGAACTTCATGTTGGAACCGTGGATCAGGTAACCCGGTGTACCCAGGGTGAACTTGAACGGGCCCAGGGGGTTGTCCGGGCCGGCCGGTACCACGTTGGGTAACGGGTCACCGTTGGCGGCGTGTTCGGCCTTGATGGAAGCCGGTGGCGTCCAGGTCGGGTTCGGTGTCTTGGCGATGATGCTGGTATGGGCAATCGGCGAGCCCCAGCCCTCGCGACCAATCCCCAGCGGGAAGGTGTAGACCACGTTCTGGCCCTTGGGGAAGTAATAGAGCCGGTACTCCGCCAGGTTGATTACGATGCCTTCACGAGGTCCCGGTGGCAGGATGAAGCGCGTCGGCAAGACGATTTCGGTGCCCGCCCCCGGCAACCAGGCATCGACACCGGGGTTGGCCGCAACCATCTCCGAATAGCCCAGATCGTAGGTCGTGCCCAGGTCGGCGAAGGTGTCTTCGTACTTGGCCTTGATCACCTGGACCTGGCCGACGATGTCCTCACCGGGTGGTGGCAAAGGCAACTGCAACGCGGACGCAGAACCGGACGCACAGAGTGCAGCGAGAGACAGGCAGCAGGTGACGACGGAAAGGCGCGACAACATCCGGAAAATCCTTCGCAGAACGACGGGTAGGTTAAAAGCGAGCCACGAGCTGCAAGCTTTCAGCCGCTAGCTTACAGCTTATAGCTAGGAGCTTGCAGCTGCATCTAGAGTTCGAAACGCAACTCCGGCCAGATCGGCGGCGTGCCACGCTTCTGGGACTCAAGAATGGCCCGGCATAAGGGGCACAGGCGCTGGTCCTGAAAAATCGATCGATCAACCAGCGACCAGCGTGGTTGCGCCGGCAATAAAGTGCCGCACAGCGTGCGATCGATAGAGCCCCCCAGCTCCAATTGACGCGTGACCAGATGTACCCGCACTTCCTGGCAGGCGAACAGATCCAGCTGCTCGTCCGGTTCGATCAGTTGGTAATTAAACAGGGACCAGGCAGGACGCGACATCGGGGGCTCCAGATCAGGGGGGCGCCACCTTAGCCGAAAGCCTGCCGGTAGAAAAGCGTCATAACAGCGGTTTGAGCGTTGGCCAGACATTTTCCAGCAACTTGCCCTGGGCGGCGACCGCCGGGTGCAGTTGGTCAGCCTGCATCAACTCCGGATGGCCGCCGATACCTTCAAGGAAAAACGGTACCAGCGGGATATTTTTTTCCTTGGCCAATGTGCCAAAGACGTCGGCAAAGGCCTTGGTGTATCGCGGACCGTAATTAGGTGGCAACTGCATCCCCAACAACAGCACCTTGGCGCCGCCGGCCCTGGACTGATCAATCATCGATGCAAGATTTTGTTGCAATTGCGCCGGCGGCTGCCCGCGCAAGCCATCATTGCCCCCAAGCTCGATAACCACCACGTCCGGCTTATGCTCCGCAAGCGCCGCCGGCAGCCGCGCGAGGCCTCCGGCACTGGTATCGCCACTGATGGAGGCGTTGACCACCTTATCGTCGAAACCTTCCTTCTTGAGGCGTTGTTCCAGCAATGCAACCCATCCTTTGCGGGTATCCAGGCCGAAACCGGCACTGATACTATCGCCGACGATCAGGATCGTACCCGCCGCTGCGCTCTGGGCCACGCACAACAAGGCCAGGCCAGCACTCAAAAACCACATTCGCATCGGATTCTCCATGGGCGCAAGCATTCTCACCGCGCGAAACCTCAGCAAAGTGGTTCCCAGCGCGGAAGGTGAACTGACTATCCTGCACGAACTGAGCCTGGAACTGAACAAGGGCGACAGCCTGGCTATCGTCGGCAGCTCCGGTTCCGGCAAGTCCACCCTCCTGGGCCTGCTGGCCGGCCTCGACCTGCCCAGCAGCGGCGAAGTCACCCTCGCCGGCCAGGCGCTCAGCAGCCTCGACGAAGACCAACGGGCGCGCATCCGCGCCGAACACGTAGGCTTCGTGTTCCAGTCGTTCCAACTGCTCGACAGCCTCAATGCACTGGAAAATGTGATGCTGCCGCTGGAACTGGACGGCCGCAAAGATGCCCGCGAGCGCGCCAGACACCTGCTGGAACGCGTAGGCCTGGGCCAACGCCTGACCCACTCGCCGCGCCAACTCTCTGGTGGCGAACAGCAACGCGTGGCGATTGCCCGCGCCTTTGCCGCCGAGCCGGACGTGCTGTTTGCCGACGAACCCACCGGCAACCTCGACAGCCATACCGGCGAGCGCATCAGTGACTTGCTGTTCGAACTCAATAAAGAGAACGGCACGACCCTGGTGCTGGTCACCCATGACGAGCGCCTGGCCCACCGTTGCCGGCGCCTGATCCGCCTTGAAGCCGGCCTGATGGTCGCGCCCCTGGAGCCTTGATGGCACGTTTGCCGCTGTTGCGCCTGTTCAGCCTGGCCATGCGCCAATTACTGCGCGATGCCCGCGCCGGCGAATTGCGCGTGTTGTTCTTTGCCTTGTTAGTGGCTGTGGCCGCCAGTACCGCCATCGGCTACTTCGGTGCGCGTCTCAACGGCGCCATGCTGTTGCGCGCCACCGAATTCCTGGGTGCCGATCTGGTGCTCGAAGGCAGCTCGCCGGCCCGCCCGGAGCAAATCCGCTCCGGCACCGAACTGGGCCTGGACCATGCCCGCGTGGTGGAGTTCTCCAGCGTCATCGCCACCGACAACGGCATCCAGCTCTCCAGTGTCAAAGCGGTCAGCGAGCAATATCCGTTGCGCGGCGAACTCAAAAGCGCCGCCGCGCCCTTCGCCGAGCAAACCCCGGGCGGCGCACCGAAACCCGGTGAAGCGTGGGTGGAAGCGCGCCTGCTGACAGCGCTGGACCTCAAAGTCGGCGACAGCATCGATGTAGGCATGAAGACCCTGCGCCTGGCCCGCGTGCTCACCTATGAACCGGACCGCGCCGGCAACTTCTACAGCCTCACGCCCCGGGTCATGATCAACCTGGCCGACCTTGACGCCACCGGCGTGGTCCAACCCGGCAGCCGCGTCAGTTATCGCGAGCTGTGGCGTGGACCACAAGGCAGTACCGCGCTGCAGACCTATCGCGACCTGATCAAGCCGGGCCTGGCCGCCAATCAACGCCTGCAAGACTCAAGAGACGGTAACCAGCAGATCGGCGGGGCCCTGGGCAAGGCCGAGCGCTACCTGAACATGGCGAGCCTGGTAGCCGTGTTACTGGCCGGTGTGGCCGTGGCCTTGTCGGCCAACCGCTTTGCCACGCGACGTTTCGATGCCAGTGCGCTGTTGCGCTGCCTGGGGTTGTCGCGACGCGAAGCCATGCTGTTGTTCAGCCTGCAACTGACGGTCCTGGGCCTGCTGGCGAGCCTGGCCGGCGTAGCGCTCGGCTGGCTGGCGCAGTTTGGCCTGTTCTACTTTCTGCACGACCTGCTGCCGGCCGACGTGCCGCCCGGCGGGCTGTTACCCGCCGTTGCCGGAATCGGCACCGGGCTGGTCGCCCTCGCCGGCTTCGCCCTGCCGCCATTGGCTGCACTGGGCCGCGTACCGCCGTTGCGGGTGTTGCGTCGCGATCTGCTGCCCATTCCTTCCAGCACCTGGATGGTCTACGGCGCAGCCCTGTTCGCCCTAGGCCTGATCATGTGGCGCCTGAGCCTTGACCTGGTGCTGACCTTTGCCCTGTTGGGCGGTGGCGTCGTGGCGGCACTGGTCCTGGGTGGCTTGCTGCTGCTGTTGCTGCAGAGTCTGCGACGCTTGCTCGCCCGGGCCTCACTGCCCTGGCGCCTGGGCCTGGGCCAGTTGCTGCGCCATCCACTGGCGGCGGCCGGCCAATCCCTGGCGTTCGGCTTGATCCTGTTGTCCATGGGCTTGATCGCCCTGCTGCGTGGCGAATTACTGGACACCTGGCAAAACCAGCTGCCCAAGGACGCCCCCAACTATTTCGCGCTGAACATCCTGCCGGCCGACAGGGACGCCTTTGGGGCGCGCCTGCTGGAAGTACAGGCGCAATCGGCGCCGCTGTACCCGGTGGTGCCGGGGCGACTAATCAGCATCAACGGCGCGCCGGTACAGGAGATTGTCAGCAAGGACTCCAGCGGTGACCGTGCGGTACAGCGCGACTTGAGCCTGACGTGGGCCGCCGACCTGCCACCGGGCAATGCGCTCACCGCAGGTTCGTGGTGGTCGCAGCAACCCGGCGATGGCATCCCCGGCGTCTCTGTAGAGGCCAAGGTTGCCGAAAGCCTCAAACTCAAGCTCAACGATCACCTGGTATTCACTATCGCCGGGGAAAATCGCGAAGCGCGGGTGACCAGCCTTCGCACCATCAATTGGGATAACTTCCAGCCCAACTTCTTCATGATTTTCCAGCCGGGCACCTTGAAGGATCTGCCAGCCACTTACCTGACCAGCTTCTACCTGGCACCCGGCCATGACTCGCAGATCGTCGACTTGTCACGGGCGTTCCCGGCCGTGACCATCCTGCAGGTCGAAGCCCTGTTGGAGCAGTTGCGCAGCATCCTCGCCCAAGTGACCCTGGCAGTGGAGTACGTGCTCTTGTTTGTGCTCGCGGCAGGGATGGCGGTGCTGTTCTCCGGCCTTCAGGCCACCCTGGATGAACGTATCCGCCAGGGTGCGCTGCTGCGTGCACTGGGTGCTGAACGCAGGTTGCTGGTCAAGGCCCGACGCATCGAATTCGGCTTGCTGGGTGCGGTCAGCGGGCTGTTGGCGGCGCTGGGCACCGAGCTGGTGACGTGGGTGCTGTACCGCTATGCCTTCGACCTGACCTGGCAACCGCACCCGTGGTTGTTACTGCTGCCGGTCATAGGCGCGGTGTTGATCGGGGGCGCCGGGGTATTCGGTACGCGTCGCGCACTGAACGCCAGCCCATTGACCGTTTTGCGCGAAGGCTGATCGACCGACAGCACGCATGCCTCACAGCGTGCGAGCCACGGCGTGTTACTTTACGTACTCGATACCGGTGATCCACCAACACACTTCGCCATTGGGAGTTTGCACGATGGCTTCATCGTCGACCTCCTTGCGTAACAGCGCACGGGCCATCGGTGAATCGATGGAGATGTAGTCCATTCGATCATAAATTTCGTCGTAGCCAACGATGCGAAAACGCTTGGTTTCGCCCTTCTCGTTTTCGATATCCACCCAGGCACCGAAGAACACCTTGCCTTCCTGTTCGGGCATGTACTCCACAACGCGCATGTCTTCCAGACGCTTGCGCAGGTAGCGCACGCGACGGTCGATTTCGCGCAGCAGCTTCTTGTTGTACTGGTAGTCGGCGTTTTCGCTGCGATCCCCAAGCGAAGCCGCCCACGTTACTTTGCGCGTGGTGTCTGGACGCTTTTCGCGCCACAGGTAATCCAGCTCTTTTTTCAGCGCCTCATGACCTTCTTTGGTTATCAGCTTGGTACTCAAACGCTTGCATCCCCAGGCGATGTGATGACGAGACGCCAGGTTCCGAGCCCTGGCGCCGACGGGCTGGCAGTGATGATAAATGAACCCGGGAAAGTAGCCAGACCCGTTCAGCTTCAACCCTCCAGTACCTGGTCCAACGCGTGCAGCATTCCTTGCAGATTCTGGCGCAACTGCGCCAATTGCGACTTCATCAGGTTCAACGCATCGGCCTTCTGGTTGAACGCCTGCGCCTGATCATGCAACTGCGCACAGCGCTGCTCCAAGGTTCGCGCCTTGTCGTCCATCTGGTTCTGCTCGCGCAGTAGCCGAACCTGCCACTGCTCCAGCGTGGCCTCACGTTCAAGTGCGGCATGTTTTTGTTGCGTCAGTTCCTGGGCGACGCGCGCCAGGTTGGTCAGCGTACTGTCCACTTCGGGCAAGGCGTCGTGCTCGGTCGGCGCCGGTAGTTGAGGCTTCGATGGCAGGCCAGGCTCCTGCAAATCAGCAGCGCGACCGACACCTGGGCCACCGGTGTTTCAACAGTAGCCTGTCGGCTTTCTTCAATCGATTGTTCGTGCTCAGGTTGCCGGGCAGGTTCAGCGGGGCTCGCACTTCTGGGTGGCGAGATCATTTGCGATGAAAACCGAATGGACGGCACGATCAACGAAGCGCTTTCGATCGCAGGTAGCGTAGGGGCTGATATTCCCAACGTGATCACTTTCATCACCAGCGCCTTCTTGATGTTGACCGAGTGATGATCTTCGGGCCTGGCAGGCGGCAACTTGCAGCCTTTGAGATCGACAAAATAGTAAGGCACCTGGGTTTCGGTGACACCGCCCGCCTTGGCGCCCGGCGTGCTGGCCAGCATCAGGATTTGCTTGAACACGTGCATGGCGATCTGCAGGTCTTCCTTGGATTCAATCCCGCTCAGAAAATAGCGTTCGAGCTTTTTGCGCAAGGCCGCGATATATACCCTGGAGCTCCCCGGCTCAACCTCCTCGTCCAGGCTATAAACCAGAAAATTGGAGGCGATCTGGCCTACGGCAAACCCGCAGAGCAGAGCGCCGTTGACCGGCGCATCCTGACCGTTGCGTTCAAGAACAAGGGTACGTAGCAGCATCATGTCAATCATGACCTTATTAAAAGGAAGGAGGTTTATATAGACATCAATTAAACATTCAGTATTCAGGCATTCAAAACACACACCAATTGTTTCAGTGACTCACCGGGAACGCACGTAGGACTTGTCTTATAAGTAGTGATCGTCGTTCCCAAACATGATCATTAACCGTACCCTTTTCAACCTCAGCCCTCTCTGTCCTGCCAAACTTATTCGGTAAAAAAATGATCGAAATAAGCAACCTGACAAAACACTTGGACAAGAAAAATATAATCAGTGGTTTTTCATTCAGCGCCAAACAACAGGAATGCCTAGGACTCTTTGGAGAGGACGGTAAAGCCAAGACCACCTTGCTGGATTTGATATCGGCCTCGACAGCACCCTCCAGTGGACATATCAATATTCAGGGCCTCAACACTCAAACCCAGACGCTTAAAGCCAAACGTCTGGTCGGTTACCAACTTGACGGCACACTCGTTCATCCAACGATGTATGTAAGAGAGTTCCTTTATTACATCGCCGCCCTTCGCGGGCTCAACGGTGCAGAAAAACGCAATCGTGTGGAGCACGCCGCCACCCGCCTGGAGCTGCTACCGGTTCTCAACGCTCCCCTCGACGCCCTCTGCACCGGTCTGAAGCGCAGAGTCGCGATTGCGCAGGCCATTGTGCATAAGCCCGCCTTGTTGTTACTGAACGAGCCGACCGAAGGGCTCGCGCCGGATCAAAAGCACCCGTTCAGGCAACTCATTCAGTCCCTGACCCAAGACATGTTGGTGATCATCGCCTCCCGTAACAGCGATGAGTTGTCCGAACTCTGCACACGGGCGCTGGTTATTGCAGGCGGACGCCTGGTCGCCGATGCCTCACTGCCCGACCTACAGCGTGACTCCCGCCATTTCCAGGCAGTCACGCTCACCGCCGATGCGCCGCTCGACCTGCTGGCCCTTGCCGTACTGCCGGGTGTCGCCGGCATCGAAGAACATCGACACACCCCTGGCACGGTGACCGTACTTGCCATGCCGGGGCACGCTATCTACTCACACGTTCATTCCCTCATCGCCAACCGAGGTTGGAAAATCAACACATTGAGCCTGGAGCCCGGTCGCGTGAACGATGTGGTTCGGCACTTGAGCCAGGAGGTTCTCCCTTGAGACTGCTGTCCACCATCTTCAAGCGCCAACTCGCTTGCTATGCCGGGTCACCTGCCACCTACGTGAGTGTCGCCATATTTCTAGCCCTGACCGTGGCCTTGGGGCTGTACGCCAGCCGATGGCTGGAGCAGGACATCCACGATTTGCGCCTGTTCTTCCAGTTACACCCCTGGCTCTATCTGCTGCTGATGCCGGCCCTGGCGACGCAACTTTGGTCGGACGAATCCCATGCCGGTTTTCGTGACCTGATGAAAACACTTCCCATCACGGGGGCTGAACTTGCAATCGGCAAGTTTCTCGCCGCTTGGGTGGTGGCGGGTTGGGCTCTGATATTAACGTTTCCGCTGGTCATTTTTGCCAACTTCGTCGGCACTGCGGATAACAGCGTCATAGCCTCGCAATTGCTGGCAAGTTGGCTCCTGTCGGGAAGCTATTTGTCTGTCGGGTGTTTTGTGTGCACCTTTACGCGCCAGCGTACGGTGGTGTTCATATTGACATTAAGCTTGTTATTGATTGCCTCCGGTTTATCTTCGGTGGTAGACGCTCTTGAGCATCAGGCACCGATCTGGATTGTTGATAGTTTGGCCACGCTTAACCCACATTCACGCTTCAGCATGTTCGACAGCGGCAAACTAACGCTTCACGACACTGCTTACTTCATCAGCATTATCCTTACCTTTCTCACCGCAACAACAGTCACTCTTAATCACAAAAACCGCTGAGAAGGAAAGCCCTCCATGCGTTCCACTCTGCGCACCGGCATGACACTCGCTGTCCTGTTGTTACTGTTCCTGGCATTCAACCTGGTTTGGCTAGGCAAACTTCCCGATATCCGCTGGGATGTCTCCCAACAGCAAACCCATACCCCCTCGTCTCCGGCACGCCAGTTACTTGCGTCATTGGAGCATCCCGTGGATCTGTACTATTTCAACGCGAACGACGCCCCCAACAGAAGCCAGGCCCTGAAACGCTACGGCAAGCACATCGAAGACCTGCTTGGCGAGTACGAAAAGGCAGCGAAGGGCATGCTCAACCTGCACCTTATCGACCCCGCCCCTTTTTCGGAAGATGCCTACAAGGCCCAGCTCTATGGCCTCGACAACCAGGCGGGTTTCCTGGGTTTGATCGGTACCCGCGCAGGTCTCGGCGCACAACGCATTGAAGCCTTCAGCCTCGACCGGGAACCGCTGCTCGAATATGAAATCAGCCACCTGATCCATAAACTGCAGCACCCCAAGCCCGCGGTTGTGGGGCTGCTGTCAGGGTTGGCGATGGACGAGTCCGCCAGCGGGCTGCTGAAAGCGCTGCAACGTCACTTCACGCTGGTCAATCTGGGCGCTGCCACCGGACGTGTGCCCGAACACGTCCAGACGCTGATCGTCGTGCAACCGCGTGCACTGCCTGAGCAAACGTTGTATGGGATTGAACAATTTGTATTGAGGGGCGGAAGGTTGATGATGTTTATCGACCCCGTCAGCGAGCAAGACTCAAACACCACGCCAGCCAATGCCAGGTTGGACGAACTGCTGGCGGCCTGGGGCGTGCAGTTGCAGGAAGACAAGTTGCTTGTCGACCCCCTCTACGCGTCCTCGGTGACGCCGGATCCGGGAAAGCCCGGGATATTCCATCCCGCCCGATTGAACCTGCCCCGGGACGCGATGAACCCCCACGACATCAGCAGCTGGAGGCTGAACAGGGTAACGCTGTCGAGCAGCGGCGCCCTACTGCCCCTCAAGAACAGTCGTACCCACCTCACACCGCTCCTGCAAAGCTCCAGGCAATCAGTATTGCTGGACACGGGCCGCTTTGCTTCGGCAACCGAGTTCAGCTCACTGATCGATGCATCGTCCTCCCAAGCGCAACCCCATGTCATCGCGGCCCGTATCGAGGGGTCGGCTTATTCGATCTTTCCCGACGGCATCGAGGGTCAGCGGGGAGGGTTGCAAAAAGCTGCGCAGATTCAGGTGGTGGTGGTCGCGGACACCGACATGCTGACCGATGAAGTCGCCGGTTCAGCTAACGACGGCAACACGCTGTTTATCCTCAACACTCTGGACAACCTGAGCGCCCCCGATGCGCTCGCCAGCATCCGGCCCCGCACACCGACGCAGAAGTTGCCGAACAGACTCAGCGAGATGCGCGACAACGCCGCGCGGGCCTATCATGACGGAGCAGCCGAACTGGAGCGGAGACTGCAACAAACCGAGCAGGAATGGCAATTGCTGAGCCCGTCGACGCTCGGCGTAGTGAGCCAGACGATAGATACCAGCTCACAGCTGCAAGCGCTCAACAAGGAACGCCTGCGCCTGCCCATCGAGCTGCATGCCTTGAAAGTTGAAGCGTACGCCCAGGTGCATCGCCTGGAACTGGCGATAAAACTGCTGCTGATCTTCACAATGCCGCTGATGTTATGCCTGATCGCCTGGGGCATGTACCTGCGCCAGCGCCGTCGTTACTCACGGGCGAGCACCCTGTTTCACTGACAGCCCCACCAAAGGCAATTTAACGACGAGCGATCAAGCCCTGACGTGCAATGCGCGTCAGTTGGCGGATCACCGCTGCCGCATCGCTGGCGCTGGGCGCCTGGATAACCGCGAGGTCAAAGCTATTGCTGGCAAAGCGGGCAAGAGAGTCGCCGTCTTCGACAAACTGGATCAGGAACGCCGAAGGTCGCCCGGTACGCCGTGGCCAACCGTCCAGGTAACGCAATAGCGTCGGCTGGTGCTTGCCGCCCAGGAGGATTTTTGGATTGCGTTGAGTGAGGTCCGCGGTGATCGGGGCCAGGCGTATGAGAGGGCGTGGTGCATTCATCGTGTCGTGTCTCTGCCTCAAAAGTCTGCGGGCAGGTGAGAGGCAACACCGAACCAGCGCTTTAGCGGAATTTCAAAGCGGGTCTGGACCGGCTTCTGTCGGGCTGCAATGAGTCCCGGTGGCGCCCCGCAATTAGCTGTTTAAATCGGCGCATGAGCGGCATCGTAGAGAAGCCGGTGGGGCGGTGTCAAGAATCCCAAGCAACGAAAAGGCCCACACCAAGGTGTGGGCCTTTTCGGTCACTACAGTGTCCTCAATGGGCAATGGCACGGTCGGCGGACAGTTTGCCCGCACCTTCGAGCAGCACCGCCAGCGAGCCGCCGAGCAGGGCCAAAGCGAACTCATAACCGTTGTTGGCCATGAACAGACCGTTGTGGATATGCACCGACAAGATCGCCACGACCGACAAGATGGTCAAACCCAATGCCGCAGGACGTACCAGCAAACCGATAATCAGCGCCAAACCGGCGAAGAACTCCGTGCCGCCCGACAACAGCGCCATCAGGGTGCCCGGCGCCAGGCCGATGCTCTCCATCCACTGAGCGGTACCCGCCAGGCCGTAGCCGCCAAACCAGCCGAAGAGTTTTTGTGAGCCGTGGGCAGCAAAAATGACCCCGACCACGATGCGCAGAATGGTCAAGCCGTAGCCGGCACGGGTGGACAGAATGCTTTTGATCAATGGGCTCATGGTGCAAATCCTTTCAAGGTAGGGGTTGGTTGGCCGCTATATTAATCAGTTTAAACAATGATAAAAGCCGAAAAAATGCCTAATTAATATCGATATAATCGATTATTTACGCAAAGCCACCTTAGGTGTCGGCGGCTCCAATGACTCCCGCTCCCGATCGAACGCCAAATAGTACTTGTTGACGCTATTAACATAGCTGACGCCGCCCATCCCTACCTGCTCCATGGCAATGCGTTCAACCTGGAAGAACCACTGGTTGGGGTTGAGCCCTCGGCGCTTGGCCTCGGTGCGCATGCCCTGCACCCGCTCGGGCCCCATGTTGTAGGCTGCCAGCACAAACGCCATGCGCTCGCGTTCATTGAGTTTGGGGCTGGCGAAAAACTTGCGACGGATCATTGCCAGATAACGCGCCCCCGCCTGAACGTTACTGTCGAGATTCTCGATATTGTTGACGCCCACCCGTTGCGCCGCCGAGGGCGTGATCTGCATCAGGCCGGTAGGGCCGCCGCTGTTGCGCGCGCCTGGATCGAGCGCCGATTCCTTGAAGGCCAATGCCGCCAGGTTAAGCCAATCCATGCCCTGCTCACGGGCGTGTTTCTGTAATACCGGACGCAGTTTTTCCAGACGCTGGCGGTCGGCACGCGCCAGAGGATTACGCACTTGGTAGAGTCGGCGGTAGATGCGCTGGAACGCCACGTCCTGGTCGGCCGGCGTGTGATAAGTCTTGAGAAATCGATCAATACTGGCGCGCAGCATTGAGGCATCCTGGCGCACAAACCAGTACTCGTCGCCCGGCTCATTGATCACCACCTGTTTGTCGAAGCGCAACTTGGGCAGAACCTTCGACCAGCGTTCGGCAATGGGCTTTTCTACAATGGTCAGATGAAAAATTCCGGCCTGGACCATCTCCAGCACATCTTCGACCGCTAGCGTCGGATCGACCCATTCCACCTTGATCGGCGGCTGTTTGTGCAGCGCCAACTTCTGATTGACCTGGCTGACCGCATCCGCGGCGGCGCTGCCGGTGGTCAGCGCCAGCGTGCGCCCTGACAGTTGCTCCAGCTTGGTGAACCGACGTTCGCCTTTCACGCCGACCAGCCACAGCGGCACATCGCTGGCAATCGGGTCACTGGTAGCGATCCTGTGAGCAGCGTTCACATCCAGTAATTCGCCGGGCGCGACCACATCACCTTCGCCACGGGCCAGGGCACCCAGCAACTGATCCTTGGCCTTGGGAATGATCTTGAGGTTGATTTCCTGACCATCTCGGGCGCGGGCATTAAGGTATTGCTCGAAAGCGCGCAGGCGATGGTACTCAACACCGATGGCCTGGCCTTGCACTTCACCGGAACTGTTACGGCTCTGGTTGACCAATACCCGCAGGGTGCGACTGGCGCGGATCTCTGCCAGGTCGCGGACCTTGCCAGGCTTGGTCACTTCCAGCGGCCCGTCCAGACGCGCGACCGCTGCCATGGGCAGCAGTAATGTCAGGCACAACATAAGCAACGCCGAGGGTCGGATCATCCGCTCTCCGGAAAGAAAACTGGCCAACGCCCTCGCAAAAAACGCGGCGTTGGGGGTCAGAAACAGAGCGCTTTATGCGCAGGCTTTGCGGGCAACCGTGACCAGGGGCAAGGCGTTGGGCCAGCCACAATGTCGGTCGCGACGTTCAAAGACAGCTATAACTCGTTGTAGTTCTTCGATTTTCTTATAAATCTACAGCTCTGATATGCTTTCCGGCCGCAGGCGGAGATAGCACCATGCAACTCATTGATATCGGCGTCAACCTGACCAACCCCAGTTTCGACGACAAGCACCAGGCCGTTCTCGACCGCGCCTACGCAGCCGGCGTGCAACAATTGGTGCTCACCGGTACCAGCGTCGACGGCAGCGAACAGGCACTGGAGCTGTGCGTAAAGCTCGATGAAAGCGGCCACCGACTGTTCAGCACCGCCGGCATCCACCCCCACTCCGCCAGCGACTGGAACGGCGACAGCGCCCTACGTTTGCGCAATTTGCTCAGCAACAACCGCGTACGGGCGGTGGGCGAGTGCGGGCTGGATTTCAACCGTGACTTTTCCCCACGCCCGCAGCAGGAAAAAGTCCTGGAACAGCACCTGGCATTGGCCGCCGAACTGAAACTGCCAGTGTTCCTGCACGAACGCGACGCCCATCAGCGCCTGTTGGAGATCCTCAAAGACTACCGCGACCACCTCACTGCGGCGGTGGTGCATTGCTTTACCGGTGAACAGCAGGCGCTGTTCGGCTACCTCGACCTCGACCTGCACATCGGCATCACCGGTTGGATCTGCGATGAACGCCGTGGGACGCACCTGCACCCGCTTGTCAGAGAAATTCCCCGAGGTCGTCTGATGCTTGAAAGCGACGCGCCCTACCTGCTGCCGCGTACCCTGCGTCCCAAACCGAAAAACGGTCGCAACGAACCCGCGTATTTGCCCGAAGTACTACGCGAAGTCGCACTGCACCGCAATGAAAGCCAAGAAGACCTGGCCCAACACAGCACCGCCTGCTCCCGCGCATTTTTTGGGCTGCCTGCCCTGGATTGATGCGGCGCATTGACCCATGTCAAAACCGGTTTTCTCAGTAGCGGCACAATAATGGCACCTTGCCAATGCTGTTTCCGCTATCAGAGAAAACCTTCCATGGGTGCCTGGCTTAGCAATATCTCGCTGAAGTACAAATTCTGGGCCGTGAATGCGGTCGCCTTCATCACCACCCTGCTGCTGGTGCTCTACGCCGTGCAGCTCGAGCAGCAGGCGCGCAGCACCGCATCCCAGGTCTCCGCGCAGGCCCAGGGGCGGCTGCTGAATGCATGGCCGGTCGACAAGCCGCTGCCCAAAGGTGAACAGTGGCTGACGTTTGCGCGCGGCCAAGTCCCACAGCTAGGTGATCAAGATCTGTCAGCCTTGGGCACAGCCACAGGCTGGATCGAACTCAACCATATGCCGCTGTTCGGCGAAAACCCGCTGATGGGTGCCGATGTAATCGCCCGCCCGGACGGGCAATACATCGCCGTGCTGGCTTTCGCCCCCAGCATGAGCCAGGTGTTCGGTGAGCGCTTCGCCAACTACGCGGTGGCAGTGCTTATCCTGATGCTTGCCATGCTTGGCGCTTCGCAGTTACTGATTCGCTTCCTGCTCAGCCAGCTCAACACCCTCAAGGACGTAATGCTGCACGTGGAGAAAACCGGCGACCTGTCAGCCCGCGTGCCCTTGGCGTGCAAGGATGAAGTCGGCCAGATGGCGAGCGCGTTCAATGCCATGCAGGCCGGCTACCAACGTGTGGTCAACACGGTGGCACGCACCGCGCGGCAACTGGACGAGGGCGCCGCGCGCCTGGCCAGCAGCATGAACGAGGTGCAACACGGCATGCTCGGCCAGCAAAGCGAAACCGACCAGGCTGCCACCGCTATCAACGAGATGACCACCACCGTCCACCACATCGCCCAGCACGCCGGCGCCACCCGTGATTTATCCCAGGCCGCCGATACCCTCGCCGGCAGCGGCCAGACCGTGGTGACCCGCGTGCAACACTCCATTGCGGGTCTGTCCAGCGGCGTGCAACAGACCGCCGAAATGATCCAAAAACTGGCCGAAGACAGCCAGAAAATCAACGGTGTGGTCAGTGTAATCCACAGCATTGCCGAACAGACCAACCTGCTCGCCCTCAACGCCGCCATCGAGGCGCCCGCGCCGGGGAAATGGGCCGTGGCTTTGCCGTGGTCGCCGACGAAGTGCGCAACCTCGCCAAGCGAGTGCAAAGCTCCACCGACGAAATCACCCGCATGGTCTCGGCGCTGCAAGCCGGCACTCGCGACGCCGTGGACTTCATGCAGGAAAGCTCGTTCAAGGCCGACGACTGCGTGCAGCAGGCCCAGGAAGCCGGTGTCGCACTCGCCGAAATAACCGGCGCAGTGGCACAGATGCGCGAGAGCAATACCCAGATCGCCGTCGCCGCCGAACAGCAAAGCCACGTGGCCGAAGAGATGAACCGCGCAGTGGTGAGCATCCGCGATGTGACCGAAAATACGGTGCAGCAAACCGTGGATTCGGCGACCACCAGCAAGGAGCTGGCCACCCTGGCTGGGGAGTTGAGCAAGGCGATTGGCCAGTTGAAACTGTAGGACTGCTTAACCTGTAATCCGACTCCTACGATCGACCTTCCGTTTACCTAAAGTTTTGGCGAAACCTCCTAGCCGTCCTGGCGAATAGCGCCGACTTCTTTACCCGACGAACCTCTCCAAAGTCTCTCGCCTGATCATTCAGTGCGAGGGACCGCCGATGCACCCATCCATAAATGCCCTGTTCAGTGGGGCCGCCTCTTGATTCCGGTCATAGGCAAGTTCGTCCTGTCTCCCATGAATGCCAAGGCGCCGGACGTTGAAGGCGTCTTGCGTGATTTTCG
>NZ_JAFHKI010000033.1 GCF_016937615.1 Pseudomonas lactucae | reverse complement strand
GGGGCAAGAGCGCTTTGGTTACTTTGCCGCTTTTGCAAAGTGACACGCCGTAAGGGCGTAACCCTAAGTGGCCGTTACCGCAGCAACGGATATGTACCCGGTCAGATCCAACATCCTGGTCGGCTGTCAGGCTGCCATCGGGGGCAAGCCCCCTCGCCACAGGTTCAACCTACTACCCGAGATGTGTAGATACCCAAGTGCCGGCCAAGGATTGACCCTCTTCATGCCGTGACCCCTTGGCTCAAGGTTGCGCCGCCAGCCAGGCGGCTTTGGTCTGCGGGATTCGTCCAGCCTTCAGCAACCGCTTCAAGGTGTCGAACCAATAGCGTCGGGAAAATTCGTGGCGCATATCGACCGGGTGCAGTCCCAGGCGAATCACCGGAGCGGCCCGCCAACGTGCTTCCCGGTAGTCGCTGAGCACTTTGGACATGCCTCTGCGCCAGGCACTGCGGGCGCTCCAGACCAGGCCGGGGGCGTCGATGCGGCTGAAGTCGGGCAGCCGATACAGGTGCTGCGGGTCGCTGGTGTAGCAAAACGGCAATTGGCGCAATGCCTCACGGGTGCCTTGGCTCATTAGCCAGGCGGGCGCGACAAACCCCTGCAACGGCCAGTCGTTGCGGTGAAATACCTCGATCCCCGCGCGCAGACGCTGCAGTGCCTGGGCCTGTGACAGTTGATAGAACTCGCCCTCATGGGTGTAGATCCGGCGCATGAACCAGTCCCTGGCCGTGCGCGGGGCGGGCTGGTCGTCGCGATGGTAGTAGCCATGCAAGGCCAGTTCGTCGCCTCTGGCAACCCGGTTATCCAGCAGCCGACGCAAATCGCCGTGAGCGGTCAGGGCGTCGTGATGGTGGAAGTCGGGCACCACCAGCCAGGTGATCGGTACAGGGCCCAGCGCATCGACAGCCTCGACAAACGGGCGATAGTCGGCCCAGTTGTGCGGCGCCACATCGTGCAGCACCAACAGCACCGAGCGCTCAGCCATGGGCGAGCATGGGGGTGTGGCTGCCTGTGACCGCGTGGTAGTGCCCAAGCAGGCTGTCGACCACCGTATCCCACGCATACCGCCGTTCTACATGATCCCTGGCCTGCGCGCCCAAGCGGCGGCTGTCGGTGCTGAACAATTCGCGCACCGCGTTGGCCATCGCCTGTGGGTTGTTGGGTGCACACAACAGGCCGTAGCGCTCGTCGACAATTTCATTGAATGCACCGGCGGCCACGGCGATCACCGGTATGCCACAGGCCATGGCCTCCAGAATGACCAGGCCAAAGGTTTCCTGGTCGCCGGCGTGCAGCAGCGCATCGGCACTGGCCATCAACCGGGCGACGTGCGGGGCGGGGCGGAAGCTATCGATCACGCTGACGTTGTCCGGCACGCTGCTCGGCATGCCAGAGCCCACCAGCAGCAAGTGATAGCGGTCACCCAGGCGTTTCATGCAGTTGAGCAGCACCGGCAGGTTTTTCTCTTTTGAACCGCGCCCGGCAAAAATCAGCAGACGGGTGTCCTCGTTGATGCCCAATTCTGCGCGCAGCCCAGGGTCGCGCGCCTCCGGCGTGAAGGTGTGCAGATCCACGCCCAGCGGCTGCACGAAGACATTTCTCACGCCAAGGCCCACGAGTTTGTCGGCCATGACCTGGCTAGGGGCCAGTACGCGGTCGAAATTCCCATAGAGTTTGCCGACGTACGCCTCGACATTCGGCGCAAACCAGGGCCCCATCCGGTTGCTCACCAGCAGGGGCAGGTCGGAGTGATAAAACCCGATGACCGGCACATCCCGTTGGCGCCGAGCATCCAATGCGGCCCAGGCAGTCAGGTACGGATCGCCCACTTCTATAAGATCGGGCTGTAAATCACGCAGGACGTTTCGCCATGGCGCCAGCCGCAGTGGGAAACGATAGCCCTTGCCGAAGGGGAGGGGAGGCGAGGGCACGGTGAATATCCCATCGTGTTCGCCAAGCTGTGCGCCTGGGATCAACAGGCTGTGGCGGATACCGGATTTGAGCGCCAGGCGCCTGTGCTTGGCATCCAGGTAGGTGCGCACGCCGCCGCTGGCCGGGGCGTAGAACATGGTTATGTCAGCGATATGCACGATGAACATCCCTCCGATCCATTGCTCTCCTTACGTGGACCTTCGGTAAGAATAGATGTTCGGTTGGCGTTCATCGCAGGGTGTCAATGCAGGCGCCGGCCCGGCGCCTGCGGTGGATCAGATCCGGAAACTGCCCACCAGTTGCTTCAAGCGCGAGGCTTGGCGCTCAAGGTCGGCGCAGGCGCGCAGGGTCGACTGCAGGTTTTCCACGCCTTCCTGGTTCAGGGTGTTGATCTCGGTGATGTCCATATTGATCGACTCCACCACTGAGGTTTGCTCTTCGGTGGCGGTCGCGACCGATTGGTTCATGCCGTCGATCTCGCCAATGCGCTGGGTCACGCTGTTCAGGCGCTCCCCGGCCAGGTTGGCGATTTCCACGCTGTCGTGGCTGTGGCGCTGGCTCTCACCCATGGTGCTCACCGAGTCGCGGGCACCGACTTGCAGCTCCTCTATCATGGTTTGCACCTGTTGCGCCGATTCCTGGGTGCGATGGGCCAGGTTGCGTACTTCATCGGCGACCACGGCGAAACCACGTCCGGCCTCGCCCGCCCGCGCAGCCTCGATGGCGGCATTCAGCGCCAGCAGGTTGGTTTGCTGGGAGATGCTGGTAATCACCTCAAGAATCTGGCCGATGTTCACCGTCTTGCTGTTAAGTGCTTCGATATTGCTGCTGGAGGCGCTGATCATCGCGGACAGCTGGGTCATCGCCTTGATATTGCGCTCTACCACCTGTTGCCCGTCTTCGGCCAGTTGGCGGGCATCGCTGGCCTGATTGGAGGCCTGTGCCGCATTGCGCGCAATTTCCTGCGCGGCGGCGCCCAGTTCATTGATCGCGGCCGCGACGCTGTTGGTGCGGTTGGCTTGCTCATCGGAGTTGACCATCGAGGAATTGGACGCGCTGACGACGCGCAGTGCCACTTCGTTGACCTGCTCCGTGGCCGAGGACACCTCGCGGATGGAGGTATGAATACGTTCCACGAAGCTGTTGAACGCGTCACCCAAGGTGCCGAACTCGTCATGATTCTGGATGGCCAGGCGGCGCGTCAGGTCACCCTCGCCATCGGCGATGTCCTGCATGGCGCGGGTCATCAGGTGCAGCGGTTGCAGCAGGACGCGGATCAGCATGCCCAGCAACGCGATGATGATCACGACCGCGATCACGGTGGCGATCACCGCTGATGTGCGGAATTTGCTGAGCATTGCGTAGGCTTCGTCCTTGTCCACCGATACCCCCAGGTACCAGTTCACCGAGGGCAGGCCTTTGATCTGTGTGAATGTGACGATGTTGTCCTTGCCGTTGGCCTGGACTTCGCTGAAGTCGCTGCTGATTTTCGGAGTGTTCTTCGGATACACATCGACGAGGGTCTTCATCACCAGGTTCTTGTCCGGGTGGACCAGCACTTTGCCGTCGGCACTCACCAGGAACGCGTAGCCCATGCCGCCAAACTTCAGCGCGCCGATGTTATCCACCAAGGTTTGCAGGCTGAGGTCGCCACCGACCACGCCCACGGCCTCGCTGCCCCGGGTGCTTGGCGTTGCGATGGAGATGATCAGTTTGCCGGTGGCGGCGTCGATGTAGGGTTCGGTCAGCGTTGAGCCATTGCTGGCCTGGGCGCCTTTGTACCAGGGACGAACGCGGGGGTCGAAACCGTCCGGCATCTTGGTGTCGGGACGGATGGTGAAGGCACCTTTGCTGTCGCCCACGTAGGTCGCCATGAATGAAGATGTCAGGGTTTTCTGATCCAGCAGGCTGGCAACGACAGTGGGTTCAGGGTTGATTGCGATGTTCTGTGCTGCGTTTTCCACCAGCGCGATACGCCCACTCAGCCAGGTTTGGATACTGTTGGCGGTGACATCGCTCATCTCATGCAGATAACTATTGAGGTCGTCACGAATGGCATTGCGTTGCAGGTAGTCGTTGTAGAGGGTAAACAGCGAAAAAGCCACGATCACGATAAGGGAGGCTGCAAGCAGGATTTTATGGCTGAAACGTAGGTTTTTATTCATGGCTTGTAGGGTCCGCTAAGGTCTTGATATCAATATCCAAGGCGCGTCCTTGTGGAACATGCCGAAGATTCGCGTCAAAAAAAGTTT
This sequence comes from Pseudomonas lactucae, assembly GCF_016937615.1. Classification (GTDB taxonomy): domain Bacteria; phylum Pseudomonadota; class Gammaproteobacteria; order Pseudomonadales; family Pseudomonadaceae; genus Aquipseudomonas; species Aquipseudomonas lactucae. Next base: position 20,829 of record NZ_JAFHKI010000033.1, on the reverse strand, counting down.
GATATTTCCGTTGCTCCCTGTAGGAAGTATCCGAGCGTTTTTAGACTTTTATGGGTCTCACATCTGTTTTATCGACCTGGCGACACTAAAGATTAACCATGGGTGACGAAATGCCTGACTCCACGCAACTCCTTATTGGCGCCGACCTTGACGGCCAGCCCATCGCCCAGGCCATGCGCCTGGCCAACCGTCACGGGCTGATTGCCGGCGCCACGGGTACGGGCAAGACCGTCACGCTGCAGCGCCTGGCCGAAGCCTTTAGTGATGCGGGCGTGGCGGTATTCGCCGCTGATATCAAAGGGGACCTTTGTGGCCTGGGGGCCGCTGCCTTCCCTCAGGGTAAGGTGGCAGAGCGTATCGCCAGCATGCCTTTCCTGAATTACATGGCCCAGGCGTATCCGGTCACGCTGTGGGACATACATGGGCAGTCCGGTCATCCGTTGCGCACCACCATCAGTGAAATGGGCCCGTTGTTGCTCGGCAGTTTGCTGGAGCTGACGGACAGCCAGCAGTCGGCCCTCTACGCCGCATTCAAGGTGGCGGATCGCGAAGGCTTGCTGCTGCTGGACCTCAAGGATCTCAAGGCGCTGCTCAATCATCTGCGCTATCACCCGGAGTTGTTGGGTGACGACGCCGCGCTGATGACCACCGGCTCCAGCCAGGCCCTGTTGCGGCGCCTGGCGGTGCTCGAACAACAGGGCGCGGAGGCGTTGTTCGGCGAACCGGCCCTGCAGCTTGAAGATCTCCTGCAACCGGCCAGCGACGGGCGCGGACGCATCCACCTGCTGGACGCCAGCCGCCTGGTGCACGAGGCGCCGAAGGTGTACGCGACCTTCCTGCTGTGGCTGTTGGCGGAATTGTTCGAGCAATTGCCCGAGCGCGGCGATGCGGAAAAACCGCTGTTGGCACTGTTTTTCGATGAGGCGCATCTGTTGTTCGCCGACACCCCCAAGGCTTTGCAGGAGCGCCTGGAGCAAGTGGTGCGGTTGATTCGTTCCAAGGGGGTTGGCGTGTATTTCGTCACTCAATCGCCTGGCGACCTGCCGGACACGGTGCTCGCGCAACTCGGCTTGCGCATCCAGCATGGCCTGCGCGCATTCACCACCAAAGAGCAGAAATCCCTGCGCGCGGTGGCAGATGGTTTTCGGCCAAACCCGGCGTTTGATGCCTTGTCGGTGCTCACCGAGTTGGGCACCGGGGAAGCGCTGGTCGGAACCTTGCAGGAAAAAGGTACGCCGCAAGTCGTCCAGCGGGTACTGGTTGCGCCACCGCAATCGCGGATCGGACCGCTTACCGAGGCAGAACGCGTTGCACTGATCGCGCGTTCGCCCTTGCAGGGGCGCTATGACAAACCGATTGACCGCGAGTCGGCCTATGAGGTGCTGATGGCCCGCAAGGATTTAGGCCCCGCCGAAGACGCCACACCGGCTGCCGAGGAACCCAGCTTTACCGATAAGGCAGGCGCGTTTCTGGGCAGCGCGGCAGGCAAGGCGCTCAAGTCGGCGATGCAGCAGGCCGCCAATCAGATGGGGCGGCAATTGGTGCGTGGCTTGTTGGGGTCTTTGCTGGGCGGCGGCAAGCGCAAGTAGGGGCTCAGGTCTTGGGCTTGGCGTGGGCGGCCAGCCGCTCAAGCGCTGCGCGCAGGCCCGGATCTTTGATGCCATTGGCGGTGGCCTGAATGGTTTCGCCCGCACTCACCGATAAGTCGATGGTATGCCCGACCGCGCCTTGCTGGACGGTGGGGGGCTGTACCTTGAACTGGATGCGTGTGAGGTTAGCGAACTCATCAAATGCCATCAATTGCCGCTGCAGGCGTTTTTGCTGGTAGCGCAGGCGGGTCGCCCAGTGGCCATCGGTGACAATCAGCAGCAGGTTGCCTTCGCGCCACGACGCTACATGGCAATGTTCGCGCGCGGCCGGTTGCAGTTGGCTTTCGAGCAGTCGTTGCAAATGGCCCAAGCGCTGCGCATGGCCAAAGATGGCTTTCAACGGCTTGGCTTCGCGAAGCAACGCGCCAGGAGCGCGGGCTGTAAGAGGGCGAAATGCCATTATTGGACACCTTAAGTAACAGAGCGGCCATCTTAGCAGAAAGCGCCTGGATGCCCCCAGGCAAAGCGTCAATGAGGCTTTGCCTGCCAAATCAATAGGTAACTTCTGCGCTCCATGGGTTGAAGTTCGCGCAAAAGCCCTTATTTTAAACAGGCCCTCTCACGGCGCCATGCCAGCATCTAGGAACAACGCCACTTTCCTCACCCACGATTCCGGGTAGAATGCGCGTTCGCATGCGGCCGTGAGGGCTGCTCGGGCCACTCACGGTGCGCCCTCCATCCCTATGTGTGGAAGAACCTGCCGATATGTTTGCGCCTTTGTTAAAGAAACTTTTTGGAAGCAAGAATGAGCGCGAAGTCAAACGCATGCTCAAGACGGTGCAGCTGGTCAATGCCTTCGAAGAGCAGATGGTTGCCCTGTCGGACGAGCAATTGCGCGCCAAGACCCAAGAGTTCAAGGCCCGCATAGCCAAAGGTGAAACCCTCGACAAGCTGCTTCCCGAAGCCTTTGCGGTCGCCCGCGAAGCCGGCAAGCGCATCATGGGCATGCGCCACTTCGACGTCCAGTTGATCGGCGGCATGACCCTGCATGAAGGCATGATTGCCGAAATGCGTACCGGTGAAGGCAAGACCCTGGTAGCGACCCTGGGTGTTTACCTCAACGCACTGTCCGGCAAGGGCGTGCACGTGGTGACGGTGAACGACTACCTGGCTCGCCGGGACGCCAACTGGATGCGCCCGCTGTATGAGTTCCTCGGCCTGACCGTCGGCGTCGTGACGCCGTTCCAGCCGCCGGAAGAAAAACGCGCCGCCTATGCTGCCGACATCACCTACGGTACCAACAACGAATTCGGGTTCGACTACCTGCGCGACAACATGGCGTTCAGCATGGAAGAAAAATTCCAGCGTGAACTCAACTTTGCCGTGATCGACGAAGTCGACTCCATCCTGATCGACGAAGCCCGTACCCCGCTGATCATCTCCGGCCAGGCCGAAGACAGCTCGCGCCTGTACACCGAGATCAACAAGTTGATCCCGCGTCTTGAGCAGCACATCGAGGAAGTGGAAGGCGTGGTGACCAAAGAAGGTCACTTCACCATCGATGAGAAGACCCGTCAGGTCGAACTCAACGAAGCCGGCCACCAGTATGTCGAAGACATGCTGACCCAGATCGGCCTGCTGGCTGAAGGCGAAAGCCTGTACTCGGCGCACAACCTGGGCCTGCTGACCCACGTGTACGCCGGCCTGCGCGCCCACAAGCTGTTCCATCGCAACGTCGAATACATCGTGCAGGATGGCCAGGTGGTACTGGTCGACGAACACACCGGCCGTACCATGCCGGGTCGCCGTCTGTCCGAAGGCCTGCACCAGGCGATCGAAGCCAAGGAAATGCTCAACATCCAGGCCGAAAGCCAGACGTTGGCGTCCACCACCTTCCAGAACTACTTCCGCCTGTACAACAAGTTGTCCGGCATGACCGGTACGGCCGACACCGAAGCGTTCGAGTTCCATCAGATCTACGGTCTGTCGGTGGTGGTCATCCCGCCGAACAAGCCGCTGGCGCGTAAAGACTTCAACGACCTGGTGTTCCTGACCGCCGAAGAGAAATACGCGGCGATCGTCAATGACATCAAGGACGGCCTGTCCAAGGGGCGCCCGATCCTGGTGGGTACCGCGACCATCGAGACTTCCGAGCATGTGTCCAACCTGCTCAACAAGGAAGGCATCGAGCACAAGGTCCTCAACGCCAAGTTCCACGAAAAGGAAGCCGAGATCATTGCCCAGGCCGGTCGCCCAGGCGCACTGACCATCGCCACCAACATGGCCGGTCGTGGTACCGACATCCTGTTGGGCGGCAACTGGGAAGTGGAAGTGGCCTCCCTGGACAACCCGACCCCTGAGCAGATCGCCCAGATCAAGGCCGACTGGCAGAAGCGCCACCAGGCCGTGCTGGAATCCGGTGGCCTGCAGGTGATTGCATCCGAGCGTCACGAATCGCGCCGTATCGACAACCAGTTGCGTGGTCGTGCCGGTCGCCAGGGTGACGCCGGTTCCAGCCGCTTCTATCTGTCCCTGGAAGACAGCCTGATGCGCATCTTCGCCTCGGACCGCGTGAAGAACTTCATGAAGGCCCTGGGCATGCAGTCCGGCGAAGCGATCGAGCACCGCATGGTGACCAACGCCATCGAGAAAGCCCAACGCAAGGTTGAAGGGCGCAACTTCGACATTCGTAAGCAACTGCTCGAGTTCGATGACGTCAACAACGAACAGCGTAAAGTGATCTATCACATGCGTAACACGTTGCTGGCCGCCGACAACATTGGCGAGACCATCGCCGATTTCCGTCAGGACGTGCTCAACGCCACCGTCAGCGCACACATCCCGCCACAGTCCCTGCCTGAGCAGTGGGATGTTGCCGGCCTGGAAGCTGCGTTGAAGAGCGACTTCGGTGTCGACCTGCCGGTCCAGCAATGGCTCGACGAAGACGACCACCTGTACGAAGAAACCCTGCGCGAAAAACTGATGGCCGAGCTGCTGGCCGCGTACAACGAGAAAGAAGAGCAGGCGAGTGCCGAAGCACTGCGCACCTTCGAGAAGCAAATCGTACTGCGCGTGCTGGACGACCTGTGGAAAGATCACCTGTCGACCATGGACCACCTGCGTCACGGTATCCACCTGCGCGGTTATGCCCAGAAGAACCCGAAACAGGAGTACAAGCGCGAGTCCTTCACGCTGTTCTCCGAGCTGCTGGATTCGATCAAGCGCGACTCGATTCGCGTGCTGTCCCACGTTCAGGTGCGTCGCGAAGACCCGATCGAGGAAGAGGCGCGCCTGCGTCAGGAAGCCGAGGCACTGGCGGCGCGCATGCAGTTCCAGCACGACGAAGCACCGGGCCTGGACGCGCCTGAAGTATTGGGCGAGGAGGTCGATGTGGCCCTGGCTCAATCGCCGGTGCGCAACGAGCAGAAACTGGGCCGCAACGAGCTGTGCTACTGCGGTTCGGGCAAGAAATTCAAACACTGCCACGGCCAGATCGAATAAGATTTTCGCCTGACGCTGCAACACCCCGCGCCGCGACCGGCCTTTGCCGTCGCGGCGTTTTGCCATTAATTCCCCCGTCGATAGCGACGGCACAGATATCACCTATTTTTTGAGGAGCGCATTCATGGCTGTTGGTCTTGGTCCTTTGCCCACGCTGCACCCGGTTGCCGGTTTTGAACTCGGTATCGCTTCGGCCGGCATCAAACGTGCGGGGCGCAAGGATGTAGTGGTGATGCGCTGTGCCGAAGGCTCGACCGTCGCCGGTGTGTTCACCCTCAACGCGTTCTGTGCCGCGCCGGTGATCCTGGCCAAACAGCGCGTTGCCGGCTCCATTCGTTACCTGCTGACCAACACCGGCAATGCCAACGCAGGCACCGGTGAGCCAGGTCTTGTTGCCGCCGCGCGCACCTGTGCGAAGCTGGCTCAACTGACTGGCGTGGACGCCAGCCAAGTGCTGCCGTACTCCACTGGCGTGATCGGCGAGCCATTGCCGGTCGAGAAAATCGAAGGCGCCCTGCAAGCAGCGCTCGACGATCTGTCTGTGGATAACTGGGCGGCGGCGGCCACTGGCATCATGACCACCGACACCCTGCCAAAAGGCGCGAGCCGTCAGTTCGTGCACGATGGCGTGACCGTGACCGTGACCGGCATCAGCAAGGGCGCGGGCATGATCCGCCCGAACATGGCCACCATGCTCGGCTACATTGCCACCGACGCCAAAGTCTCCCGCGAGGTGTTGCACAGCCTGATCCTGGACGGCGCCAACAAGTCGTTCAACCGCATCACCATCGATGGCGATACCTCGACCAACGACTGCTGCATGCTGATCGCCACCGGCCAGGCCAACCTGCCGCAAATCACCGAGGCCAGCGGCCCTCTGTTCGCCGCGTTGAAGCAGGCGGTGTTCGAGGTGTGCATGGAGGTGGCCCAGGCCATCGTGCGTGACGGTGAAGGCGCGACCAAGTTCGTCACGGTCGAAGTCAACGGTGGCGGCAATCACCAGGAATGCCTGGATGTCGGCTACACCGTGGCCCATTCGCCGCTGATCAAGACGGCACTGTTCGCCTCCGACCCGAACTGGGGCCGCATCCTCGCCGCGGTTGGCCGTGCCGGAGTGCCGGATCTGGACGTGAGCAAGATCGACGTGTTCCTCGGTGACGTGTGCATCGCCAGCCGTGGCGCCCGCGCCGAGAGCTACACCGAAGCCCAGGGCTCGGCGGTGATGCAGCAGGAGGAGATCACCATCCGTATCGAGCTGGGTCGCGGTGAGTGCAGCGAAACCATCTGGACCACCGACCTGTCCCACGAGTACGTGAAGATCAACGCGGAATACCGTACCTGAAGCCTGGAGGATGAGCGCGGTGAAACGAGTGCATGTAGCAGCGGCGGTGATCCGCGGTGTCGATGGCAGGATTCTGCTGGCGCGCCGCGCCGATACCCAGCATCAGGGCGGCCTCTGGGAATTTCCCGGCGGCAAGGTGGAGGCCGATGAGTCGGTCGCTGTGGCCCTGTCCCGCGAACTGCAAGAAGAGTTGGGCATCCAGGTCACCACGGCGCGGCCGTTGATCAAGGTGCACCATGACTACCCGGACAAACAAGTGTTGCTGGATGTCTGGGAAGTCTCGGCCTTTACCGGCGAGCCGCACGGTGCCGAGGGGCAACCCCTGGAATGGGTGGCGCCGCGGGACCTGATCAACTACGCGTTCCCGGCCGCCAACGCGCCGATCGTGGCTGCCGCGCGCCTGCCCGCCGATTACCTGATCACACCGGGCGAACTGGAAACGCCGACGCTGTTGCGCGGCATTCAGAGGGCTATTGCCGGGGGCATCAAGCTGGTCCAACTGCGCGCACCCAACGGCTACGACCCCAAGTACCGCGACCTGGCGGTGGATGCGGTGGGCCTGTGCGCCGGCAAGGCACAATTGATGCTCAAGGGCCCGTTTGAATGGCTGGGAGATTTTCCTGCGGCCGGCTGGCACATGACCTCGGCCCAACTGCGTAAGTACGCGAGCAAAGGCCGGCCGCTGCCGAAGGACCGCTGGCTGGCTGCGTCGTGCCACAACGCTGAAGAGCTGGCACTGGCGCAATTGATGGACGTGGATTTTGTCACGCTGTCGCCGGTGCAGCCGACCCAGACGCACCCTGATGCCCAGCCATTGGGTTGGGAGCAGGCGGCACAGTTGATCCGTGGGTTCAGCAAGCCGGTGTTTCTGCTGGGTGGGGTGGGGCCGGGTGAGCGGGAACAGGCTTGGGCAGCCGGGGCGCAAGGAGTGGCAGGTATCCGGGCGTTCTGGCCGCAGGTTTGATGCTGTTCTGACGGGCCCTATCGGGAGCAAGCCCCCACACATTCGACCGAGTTCCACTTTTGGAATGTGGACAAAATGTGGAAGGGGCTTGCTCCCGATGAGGCCTGTCATTCACCTGAAAAGTCTCAGTGTGGCTTGGCCGCCGCCTGCCACAAAACCTCAGCCACACCCTGGCGCCTGGCAATCACCCGCGCCGCCACAAACAGCAAGTCCGACAACCGATTGATATACGCCAACCCCACTCCCTCCAACGGCTCAACCGCGTTGAGGTGCTGACAGCGCCGTTCCGCGCTGCGCGCCAGACTGCGGCAGACATGGGCCTGGGCAATCAACGCCGAGCCTCCGGGCAGGATGAAGTTCTCCAGCGGCCCGACCTCTTCATTCCAGCGATCAATCGCCGCTTCCAGCCGATCCACTTCCGCCGCGCTCAACGCCTTGTACACCGGCATCGCCAACTCACCGCCCAGATCGAACAAACGATGCTGGCAAGGCGTAAGTACCTCGATCACGTCCTTGAGTTCAGGGTGCTTGCCGCTCTGCTCTTCAAGACCGGCCAGCAACAACCCCAGTTGGCTGTTCAGCGTATCGACCTCGCCGATAGCTTCCACCCGCGGGTGTCCTTGGGCACACGGCGGCCGTCACCCAGCCCGGTTTCGCCCCCGTCGCCGGTGCGTGTGTAAATTTTCGACAGGCGAAAGCCCATGGTCAGTGCTCCAGTTGGGTCGGTTCATAAGGCGGCAATTGGCTGCCGGCCAAGGGAAGGCGCAGGGTGAAGCAGGTGCCTTGACCAAGTGTGGAATGCACTTCCATCTGGCCTTTGTGGTTGTTGGTAATGATGAAATACGACACCGACAAGCCCAGCCCGGTGCCCTGGCCGATTTCCTTGGTGGTAAAGAACGGTTCGAAGGTGCGTTTGCGCACGTTCTCGCTCATACCGATGCCGTTGTCTTCCACCTGGATCTCGGCCCATGGCGGATTGAGGCGGGTGCGCAGGATGATGCGCCCCGGTTCGCTGTCGTCTTCGCGCAGGTGAATGGCTTGAGCGGCGTTTTTCAACAGGTTGAGCAGCACTTGTTCCAGCTCGTTGGCGGTACCGGGCACCGGGCCGAGCTGCGGGTCGAATTGACGGATGATGGCCTGGCCCTTGAAGTCGAAGCCGATGGTCAGGTCGAAGTCGTTACCGGCAATTTCCACCGCCTGGTCGATCAGGGCCGGCAGGTCGCAAGGTGCCATCTGCCGGTTGCTGCGACGGCTGAAACTGAGCATGTGGGTGACGATTTTGGCGGCGCGTGCCCCGGCTTGCTGGATGCCATCGAGCAGTTGCGGCACTTCACGCCCCTCCAGGTAGCGATTGACCGTCGCCAGCTCGATGCCTGCCTGTTCGGCGTATTCTAGGTTCTTGGGCAAGTCGGCGGACAAGCGGCGGCGGATGTTCTGTACGTTATGCAGGATTGCCCCGAGCGGGTTGTTGATCTCATGGGCCATGCCGCGGCCAGCCCGCCGACGGAAAGCATTTTTTCCGACTGCACCATCATTTCTTCCAGGGACAGGCGCTGGGTGATGTCGTCGATGCGGATCACCACGCCACGCCCGGCACCGCCCATCAGTGGATAGAAGGTCAGGGCGTAATGCTTGGGCTCTTCATCCTTGATCCAGGTGACACGTTCGATGCGTTCTACCGTGTGTTGTTCGATCGTGGCCTTGATCTGCGGCAGGAACGGTTTGATTGGTTCGAAGGCGAGATAGATCGGCTGGTTCAGGGCCTCGTCCAGGCGCGTACCGGAAAGCGCGCTGGCTTCCTGGTTCCACTGGGTGACATAGAGCTGCTCATCCAGTGCGATCAGCGCCGAGGGCATCGAGTCGATGATACTGTTCAGATAGTTCTGAAAACCGGTGAGTTTTTTCTCGATCTTGCTGCGAACCTGCACCTCCAGCTCCAATTTGCGGTTGGTATGGCGGGTCTCTTCGGCCAGCCCCTGGGCCTGGTCATAGGCGGCCTGGGAGTCGTCCCGCGCGCGTTTGAGCTGTTGCTCGCGGGCTTCGATGCGCGACAGCATGGTGTTGAACGCTTCGGCCAGGCTGCCGATTTCATCGCGGTTGCCACGGCCGGCGCGCAGGGCGTAGTTTTCTTCACGGGTCACCTGGCGCGACAGTTCTTCCAGTTCGTGGATCGGCCGAGTAATCAGGCGCTTGATCTGCCGCGCGATCAACAGCCACAGCAGCACACTGAAAATCAGGATACCGAGGCTGGCCGTCAGCGTGCCGGTATAGAACGCCACCGGCAGTTCACTGCTGGCCACCAGCAGCAAATGCCCGGACGGCTCGCCGATGCGGGGCAGGGTGATCACCTGGTTGCTGCGAAACTCGGTCACGCGCCAGGCTTCGATATGCCGGTAGTGGTCCGGCAGGTGCAGGCGATCACCGTGTTGCATCTGCGCCAGGCGGTTGCCTTCACCGTCATACAGGGCGGCGGCGCGCAGCGGTGAATAGCTGGTCAGCTCGTTGAGCAGCGCGTCGGCCTTGGCGGGGGATTCGAGGGCTTCGGCGGCAAGGGCCGGGTTGGACACCAGTCGTCCGATGGCCTGCAAAGCCTGGGGGGCCATGCTTTCCTGGGAGATCCAGTAGGCGGCGCTGATAAAGGTCAGGTTGGCCACCAGCAATACGGTGGTCAGCAGTACCAGCAGGGCGGCCAGCAGTTTCTGCCCTACCGGTAAGTTTTCAAGACGCTGGCGCAGCGGCATCAGGGTTTTCCCAGGTGATAGACAGGTTGGCAGGGTAGCGCGTGCCTCAGTCGCGGGGCAATCCGCGTGCGGCCAACAGGTCGATCAAGCGCACCTGCAATTGTTGCAAATGCGCCAGCTTCAGTTGGTGACGCGCGGCCGCCTGGCAAGCATAGCCCAGCAAGTAGCTGATTTCGGTGCGGCGGGCGTTGGCCACGTCCTGGTACATGGAGGAATAATTGGCGGCGGTGGCGTGGATCACCCGTTCCACTTCGTGCTGCAGATCCTGCGCGGCGGCGGGTTGGCCGCAGCATTCCAATAGTTCGCCGAGTTCGGCGCACAGGGTGGCTACTTCGCAGTGGTGGGCTTGCAACTCGCCGTTGCGGCACTGGTAAAGCACGGTCAGTGGGTTGATTGCGCAATTGAGGGCCAGCTTGCGCCACAGTCGCGTCAGGATGTCGGTGCTCCACGCGTGGGGGATGCCGGCGGCGTGCAGGTCGTCCAGCCACAGCGGTGGGGTGGGGTGGCCCGCGTCCCCCAGCCAGGTGTAGCCATGGCCGGCGAACACCACGCGCCAGTCGCCATCGCGGAATGCGCCCTCGGTGCTGGAGGCAAAGATGCAGCGTGCCTGGGGCAATTGCGCGGCCACCGCGTCCTGGCTGCCGAGGCCGTTTTGCAACAGGATCAGTTCCGCGTCGGGCACCAGGCGATGCTGCAGTTGTGCGACAGCGCTTTGCGCGTCGTAGGCTTTGCACGCCACCAGCAGGCGACGGATCGGTTCCGGGCTGTCGGGCGTTTCGCCAACCACCGGGTAGGTGTGGGCGATGCCCTGCTCCACGAGGGTCAGCCCCGCGCTCGACTGATAGCTGGCCAGGCGCGCCTGATCGCGCAGGATCAACCGCACAGGCAGCCCGGCGCGGGCCAGGCGCGTGGCCCAGAGTGTGCCCAGGCTGCCGGCGCCGAGAATATGCCAGGTGGTCGACATCAGTGTGTGCTCCGTAGGTTCATCAGCGGTGAACGGGACGAAAGAACCGCTATAATGCCCCGGCATTTTAGCTCGGGCGCGCTCCATCTCTACTGAGCCCGCCCCTTATATTGGAGAAATCACATGCCTTCGTTCGACGTGGTATCTGAACTGGACAAACACGAAGTCACCAACGCCGTCGAGAACGCCGTCAAGGAACTGGACCGTCGCTATGACCTCAAGGGCAAGGGCAGCTTCGAGTTCAAGGAAAAAGAGCTGACCGTCAACCTGACCGCTGAAGCCGATTTCCAGCTGGAAGCGATGATCGAGATCCTCAAGCTGTCGCTGGTCAAGCGCAAGATCGACGCGCAGTGCCTTGAAATCAAGGACGCCTATGCCTCCGGCAAGCTGATGAAGCAGGAAGCCGTGCTCAAGGAAGGCATCGACAAGGAGCTGGCGAAGAAAATCGTCGCGCATATCAAGGATGCCAAGCTCAAGGTCCAGGCCGCCATCCAGGGTGAGCAGGTGCGCGTGACCGGCAAGAAGCGTGACGACCTGCAAGAGGCCATTGCGGCCCTGCGCGCCAAGACCTTCGACATGCCGCTGCAGTTCAATAACTTTCGCGACTGATGGCACTTTGCGGAACCTGCGGGCGTTTTTGACGTCCCACGCCGCAGAATCCGTGCCTACACTTGAGCCCTACGGGGCTCATTTGCGTTTTTAGGCAGTCAATAAAGCCGCACATCCGCCACACAGGAGAAGCTACATGGATTTAAACGCTGAAATGGATCACTTGATCAAGACCTCACAGTCGTGGATCCCGATGATCATGGAATACGGCAGCCGCGTGTTGCTGGCGCTGGTCACCCTGGCCATCGGCTGGTGGCTGATCAACCTATTGACCCACCGCGTGGGTCGCCTGCTGGCCTTGCGCAGCGCGGACCTGGCGCTGCAACACTTCATCACCAGCCTTGCGAATATCGCGCTCAAAGTCATGCTGGTGGTCAACGTGGCCTCGATGATCGGTGTGGCGACCACCTCGTTCGTTGCCGCGATTGGCGCGGCGACCCTGGCTATCGGCCTGGCCTTGCAAGGCAGCCTGGCGAATTTCGCCGGTGGCGTGCTGATTCTGTTGTTCCGCCCGTTCCGCATTGGTGACTGGATCGAAGCGCAGGGCACCTCGGGTACCGTCGACAGCATCCAGATCTTCCACACCGTGCTGCGCACCGGTGACAACAAGACGGTGATCATTCCTAACGGCAGCCTCTCCAACGGCATCATCACCAACACCAACCGTCAGCCGACCCGCAAGGTGGTGTTTGACGTAGGCGTGGATTATGAGGCGGACCTGCAAAAAGCCCGTGAGGTATTGCTGGAGTTGGCCAAGGATCCACGCGTATTGGCCGATCCTGCTGCGGTGGCGGTGGTTTCGACCTTGGGCGACAGCTCGATCACGGTTTCCCTGCGCTGCTGGACCAACACCCCGGATTATTGGGATGTAATGTTCATGCTTAATGAGCTGGCTCGTGATCGTTTAAAGGCAGCGGGTATTGATATTCCATTTCCGCAGCGGGTTATTCGCGTAATGCAGGAACCCGCATCGAAGTAATGGGAGGCGTCATGTTTAACTTGGCCGAAAGGTCAGGTTAAACGTGTCAGCTGAATCTAGTTAGTTACTTAGCTTGCTAGTTATTATGAGCTGACTTAAAACTGCAATAAAAAAGCCGCTCCCTTGCAAACAGGGGAGCGGCTTTTTGTTTAAGGCCGAGGCTTAAGTCATCGTTGTAATTGAACAGGCAATTACAGGATGTTCAGCGGGTAGTTCGCGATCAGACGCAGCTCGTCGATCGAAGGCGAACCGTAGTACACGCCATCACCGGAGCGATAGGTCGCTTGACGCAGGCGCAGGCTAAGGTTTTTGGCTGGGCCGCTCTGCACGACGTACTTGGCTTCGATGTCGCGTTCCCACTCTTTACCGTTCGAGGTAGTGCCAGTGTTGGCGCCGCTACCGGTCACGTAACGAGTCATGAAGCTCAGGCCAGGAATGCCGAAGGTTGCCATGTTGATGTCGTAACGTGCCTGGTAGGACTTCTCGCCTTCGGCGTTGAAGTCGGAACGGGCAATGGAGTTGGCCAGGAAGATCGAGCCGCCGCCGTCTACGCCGTAGCCGTAGTCGCCGTCGCCAGTGACTTTCTGAGCAGCCAGGGTGAAGGTGTGAGCACCAATGGTGTACGCACCCTGCAAGCTGAACGCGCGGTTGTCGAGCTTGGTGGTGCCATCTTTCTCGGCACGCTGCAGGCCTGCACCTTCGCTCTTGGTGTCGTAGATGTTGAAGTCCAGAGCAAAGGACTGGTCGTCGCTCAGCGCGTGGGTCCAGTTCAGGTTGCTGTAGTACTTACGGAAGTAGTCTTCGGTTTTCGCGTAGTAAAGGCTACCGGTGACTTCTGGAGTGAACGAGTAGACACCGCCGACAAAGTCGGTCTTGGTCAGGCCCAGGCTGTCACGGTAGGTCTGGTTCTGCGCGACGCTGGAAGTGAAGTGACCGCCTTCCAGTTTCAGGCCCTTGATCTCGTTGCTGGTAATCGAGATACCTTGTGGCAGTTCCGGCAGCAGACGGCTGTCGTCGGAAGCGAACACAGGGGCTGTGGTGTACTGGTCACCGATTTTCAGGACGGTATTGGAGATACGGAATTTAACCGCGCCGCCGCCTTTGGAGTAGTCGTCCTGGGAACGACCGTCGGAACCGGTTGGGAACAGACCAGTGCCTGCACGACCCTTGCCGCTGTCGAGTTTCACGCCCAGCAGGCCGATCACGTCAACACCGACACCCACGGTGCCTTGGGTGAAGCCCGATTCATACAGGGCATTGAAGCCCAGGCCGGTTTCTTCTGCACGGCTTTTACGCTTGCCGTTGACTGTGCTGTAACCGGCTGCCGGTTCATTACGGAAATCGCGGCTGAAGTACAGAGCGCGAGTATTGATGCTGAAAGTGCTGTCTTCAACAAAGCCCTTGGAATCGTCCTGGGCGGACGCCATTGCGAACTGCGAGGTGCCTGCTGAAACAGCCAGGGCGATCATGCTCCACTTCATCACGCGCATCGTGATTTGCTCCTTTGGTTTTCGGAAGAGTACTGCCGTCCCACCTGTATTTTTATCTGGGCGGCTCTTTCTTTTTTGTGTCGGCGCAAAGTTATATCACGCCGGCTCTATTGACGATACTTACCCATCTTTCCTTTCAGCTTCTTTACGAGGCTGTCGTAAACTGCTAGCTCCGTGTCGCAAATTCACAGCCCGAGTGTAGACGGGCTGACAACTTCAATACTGTTTCAAACGGCTTTCGAAGTTTGAATTCTTCCTTGATGTGCATTGAAACGCTGCTGTTCTTATCGCGTAACACCTGCTTCCCGCTGGGTGTCGTTGCCGACGATAGCGGGGTGAATGCAACAAGCGCGCCCAAACCGCTAATCAAATGTCATTTTTTCGTGAAAAATGTGATGGTCCTGTAAAAGCCGCATAAACACTGGCTTTTTACGCCGTTTGGTTTGGGCTTGACGTCCATGTGTTACCTCTGTTCGCACGTGCGAAAAACCTGTTCCGGTGAAAAACGTTACCGGTCCACCCCGTTGAGTGGGTAGTCGGCGGTTCTCTTTGAAGCACAAGTGGGTCATTTTGGTGCATCCCGGTGAGGCCCGAGTTAGCGTAGCTCAAATAACGATCTGCATCGAAAGGGTGCAGATTTTTTCTCCGATTGCGCAGGTGTGTGTGCAATCGCCGTGATGCCTTGGGCATTCAACGGTATGCTGGGCCCCTGAACCTGACCTGCCGAATGGAGTGCCCGCGGTGTTCGCCCTAGATCAACGCTTGCAACAAGACACACTGGTCCTCGGGGACTTCCCGCTGTGCCGCCTGCTGCTGTCCAATGACTCGAACTACCCCTGGTTCATTCTGGTGCCGCGTATCAACGGTATCAGCGAAGTGTTTCAGCTGGGTGTCGCAGATCAACAAACACTGTGGCAAGAGACGACGACCCTGGCGCAATTGCTGAACGAAGGCCTGGGCGCCGACAAGATGAATATTGGTGCGCTGGGTAACGTTGTCAGCCAATTGCATGTGCATGTGATCGTACGCAAGCGTGATGACGCCGCCTGGCCGGCACCGGTATGGGGCAAGCATCCGGCGCGGCCGTATACTGACGAGCAAGTGGCGGGCATCCGTGCACGCCTGCGCGAGCTGCTGCCCGCCGATTTCAAATTTACCCAGGGCTGAATCATGGACCTGCAAGCACGCGTTACCGACCTGGAAAGCCGCCTGGCTTTTCAGGACGACACCATCGAGACCCTCAATGACATCCTGGTTGCCCAGCAACGCGCGGTTGAACGTCTGCAATTGCAGATGACCGCGCTGCTCAAGCGCCAGGAAGAAATGGGCGGCCAGTTCGAAACCTCCGAAGAAGAAGCGCCGCCGCCGCACTATTAATCGGCGTGCAATAAAAAACCGCGATCCAGTCAGCGCTGGATCGCGGTTTTTTTTTGCTGCGAAGGCGGGTATCAGCGACGTGGCAGTGCCGCGATCACGTCTTCGGCTTGCAGGCCTTTGTCGCGATTCATCACGGAGAACTCCACGCGCTGGCCTTCCACCAGGACGCGATGGCCTTCGCCGCGAATGGCCCGGAAGTGGACGAAGATATCGTCGCCCGAATCACGGGAAATAAAGCCGAAGCCTTTGGACGTGTTGAACCACTTGACGGTACCGGTATCCCGATTGGTCATGTCGTAGGTTTGCGACGCGGCCGCCGGGGACGAACGGTAGAAGCTGATGGCCAGGTGAAGAACGATGGCGACCACAGCGATCACCAGGCTGAGCAGGATGGCCGGGTGACCGCCGACTTCAGGCATGGGTGCCAGGAGGGTGAGCGTTTGTACAACGACGGTCAGTACCAGCAGCGCGCTGACCAGGTTTTGCAGTTGATGACGGGTGCCTTTGTTCCAGTAAGGGATTACCGGGGCGAGCGTCAGGTTGAGAAGGCCGAACAAGGCCAGGTACAAAGCATCATGTTGTTGCAGGTAGGGCAGGCTTTCAGGCTGCAGGCTCGGGATAAAGGACAGCAGCAACGCTGCAACGCCCGTTAGCAGGTGGACGATTTTCAACATTTTGATTAACTCACGTTAAGACGGATCACAAGGAAGAGCTGACTGGCACGGTTCGCTTCTGAACAATGGGAGGCGTTGGACACGTACGCGGGTATCAGCCTATGCCGCTTGCCGTGGACATTAACGACGGCGACACGCTGCCTATTTAACAGCAAAGGCCGTGCCTACTCAAATCAAGCCTTTACGGGCGTTGCGAGGCCCCGGGCATTTCCAGGGCAAACGCTTGTCCTAGACAGGTGCGGACGATTTGCCGCACGTCGCCTGGCTGTGTCGGGCTGCGTATCGCCGGCGCTCTTGCTAGAGTGGGGCGGCACCTGGTCAATGAATGTTGCTCAATTGAAGGGGATAAACATGGCAATCGATATCGGTATCAGTGAAGAAGATCGCAAATCCATCGTCGACGGGCTTTCGCGTCTGCTTTCCGATACTTATGTGCTGTACCTGAAGACCCACAATTTCCACTGGAACGTCACCGGCCCGATGTTTCGTACACTCCACTTGATGTTCGAGGAGCAGTACAACGAGCTGGCGCTGGCGGTCGATTCCATTGCCGAGCGTATCCGTGCCCTGGGCTTCCCGGCGCCGGGTGCCTATTCGATCTACGCCCGCCTGTCGTCCATCAAGGAAGAAGAGGGCGTGCCCAGTGCCGAAGAAATGATCCAGCAACTGGTGGCGGGTCAGGAAGCGGTCACGCGTACCGCGCGCGGTATCTTCCCGTTACTCGACAAGGTCAGCGATGAGCCCACCGCTGACCTGCTGACCCAGCGCATGCAGGTTCACGAAAAAACCGCGTGGATGCTGCGCTCCCTGCTCGAAGACAAGTAAGGCTTGCGCCTGAGCGGTGTCGTCCTGACGCCGCTCGCTTGTTTCTCCGTGTTTCCTGGCGTTGTCCTACAACTATCGACTCCGCGTCTTCTGGCTGTGCCCTCGCTTCCTGCTGTTTTATAGGTTCACCGCCCAACGGGAGCAACCCATGGGCAGCTGTTTGGCAATGGAGTGTCAGGTGTATGTCACGCGCAGTAGGTAATGGAGTGATGGAAGCCTGTGGTTTTCATAAGATAAAAGTCGATCCCTTCAGCAAGGGGTTCGACATGGGATTGTCCAGGCCATTGTCTCGATCGGTCAGGCTCAATGGGTTTTCAACGTGCCTGCGGCTCGAACAGATCTATTGGAATATCCTTACGGAAATCGCCAGGATCAACGCGTGCTCAGTCAGCGCGTTGTTGTCTTACGTCGATCGGGAAGTGCACTTGCGTTACGGCGGGGTGAAGAACTTCAGTGGGCTGGTCAGGGTGGTGTGCGTGGTTCACGTCCTCACAGGTCGTGCCGCCTCGCCCAACCCCGAGTAATCGGGGCGCTCCGGGGCCGGCTCGCAGCACAGGCGGGCAAGGCTCCGGGCAGAAAGCCGGCTGCGCTGCCTCGATTTACCAGATATAATCCCGCGCTTTGCCGCGCATGTGCTCAACCTTTGGGGCCGGCGTGGCGCAGTAACGATCTGATCGCCGAGACATCGCCATGCCCATGTACGATTATCAATGTGCTTCCTGTGGTCATCAGTTGGAAGCCATCCAAAAGATCAGCGCAGCGCCGCTGGTCGATTGCCCGGCCTGCCAGGCCCCTGAGCTCAAGAAGAGTTTGTCCATGCCGGGCTTTCGCTTGAGTGGCAGCGGCTGGTACGAGACCGACTTCAAGACCGGCTCCAAGAAGAATCTGGCGGGCGGCGATAAAGCAGACTGAGTTGAACTCAACGCGCAGGCTCCTGCATTATCCGTCCCCTGCTTAACTGTACGGTGACGAGGCACGCCTGCCACCGAATTTCGAATTACGAGAAGTGAAACCACGACCATGATGCGCAGCCACTATTGCGGCCAACTGAACGAGACCCTGGAAGGTCAGGAAATTACCCTTTGCGGATGGGTTCACCGTCGCCGCGACCACGGCGGGGTGATCTTCCTCGATATCCGTGATCGTGATGGTCTGGCCCAGGTGGTGTTCGACCCGGACCGCGCCGAGAGCTTCGCCGCCGCCGACCGCGTGCGCAGCGAATACGTGGTGAAGATCACCGGCAAGGTGCGCCTGCGTCCGGCTGGTGCCGTGAACAAGAACATGGCCTCCGGCGGTATCGAGGTGCTGGGCTACGAGCTGGAAGTGTTGAACGAGTCGGAAACCCCGCCGTTCCCGCTTAACGAATACTCCGACGTGGGCGAAGAAACCCGCCTGCGCTACCGTTTCCTGGACCTGCGTCGTCCGGAAATGGCCGAGAAGCTGCGCCTGCGTTCGCGTATGACCACCAGCATCCGCCGCTTCCTCGACGAGAACGGCTTCCTCGACGTCGAAACGCCGATCCTCACCCGGGCCACCCCGGAAGGCGCGCGTGACTACCTTGTGCCGAGCCGTACCCACGCCGGTTCGTTCTTCGCGCTGCCGCAATCACCGCAGCTGTTCAAGCAACTGCTGATGGTGGCCGGCTTCGACCGTTACTACCAGATCGCCAAGTGCTTCCGCGACGAAGACCTGCGCGCCGACCGCCAGCCCGAATTCACCCAGATCGACATCGAGACCAGCTTCCTCGATGAAAAAGAGATCATGGGTCTGACCGAGCAAATGATCCGCAACCTGTTCAAGGAAGTGCTGGACCTGGAATTCGGTGACTTCCCGCACATGACCTTCGAAGAAGCCATGCGCCGCTACGGTTCCGACAAGCCAGACCTGCGTAACCCGCTGGAACTGGTGGATGTGGCCGACCAGTTGAAAGAAGTCGACTTCAAGGTGTTCAGCGGCCCGGCCAACGATCCAAAATGCCGCATCGCCGCCCTGCGCGTGCCTGGCGGCGCGAGCATGCCGCGCAAGCAGATCGACGACTACACCAAGTTCGTCGGCATCTACGGTGCCAAGGGCCTGGCGTACATCAAGGTCAACGAGCGCGCCAACGGCGTTGACGGCCTGCAATCGCCGATCGTCAAGAACATCCCGCTGGACAACCTGAACGCGATCCTCGATCGCGTCGGTGCGGTCGATGGCGATATCGTGTTCTTCGGTGCCGACAAAGCCAAGATCGTCAGCGAGGCCCTGGGCGCGCTGCGCATCAAGCTCGGTCACGACCTGAACCTGCTGACCTGCGAATGGGCGCCGATGTGGGTCGTTGACTTCCCGATGTTCGAAGAGAACGACGACGGCAGCTTCAGCGCCTTGCACCACCCGTTCACCGCGCCGAAGTGCTCCCCGGCCGAGTTGGAAGCCAACCCGGCAGGCGCGCTGTCGCGTGCCTACGACATGGTGCTCAACGGCACCGAGCTGGGTGGCGGTTCGATCCGTATCCACCGCAAAGAGATGCAACAAGCGGTCTTCCGCCTGCTGGGCATCAACGAGGCGGAACAGGAAGAGAAATTCGGCTTCCTGCTCGACGCCCTGAAATACGGCGCGCCGCCGCACGGTGGCCTGGCTTTCGGGCTGGACCGCCTGGTGATGCTGATGACCGGCGCCCAGTCGATCCGTGAAGTGATCGCCTTCCCGAAAACCCAGAGTGCCGCGGACGTCATGACCCAGGCTCCGGGTGTAGTGGATGCCAAGGCTCTGCGTGAATTGCACATCCGTCTGCGCGAGACGCCGAAGGCTGAGTAAGGCTGCGGCGTGAAAGCGCGATAAGGTTGTACGCAGTCAAAAAGGCGCATCTTCGGATGCGCCTTTGCGTTACACGGGTTGCATCCCGCCTGGGGCGGGGTTGATAAGGTTTCTATAAGAATTTCGGAGTTGTGTTATGGCTGGCCATTCCAAGTGGGCGAACATCAAGCACCGCAAAGAGCGTCAGGATGCCAAGAAAGGCAAGATTTTCACCAAGTGGATCCGCGAGCTGACCGTCGCCGCTCGCCAGGGCGGTGGTGACCCAGGCTCCAACCCGCGTCTGCGCCTGGCGCTGGACAAGGCCCTCGGCGCCAACATGAGCCGCGACATCATCGATCGCGCCGTGGCCCGTGGCGCCGGCGCGGCCGACACCGACGATATGGTCGAGCTGACTTACGAAGGCTACGGCCCCGGCGGTGTGGCGGTGATGGTCGAGTGCATGACCGACAACCGCAACCGTACCGCCGCCGCCGTGCGCCATGCGTTCAGCAAATGTGGCGGCAACCTCGGTACCGACGGTTCGGTGGCCTATCTGTTCGAGCGCAAGGGGCAGATATCCTTCGCGCCGGGCACCGATGAAGATGCCTTGATGGAAGCGGCGATGGAGGCCGATGCCGACGACGTGGTGACCAACGACGACGGCTCCATCGATGTGTTTACCTCGTTCGCCAGCTTCTATGCGGTACGTAATGCCTTGGAGACCGCCGGTTTCAAGGGCACCGACGCGGAAATCGTGATGCTGCCGACCACCAGTGCCGAACTCGACCTGGACGGCGCGCAGAAGGTGTTGAAGCTGCTGGATATGCTTGAAGACCTGGATGATGTGCAGAACGTGTATTCGAATGCCGACATTCCAGAGTCAGTGGCCGAACAGCTAAGCTAAAGACCGATGTCGATCCAAATGTGGGAGGGGGCTTGCTCCCGATAGCAGTGTGTCAGTCACTTATTTACTAACTGATCCACCGCCATCGGGAGCAA
>NZ_JAFHKI010000032.1 GCF_016937615.1 Pseudomonas lactucae | reverse complement strand
TGATCGGTGCCAACGGCGCCGGTAAATCCACGTTGTTTGCCCTGTTGCTGGGTGAGCTGACCCCTGATTCCGGGGACTGCCTGCTGCCGGCCGACTGGCGCATCGCCCATATGCGCCAGGAGATCGACACCCTGGACCGCATTGCAATCGACTACGTGCTCGATGGCGACCTGCGTTTACGCCAGGTGCAGCACGACCTCGCCGAGGCCGAGAAAGCCCAGGACGGCGCCGCCCTGGCGCGCCTGCACTCGGAGCTCGACAGTGCCGACGGCTATACCGCCGACGCCCGCGCCCGCAAGATGCTGGCCGGCCTTGGCTTTACCAACGAGCAGATGGATCGGCCGGTCGCGGATTTCTCCGGTGGCTGGCGCATGCGCCTGAACCTGGCCCAGGCACTGATGTGCCCCTCCGACCTGTTGCTGCTCGATGAGCCGACCAACCACTTGGACCTCGATGCGATCCTGTGGCTGGAAGACTTCCTCAAGAACTACCAGGGCACCTTGCTGCTGATTTCTCACGACCGGGATTTCCTCGACGCCGTGGTCGACAACATCGCCCACGTCGAACAGAAGAAAATCACCCTCTACCGAGGTGGCTACACCGCGTTCGAACGCGCGCGTGCCGAGCGCCTGGCCCAACAGCAACAGGCGTTCGAGAAACAGCAGGCGCAGCGTGCGCACATGGAAAGCTACATCGCCCGGTTCAAGGCCCAGGCCACCAAGGCCCGTCAGGCCCAGAGCCGGATCAAGGCGTTGGAGCGCATGGAGGAACTGTCAGCGGCCCACGTCGATTCGCCATTCGACTTCGTGTTCCGTGAGTCGGTGAAGATCTCCAGCCCGTTGCTGGACCTGTCCGATGCTCGCCTGGGCTACGGTGACAAGACCATTCTGGAGAAGGTCAAGCTGCAGCTCACGCCGGGCGCGCGTATCGGCCTGCTGGGCCCCAACGGCGCGGGCAAGTCGACGCTGATCAAAAACCTCTCGGGCGAACTCGAGCCCTTGGCCGGCCACCTGACGCGTGGCGAGAACACGGTGGTGGGCTACTTCGCCCAGCATCAGTTGGACTCCCTGGACGCCAAGGCCAGCCCGTTGCTGCATCTGCAGCGTCTGGCGCCGACCGAACGCGAGCAGACACTGCGCGACTTCCTCGGCGGGTTCGACTTCCGTGGCGCACGTATCGATGAGCCGGTGCTGAACTTCTCCGGCGGCGAAAAAGCTCGCCTGGCCCTGGCCCTTATCGCCTGGGACCGGCCGAACCTGCTGTTGCTCGACGAACCGACCAACCACCTGGACCTGGAAATGCGCTTGGCGTTGACCATGGCCTTGCAGGAATTCAGCGGTGCGGTACTGGTGGTGTCCCACGATCGCCACTTGCTCAAGAGCACTACCGATAACTTCCTGTTGGTGGCCGACGGCAAAGTCGAAGAGTTCGACGGCGACCTGGACGACTACGCCCGCTGGCTGACCGATTACCGTCTGCGCAACGCGCCGGTAAGCAACACCCCGGTCAACCCGGACAAGACCGACAAGAAAGCCCAGCGTCAGGCGGCCGCCGCATTGCGTCAGCAACTGGCGCCGCACAAGCGCGAAGCCGACAAGCTGGAAGCCGAGTTGGGCAAGGTGCACGAGCGCCTGGCCAGGATCGAAGCCAGTCTGGGCGACAGCGCCGTGTACGAGGCGGCCCGCAAGGACGAACTGCGCGACCTGCTGGCCGAACAAGCCAAGCTCAAGGTGCGTGAAGGGCAATTGGAGGAAACCTGGATGGAAGCCCTCGAACTGCTCGAAACCCTGCAAGCGGAGCTGGAGGCGCTGTCCTGATGGAAGCGTTGCAGCTACCACTGCCGGCGCAATGGATCGAGCCTGTCTGGATCGGCGTGCAAATCCTGCTGATCCTGCTGGCCGGCTACCTGGCCCAGCGCTTCGTCGCCAAAGGCCTGACCCGCCTGGGCGAGCGTTACCCGTTCCCGCCGCAACTGCTGATGCCGCTGCGCGGTGGCCTGCGCTGGCTGATCATGGCAGTGCGCTGATTTTCGTGCTGGGCCGCCTGGGCGTGTCCGCCACCGTGCTGTGGACGGCGCTGTCGGGGTTTGTCGCGGTCGCCGCCGTGGCGTTCTTCGCCATGTGGTCGGTGCTTTCCAACCTGCTGTGCGCCATTCTGATTTTTACCGTCGGGCCGTTTCGCCTCGGTGACATCGTCGAGCTGGTGGATACCGTCGACAAACCCGGCGTAAAAGGTCGGGTCGTGGCGATCAATCTGCTCTATACCACGCTGATCGAAGTGGAAGCGGCGGGCACCGACAGCGCCATCGTGCAGGTGCCTAACAGCCTGTTCTTCCAGCGCTCGGTGCGGCGTTGGCCGGGCACCCATGTGTTTCCGGGCGCTCGTTAGTACTCACATCTTGTAAAAATCTATAGCCAGCCCTCGGTCGGCGGAGTTAGCTTAAGGCCACAACAGCAAATTCCCTCCGAGGTGTGCAATGGCGCTCGATACGTGGCTGGCCTTTTTCCTGGCCAGTTGGATCATCTCCCTTTCCCCTGGTGCCGGCGCCATCGCTTCGATGTCCAGCGGCCTGCAATACGGTTTCCTGCGCGGCTACTGGAATGCCATCGGCCTGCAACTGGGCCTGGCGATGCAGATCGCCGTGGTCGCCTGCGGGCTCGGAGCCATTTTGGCGACATCGTCGACGGCGTTCTACGCGATCAAATGGTTTGGCGTGGCGTACCTGGTGTACCTGGCCGTCAAGCAATGGCGCGCCTTGCCCATGGACATGACCGACGACGCGACCCCACGCCCCGTCGGCAGGCCGTTGGCAATGATGTTCCGTGGTTTTCTGGTCAATGCCAGTAACCCCAAGGCCCTGGTATTCATGCTGGCGGTCCTGCCGCAATTCGTGAACCCGCAGGCGCCGCTGCTGATCCAGTACCTGATCCTGGGTGCGACCATGATCAGCGTCGATATGATCGTGATGGCGGGTTACACCGGGCTGGCGTCGAAGGTGTTGCGTCTGTTGCGTACGCCCAAGCAGCAAAAACGCATGAACCGCACGTTTGCCGGGTTGTTTGTCGGCGCTGCGGGCTTCCTTGCCAGCTTGCATCGCGCAACGGCCTGACTGACGAAACCGAATCAAAATGTGGGAGGGGGCAAGCCACCTCCCACATTGGTTGTGTGTTGCCTGGAGGGCTACCGTTCAGCGCAGAATCTTCGGCGCTTCATCTCGTGGCAGGTTGTTGCGCAACACCGGCTGGCCAGGCTCTTGATAGCCGCCACCCAGTTGTTCCGCCAACTGCCGCGCGACATCTTCACCCAGCGCTTTGGACACTTCCTTCACCACCCGTGGCCGATTGAGGCTCACACGCACGTCGCGGCTGTTCACCAGCTTGGTGTCCTGGCCTTCACCCATGGCGGTAAACGCCGAGGTGATCTCGAAAGTACGGGTGTTGATCAGGCTGAAATCCGCCACCAGGGTCAGGCCCAGCACCGCCGAGTAGCTGTTGGTGTGATCCAGGGCGTTGATGTCCTGGGTAAAGTCGATGTCTGACAGGGTGCCGAACAGCACGTAGTCCGCGCCCTTGAAGTTACCGGCCTTGATGCGCTTGATCACGTCATAGACGTCACCCTTGGCATCGGCGGTGTAGGGCGTGCCCTGCACCAGCTGGAACTGGCGGGACTTGAGGATCTCGCCCTTGATATCACCGCTGAACTTACGCAGCTCGGTCTGCTCGATGTAGCTGGTACGGCTCTCGTACTCGCTGTAGCTCGACGCACCACTGGCGTGGTAGGCGCTAGCCTGGAAGTTGTCGCTGGCCGAGACCTGGTGGATGTATTCCTCGACCCGTGCCTCATAGGCCAGGTCGGTCACCGCGATCTTCGGCGCGGCCGAGGCGCCAAAGGCGCACAGCAGGCCGATCATGCCGATCCATGCACGCATTGCTTAGCGCTCCGTCGTCTTGCGGATTTCTTTTTCGTCCATCCACTCGGCCAGGCCGCTCTCGACGTCGATCAGCTGCAGGCTGAACTTGTAGAACACGTCCTTGTAGTCCGAGCTGCGCTTGATGATGGAACTGATGGAACCTTCCAGGCGGTACTTGGCCGCGACCATGTTGCCGGTCTTGCTCACGGTGGTCTTCTTGTACAGGCCGCTCTGGTTCTGCAGCTTGAGCTGGTCGACCTGGCTCTGCATGTCGGTGTTGTCGCTGGCGAAGCGCGCGGTGCCGGTCTTCATCAACTGGGTTTTGATCGACGTGGTGATCTCGCGGGTGTCGATGTACTCGCTGGTCTTGTTCTTCACGTCGTACACCTGCACCACTGGACGGCCGTGCAGGATGCCGGACTGGGCCAGGGAGCGGGTCATGCTTTCGGCGATCATCTGCAGGTCGGTGGAGCCGAACTCGTTGGTCACGGTTTCCACGGCCTTGGTGTCACCGTAGTTGATGTTTTTACTGCCCAGTACCGGCGAAGTATTGGCGCAGCCGCTGGCCAGGACGGCAACCACGGCGAGAATCGAGAAGCGTGCAAACATGGGAAAATCTCTCTGGCGCTTAAGAAAGGAATGGCTCAAGGGGTTTTGACTTCAAGGCGAAAATCCGCCGCCTGAGGCAAATTGGCGATGGCCGGCAGGAACGTCGCCTGGTTGGCATACAGGTTCAGCACTTTCCAGGTGTCCTCGTCGCCCACCGGGAAGCCGTCGGCACCCAGCCAGGCGAAGCGGTAATACAGCGTCTGGTTGCTGCTGGTGATGTTGCTCAACTGCACCTTGGCGGTGAGAAAGCCGTTCTCGCGCGCCACGCGAATGGCGCCGACGGCGATGCCCTTGAACTTGCCCATCACCACGATCTTGCTCGCGGCGCTGCCGGGCTCTGGCGGTGGCGGGGTGGCGCAGCCGGCAAGCAGGACCAGCGCCAGGGCGCCGAGGATGAAATGACGCATAGCGTGCTCCTTAAGGTTGTTTGAGAGTGGCGATGGCCTGAGGCGTTGTGCCCGGCACCACGTGGGCCGCGAGGCCGCCGGCGAACACCTGGTTACCGACCACGCGCAGGGTGATCACTTGGTAGCGTTGGTCGCCTTGACCGTCACCAGCGTGCCGCCCAGGGCGTTGGGCAGGCTGACCTGGTGCTCGCCGTGCTTGAGGCGCAGGCGCGTCACTTGGGTCATGTCCGGCAGGGTGCGCCAGGTGCGGGTGTCGGCGCCTTCGGTGACGGCCGAGGCAATGCCCAGCACCAGGCCCGCCATGGGGTTGGTCTTGTTCAGGTTGTTCTGTGCCACGCCACGGGTCACCGCGCGCACGGTGGTGCGCAGGATGATCCCCGGCATGTCATCGCGCAGGGCGCGACGCGACATGGCCGTGGTGCTGTTGAGTGCGGTGAGGTTCTGTTGCTGACCGTCGACGCCGATCTGCGTGAAGGTTGCCGTTGACGTATCGGCCTTGATCACCGGGAACGACAGCGGGGTGATCACCAGGTTGCCGTTGATCGGGATCGGCAGGGGCAGGCGGATCGAATCGCGGGCCGGGGCGAGGCCGCTCTGCACCACAATCAGGACCTCGGTTTCATTGGCGCCGACCTTGGATTTATCCAGGTCCAGCAAGGCCTTTTCCAGTAGTGGCGTATTCGGGCGCAGCTCGGCGGCCTTGCGGTAGCCAGGGGCTGCCAGGTCTTTTTCGCCCAGGGCTTCGTAGATGAAGCCGGCCAGGTAATGGCTGAACGCACTCTGGTAGCTGTTTTTGAGGCCGACCACTTCCGGAGCGTTCAGGGCTTGCACCGGGTAACCGCTGAGGTCTTTCATCTGGGTGGTAACGCCTTCGCGCTGGGCTTCGTCCTCGCGCTTGAGGTATTCCTTGTCGCGCAGGTCGGCGATCACGGCTTCGCGTTCGTGGGTCTTCTTGATCTCGGTGCGCGCACGTCAAAGTCATTCAGGGCCAGCAGGTTGAGAGCCATCTGGGTGGTCAGCATGACTTTTTCATAGTCATAGCCTTCGTAGCGACGCACCTTGTCGTTGGCCAGGAAACTGCCGAACTGGGCGAGGTACTTTGCGCTGTCGAACTTGACCGACTCTTCCCACTTGTAGACTTGCAGGTCGGCGCTGCGCCAGGCGGTCTGGCTGCCGGCGAGGTCGCCCTTGGCGCGCAACAACTCGCCTTTTTCGAAGAAATACAGCAGGTCCTTGTCCTGGCCGGTGTTGTTTTTTTCCAGCAGGGTCAAGGCACCGTCGATGTTGCCGGTGGCCAATTGTTGATTGGTGGCTTGCAGCTCGGTGTCGTAGCTGCGAAACATCGAACAGCCGGAGAGCAACGTGACCGTCGCGAGCGCGAGCGGCGTTAAGGCGCGAAATGCCATAGTTTCTTCCCTGAAAGTAGTCAACCGGTGTGGTGATTCCTCATAAAAACGAGGAACGAAATTCCCTTTCGCACTAACAGGGCGCCGCATTATAAACCCCATTACTGGCAAAACAATGGCTTTTTGCTGTGATGCAATCGTCAAAAATGCCACCACCGGACATTAAAATGACCCGCCAGCGCGTATGCCAAATCACTTACGGCTTGAGTCAAACCTCATAAGGCCTAACAATGTGTTACTTCGTATTTCCATTTGAGATTCATTCATGACTGCCCCCTTCCGTTTTCTCGCCTGGCTGGTGTTGCCGGCGTTGATGTCGTGCAGCTTCAACCTGATGGCCGCGACTGCCGAGGGCGCAACGCAGGCCCTGCATTTGCTGGATTACATCGGCGCGGACTACCCACCGACAGTGGCGGCGGGCAAGGTGGTTGATGATTCGGAATACCGCGAACAGGTGGAGTTCCTCGGGGTGTTGCAAGGCTTGGTGGCGGATTTGCCGCAAAGGCCGGAACGTGCCGAGTTGGTCAAGGGTGTCGATGAGTTGCTGGCAGCGGTGACCACGCATCAGGACGGTGTGGCGGTTGCGCGCCAGGCCCGTCAATTGGGCGCCAAGCTGGCAGTGGCCTATGAAGTCAGCCAGGCGCCGGCCATCACGCCGGACCCGACACGTGGTGCACCGCTCTACGCCCAGCATTGTTCGGTCTGCCACGGCACCGCCGGCGCGGGTGATGGCCCGGCCGGCGTGGGCCTCATGCCGCCGCCGGCCAACCTGCGCGATGCCGCGCGCCTGGATCGCCTGAGCCTGTATGCGATCTACAACACCTTGGGCCTGGGTATCGAAGGCACCGATATGCCGTCCTTCGCCGACCAACTGGACGACCGCCAACGCTGGGACCTGGCCACCTACATCGCCGGTTTCACCGCCGACCCGGCTGCCGCCAAAAGCGAACAACCCTTCAATCTCGCCGACCTGGCCCGCCAGACCCCCAATGAAGTGCTGGTCGCCGACGGCCCCGTGGCAGCCGCGACCTTCCGCGCCCAGCGTGCGCAACCGCCACAGGTCAAACGTGGCCCCGCACAGTTGCTCGACTACACCGCGACGACGTTGGACAAGAGCCTCGCCGCGTTTCGTAACGGCGACCACGAACAGGCCTATGACCTGTCCGTAGCGGCGTACCTGGAAGGTTTCGAGTTGGTGGAAAGCTCGCTGGACAATGTCGACGCCAACGTGCGCAAGGACACCGAGAAGGCCCTGATGGCCTACCGGCAGTCATTGCAGGACGGTTTGCCGATCGAGCAGGTGCAGCAGCGCCTGAACATGGCCAAGGGCAAGCTCACCGAGTCCGCCGGTTTGCTGGGTGGCGATGGCTTGAGCTGGTCGTTGAGCTATATCTCGGGCCTGCTGATTTTGCTGCGCGAAGGTCTGGAAGCGATTCTGGTGCTGGCGGCGATCCTCGCCTTTCTGCGTAACACCGGCCAGCAGTCGGCGGTGCGCAGCGTCAACGTGGGTTGGGGGCTGGCGCTGCTGGCCGGTTTGGCCACCTGGGCGTTGGCGGCCTATGTGATTGACGTCAGCGGCGCCCAGCGCGAACTGCTCGAAGGCTGTACCGCGCTGTTCGCCAGTGTCATGGTGCTGTGGCTCGGCGTATGGATGCACGACCGGCGCCACGCGGCCGCCTGGCAGGACTACATCAAGAGCAGCCTGGTCGGCGGCGGCGGGCGCTTTGGGTTCGCGCTGCTGGCGTTCTTCTCGGTGTATCGCGAACTGTTCGAAGTCATCCTGTTCTACGAAACCCTATGGCTACAGGCCGGCCGGCCGGGCACAACGCGGTGCTGGCAGGTGGCGCCAGCGCGCTGGTGTTGCTGGTGGGCCTGGCCTGGGTGATCCTGCGCGGTTCGGCGAAGTTGCCGCTGGCGTTGTTTTTCGGCATCAACGCTGCACTGCTGTGTGCGCTGTCGGTGGTGTTTGCCGGGCATGGTGTCAAAGCGTTGCAGGAAGCCGGCATCTTTGGCACGCGGCCGGTGGCGTTCTTTGACTTCGATTGGCTGGGCATTCACGCCGATGCCTATTCGCTGAGTGCGCAGGCCGTGGCGATCCTGGCGATTATGGTGTTGTATGGCCGCAGTCGCATGGCAGAGAAACGCCGAGTGGTGGCATAGGGTGCGCGTATGGATCGACGCCGACGCCTGCCCTCGGGCCGCCAAGGACCAGGTGGTGAAGTTCGCCCTCAAGCGCCAGTTCGAAGTGGTGCTGGTGGCCGGGCAGAGCCAGATCAAGCCGAGCTTCGCCTGCGTAAAGCTGATCGTGGTGCCCAGCGGCCCGGATGCGGCGGATGATTATCTGGTAGAGCACGCGGTCCCCGGCGAACTGGTGATCTGCAGCGACGTGCCCCTGGCCGACCGGCTGGTGAAGAAGGGCGTCACGGCCCTTGACCCGCGTGGCAAGGAATTCAGCCCGGCGAACATGAGTGAGCGCCTGGCGGTGCGTAACCTGTTCACCGACCTGCGTGAGCAGGGCCAGATGGGCGGTGGTCCACCGCCCCATGGGGACAAAGACAAACAGGCGTTTGCCAACTCACTGGACCGCATCCTCACTCAATTGATGCGCCCGGCCTGAGTCCTGTGGTGAGCGTGCTTGCCTCGCGCGGGGCAGGCCCGCTCACCACAATTTAATGCTCTGTCAGTTGATCAGTCATTCTCGTGGGTCAGCTCCAGCACCCGATCCACCAGCTTGTTGATGCCTGACGCGACCTCGCTGATGTTCTTGCCGAGCATATAGGCCGGCGTGCTGACCAGCTTGCGCGCAGTGTCTTCGACGATGTCTTCAACCGTGCATTCCTGGTGCGTGGCGCCCATCTTGTCCAATGCGGCGGCGGTGTCGGCATCGTTGCCGATGGTGCAGGTCACGCCAGGGCCATAGATCTTCGCGGCCAGGGCCGGTGAGATGCAGATCAGCCCCACCGGTTTGCCCGCTTCGGCAAAGGCTTCGGCCAACGCCAATACCTGTGGGTTAACACTGCAGCCTGCGCCCTCCACGGCAAAGCTCGACAGGTTCTTCGCCGCACCAAACCCGCCGGGCACGATCAGCGCATCGAAGTCTGTGACGTCGGCCTCAGCGATGTTCTTGACGTCGCCTCGGGCAATACGCGCCGATTCCACCAGCACGTTGCGCGACTCGGGCATTTCCTCGCCGGTCAGGTGGTTGATCACGTGCATTTGCGCAATATCGGGTGCAAAGCACTGGACCTGAGCGCCGCGCTGATCCAAGCGCAGCAGGGTGATCACGCTTTCGTGGATCTCGGCGCCGTCATACACGCCGCAGCCGGAAAGGATCACTGCAATCTTTTTGCTCATGGGCATTTCTCCTGAGGTCTTGGCGTTAAATGTCTACTAATTTGTAACCTGTTGCCAATGGGATCTCGCGCTGCTGCACCTACTCTTGATGTAACAAAAATAGACCGGACCAGACCATGGACTTCGTGCCTTACGCGGTACCGTTTTTCATTGCCTTGATCGTGGTGGAGCTGCTCGCCGACCGCTGGCGTGGCCAGCGTAACTACCGGGTGGCGGATGCCATCAACAGTCTCAGCACCGGCGTGCTGTCCACCACCACCGGGCTGTTCACCAAGGGCGTTGGGCTGCTGACCTACGCATTCGCCCTCAAGCACCTGGCTGTGATCGAACTGCCTGCCCATAGTGTCTGGACCTGGGCGTTTGCCTTTGTGTTCTACGACTTCTGCTACTACTGGCTGCACCGCATGGGCCATGAGCGCAACATCCTGTGGGCCGCGCATTCGGTGCATCACCAGAGCGAGGACTACAACCTCAGCACAGCCCTGCGCCAGACCAGCACCGGCTTTTTGCTGAGCTGGATTTTCTACCTGCCCCTGGCCGTACTCGGCGTGCCGCTGGTGGTGTTTATCAGTGTGGCCTCGCTCAACCTGCTGTACCAGTTCTGGGTGCATACCCGCCATGTGCCCAAACTCGGTTGGTTCGAGTGGCTCTTCGTCACGCCGTCCAACCATCGGGCCCACCATGCACAGAACGCTCTCTACATGGATCGCAACTACGGCGGGGTGTTCATTCTTTGGGACCGGCTGTTCGGCACCTTTCAGGAAGAGGATGACAATGAACCGGTGATTTTCGGCGTGACCACGCCCTTGGCCAGTTGGAACCCGCTGTGGGCCAACCTGCAGTTTTATGCGCAGTTGTGGCGTGATGCGCGGCGTGCCGAACGTTGGCGGGACAAGCTGCGCATCTGGTTCATGCCCACTGGCTGGCGCCCTGCGGACGTGCAGGCCAGATACCCGTTGGCCAAGCCGGACTTGAGCCAGTTCCGCAAATTCGAGGTGCCGCTCGATCCCCGTCAACAGGCTTACATCGCCCTGCAGTTTGCGGTGTACGTGGGGTTTGGCAGTTATTTGATGAACGCCGGCGAAGGGCTGCCCATACCCGCGTTGGCTCTGGGCTGGAGCACGATGGCGCTGGGGCTGTTCACCTTGGGCGTGGCCCTGGAGAATCGCCCCTGGGCGCTGAAAGCCGAATGGGCGCGCCTGGCGCTGAATGTGCCGCTGGTAGGGCTGGCGCCGCTGGTGGGGCTGTGGCCGGCCAGCCAACTCGGTTGGCCGGCTTTGTTGAGCTACAGCGTGCTCAGCATGTTCGGCCTCTATTGTTGCCGGGGCCGGCTTACTCGACTGGCGACTTAGGTGGCTCGGCATGAGCAGGCTCGGCGGCGAGCCGGGCCTTGGCGTCGGCACAGGCCTGGCGTGCAATCCGCGCATTCTTGAAGCGGCGACGCAGCCACAGGCCAAAGCCCAGCAACAACAAGGCGCCCAATACCCACAGCTCGTACTTTTTGACGCTGCCGAGCATGCCTTCGAGCACGCGCCGAAATGGTACGCCGCCGCGCCCAACGCGGCGGCCCAGATCGCGGCGCCGATACCGTTGAGGATCAGGTAGCGCAGCGGCGGGTAGCCGGACAGTCCGATCGCCACCGGCATCACCGTGCGCAACCCGTAGACGAAGCGGAAGCTCAGCACCCAGATATCGGGGTGCTTGCGGATATGTTCCAGAGCCTTGTCGCCCATCAATTGCCAGCGCGGTTTGCGCGCCAGCAGCTTGCGCCCGTGTTTGCGGCCCATGTAATACCAGAGCTGGTCGCCGGCATAGCTGCCGAAAAAGGCAACGACCACCACCAGGTTGATATCCATGTACCCACGGAAAGCCAGGAAGCCTGCGAGAACCAGAATGGTCTCGCCTTCAAAGAAAGTGCCCAGGAACAGGGCAAAGTAGCCGAAGTCATGCAGGAATTGTTGAAGCATGGTCTGGGTGCTGGCGAAATGAACGCGCAGCCTACGCCTTCGTGAAGGTTCATGAAAGTATCGAGATGTGTCACGAAGTGAACATTTCCTACATAAACGACGAATGCGACTACAGGTCGCATCGTTAAGCACAACTGTCATACCTTCGTCATAATGGCCGCTTATAACTGCAACGCTTGCCCGTCAATCCGGGCTCAGGAGCCTGTCGTGAGCTTTACCCCTGCCAATCGCCTGTTCCCCGCCACCCGTCTGCGTCGTAATCGTCGTGATGATTTTTCGCGTCGTCTGGTTCGTGAAAACGTGCTGACCACGAACGATCTGATCCTGCCGGTGTTTGTGCTCGACGGTGACAATCGTCGGGAAGCAGTGGCGTCGATGCCAGGGGTGGAGCGCTTGACCATCGATTTGTTGCTTGAAGAGGCGGCAAACTGGGTCGAGCTGGGGATTCCGGCGTTGGCGCTGTTCCCGGTCACGCCGTCGGAACTCAAGTCCCTGGACGCTGCCGAAGCCTGGAACCCGCAGGGTATTGCTCAGCGCGCCACCCGCGCCCTGCGCGAGCGTTTCCCGGAGCTGGGGGTGATCACCGACGTGGCCCTGGACCCGTTCACCACCCACGGCCAGGATGGCATTCTCGACGAAGACGGCTATGTGCAGAACGACATCACCGTCGACGCGCTGGTCAAGCAGGCCTTGTCCCACGCCGCCGCAGGCGCCCAGGTGGTTGCACCGTCGGACATGATGGACGGCCGCATCCAGGCGATTCGCGAGGCCCTGGAACTGGCCGGCCACGTCAATGTGCGGATCATGGCCTATTCGGCCAAGTACGCCAGCGCCTATTACGGGCCGTTCCGCGACGCGGTGGGCTCGGCCCTCAACCTGGGCAAGGCCAACAAAGCCTCGTACCAGATGGACCCGGCCAACAGCCATGAAGCCTTGCACGAAGTGGCTGCCGATCTGGCCGAAGGCGCCGACATGGTGATGGTCAAGCCGGGGATGCCCTACCTCGACATCCTTTGGCGGGTCAAAGATGAATTCAAGGTGCCGACCTTTGTCTATCAGGTCAGCGGCGAATACGCCATGCACATGGCTGCAATACAAAATGGATGGTTGAGTGAAGGGGTGATTCTTGAATCCCTGACGGCCTTTAAACGTGCCGGGGCTGATGGCATTCTGACTTATTTTGCCGCCCGCGCCGCCCAATTGCTTAGAGAGCAACAATAGCCCTCACAGGAACACTCGATGAATACCGAAGGACTCTCCGAAGTTGCCGTAAAAGACGCCCACCCGGTGGTTGAACAAGTGACCGAGACCCCGCCGGAGCTGGAGCCGGCTCCGCCTGCCGTGGTGGTTGAAGCGCCCGCACCGGCACCTGTGGTGGCGGTGACCAACCTGGATGACAGCAGCCTGTACATCCATCGCGAGTTGTCACAACTGCAATTCAACATCCGCGTGCTGGAGCAGGCGCTGGATGAATCTTATCCGCTGCTGGAACGGCTGAAATTCCTGCTGATCTTCTCCAGCAACCTGGATGAGTTCTTCGAGATCCGCGTGGCCGGCCTCAAGAAGCAAATCACTTTCGCCCGTGAACAGGCCGGCGCCGACGGCCTGCAACCGCACCAGGCCCTGGCGCGCATCAGCGAGCTGGTGCACGGCCATGTGGATCGCCAATACGCGATTCTCAACGACATCCTGCTGCCGGAACTGGAAAAACATCAGGTTCGCTTCATCCGTCGCCGCCACTGGACCACCAAGATCAAGACCTGGGTGCGCCGTTACTTCCGCGACGAGATCGCGCCGATCATCACCCCCATCGGCCTCGACCCGACGCACCCGTTCCCGTTGCTGGTGAACAAGAGCCTCAACTTCATCGTCGAGCTCGAAGGTATCGACGCCTTCGGTCGCGACTCCGGCCTGGCAATCATCCCGGCGCCACGCTTGTTGCCACGGATCATCAAGGTACCGGAAGAGGTAGGGGGGGCTGGCGACAACTATGTATTCCTGTCGTCGATGATCCACGCCCATGCCGATGACCTGTTCCAAGGCATGAAGGTCAAGGGCTGCTACCAGTTCCGCCTGACCCGTAACGCTGACCTGGCGCTGGACTCCGAAGACGTCGAAGACTTGGCCCGTGCCCTGCGCGGTGAGCTGTTCTCGCGGCGCTACGGCGATGCGGTGCGCCTGGAAGTGGCTGACACCTGCCCCAAACACCTGTCGGACTACCTGCTCAAGCAGTTCAACCTGGGCGAGAGCGAGCTGTACCAGGTCAATGGGCCGGTGAACCTGACGCGCCTGTTCAGCATTACCGGGCTGGACAGCCACCCGGAGCTGCAATACACGCCGTTCACCCCGCAGATCCCGAAACTGCTGCAAAACAGCGAGAACATTTTCAGCGTGGTGAGCAAGCAGGACATCCTGCTGTTGCACCCGTTCGAGTCCTTCACCCCGGTGGTCGACCTGCTGCGCCAGGCCGCCAAGGACCCGCATGTCCTGGCCGTGCGCCAGACCCTGTACCGCTCCGGCGCCAACTCGGAAATCGTCGATGCGCTGGTGGATGCGGCGCGTAACGGCAAGGAAGTCACTGCGGTGATCGAGCTGCGTGCGCGGTTCGACGAAGAGTCCAACCTGCAACTGGCCAGCCGTCTGCAAGCGGCCGGTGCGGTGGTGATCTACGGCGTGGTCGGCTTCAAGACCCACGCCAAGATGATGCTGATCCTGCGCCGTGAAGCCGGTGAGATCGTGCGTTACGCGCACTTGGGCACCGGTAACTATCACGCCGGCAACGCCAAGCTCTACACCGACTACAGCCTGCTGACCTCCGACGACGCCTTGTGTGAAGACGTCGGCAAGTTGTTCAGCCAGTTGATCGGCATGGGCAAGACGTTGCGCATGAAGAAGCTGCTGCACGCGCCGTTCACCCTCAAGAAGGGCATGCTCGACATGATTGCCCGCGAGACCCAGTTTGCCCTTGAGGGCAAGCCGGCGCACATCATCGCCAAGTTCAACTCGCTGACCGATCCGAAGATCATCCGCGCGCTGTACAAGGCCAGCCAGTCCGGCGTACGCATCGACCTGGTGGTGCGTGGCATGTGCTGCCTGCGTCCGGGTATCGTTGGCGTCTCGCACAATATCCATGTGCGTTCGATCATCGGCCGCTTCCTGGAACACACCCGGGTGTTCTACTTCCTCAACGGCGGTGAAGAGCAGATGTTCCTCTCCAGTGCCGACTGGATGGAACGCAACCTCGATAAGCGCGTGGAGACGTGCTTCCCGGTAGAAGGCAAGAAGCTGATCATGCGGGTCAAGAAAGAGCTGGAAAGTTACCTCACCGATAACACCCACAGCTGGAGCCTGCAGTCGGACGGCCGCTACGTGCGCAACACGCCGACCGGTAACCAGAACCCACGCAGCGCCCAGGCGACATTGCTGGAGAGGCTGGGTAGCCCGATTCTGTCGGTGAGCTAAAGCCAACAAAAGCTTAATGTGGTGCAGGTTTGTGTGGTGAGCGGGCTTGTCGAATCGTCGCACCGCCCGCGCTGGGTGGCGAAGCCGCCCCCAATAAAAACGCCGCATTCTGTCAGTCAGAATGCGGCGTTTGCTTTTAGGGCCGCTTCGCAGCCCGGCGCGGGGCAAGCCCGCTCACCACAGCAAGCGCCCTCCCACATTTTTTTTTGCGGTGTTGTTTGGATCGAGTCAGCGCACGTTCAGCGTGAACCCCACCCGCGTCAGCCACTCCGCTTCCTGGGCAAAATCCGCCTGGGTCAACTGGTTTTCATCCAGCCAGCCCTTGGGGAACATCACCTCCAGGCTGTCGCCATCGGCGCGTAGTTTGACCTGGGGCATTTCCTGAGTGCCACGGATGTGGTGGAACAGGATCGCAAAGCGCATCAGCACGCACAGGCGAATCAGCTTGATGCCTTCATCGCCGAATTCAGCGAATTTATCCTTGGGGATGTTGCGACGGTGGCCGCGCACCAGCAGCGCGAGCATTTGCTGGTCTTCCCGGGAGAAGCCGGCCAGGTCGGAGTGCTCGATCAGGTAGGCGCCGTGCTTGTGGTAATGGTAGTGGGCGATGTCCAGGCCCACCTCATGCACTTTGGCCGCCCAGCCCAGCAGTTCGCGCCACACGCCGTCTTGCAGGTCCCAGTCCGCGGCCACTTGGTCGAAGGCGTGCAGGGCTTTGCGCTCCACGCGCAATGCCTGTTCCATATCGACGTGATAACGCTCCATCAGCGAGCTGAGGGTGCGTTCACGCACGTCTTCGTGGTGATGGCGGCCGAGCAGGTCATAGAGCACACCCTCACGCAGCGCGCCGTCGCAGTGGTCCATGCGTTGCAGTTCAAGGGCGTCGAAGATCGCTTCAAGAATCGCCAGGCCGGCCGGGAAGATGGTGCGACGATCGGGCTTGATGCCGTCGAAGTCGATTTTTTCGGCATCACCCAGCTTGAACAGTTTGCGCTTGAGCCACGCCAAGCCTTCGGCATTGACCTCGCCGGTGCCATGGCCGCCGGCCTTGAGGGCCAGGCCGATGGCGCGGATGGTGCCGGATGAGCCGATGGCCTCATCCCACGTCAGGCGGTGCAGGGCGTGCTCGATGCTCATGATCTCCAGCCGCGCCGCCGTGTAGGCCTGGGCGTAGCGCGCCGGGGTGATCTTGCCGTCCTTGAAATAGCGTTGGGTATAACTGACGCAGCCCATCTGCAGGCTTTCACGCAGCAGCGGTTCGAAGCGCTGGCCGATGATGAACTCGGTGCTGCCGCCACCGATGTCGGCGACCAGGCGTTTGCCGGGGGTATCGGCCAGGGTGTGGGACACACCGAGGTAGATCAGGCGCGCTTCTTCACGGCCGGAGATGACTTCTACCGGGTGGCCGAGGATCTCCTCGCGCGACGGATGAATTCGCCACGGTTGCGCGCTTCGCGCAGGGCGTTGGTGCCGACGATACGCACGGCGCCCAAGGGCATGCCATTGATCAGTTGGGCAAAACGCTTCAGGCAATCGAGCCCGCGCTGCATGGATTCTTCATTGAGCTGGCGCTCGTCATTGATCCCGGCAGCCAGTTGTACTTTCTCGCCGAGCCGCTCAAGGATGCGGATCTCACCGTTCTGGGCCTTGGCCACGACCATGTGAAAGCTGTTGGAGCCCAGGTCGATGGCGGCGATCAGGGACAGATTCTTGGCTTGGGATTGCGGCATGGTTTGGGGTCTCGGTCGATAACCTGTCCATCGTGCCACGATCGACCGCTGGAGCCAACGCGTAGTGCTTCGGGAATTTCTCCGAGATCGTCTGTGGGAAGTCGCTGTAGCCGATGCTGCTTGTACTGGCGGTGTTGTGTGGAAGGTGCTTGTGTCCTTGTCAGAAGTTTTAACTGCGTACGGTTGTATGTGTTTTTTTGATTTCGCCTACAACTTAGGTGCTGGTGTTCCACGGGTTATTTTATCTTGGCTTACTGTCACGGTCGGCTCGGGCGACAGTTCGCGTCTATTGCTCCCACAGTCATTAAGGTGCTGTCTTATTTTTTAGCCAATGCCCAAGAGACAGACTGTCACTCGGCAATTGTGCCGTGGTGTTATTTATTTGTGGTTTGTATTCCCAGGACAAAAATAAATACGCCTGACTCCTTACAGTGACAGGTCGAATATGAAGAAAATTGTTGGATTGACGCTCGGTATCGCTTGCCTGGCTGCGGCCCTGAATGCCCATGCCTCCACCAGCGCCGAGTTGATCGTCAGGGGCACGATCAAGCCGGCGCCTGCAACCTCAGCATGAGCGGTGGCGGCATC
Organism: Pseudomonas lactucae; assembly: GCF_016937615.1. GTDB lineage: Bacteria > Pseudomonadota > Gammaproteobacteria > Pseudomonadales > Pseudomonadaceae > Aquipseudomonas > Aquipseudomonas lactucae. The sequence continues at coordinate 49,715 of NZ_JAFHKI010000032.1, read as the reverse complement.
ATCAACTACGGTGACATTCCCTCGGGCCAACTCTCTGCGACGGCATTCAACCCGCTCGCGGAAAGGACCGCGCCCCTGAGCATTAACTGCGGCACCACGCCTGCCAAGTTCGGGCTCAAATTCGTCGACCTGCAGGCCGCCAGCAAGGTGCCGGGCATCCTCAGCGCACTGGGCTCGGGCTATACCGAAGCGCACAACTATGGCTTGGGCATAGCGTCCGGGCGCAAGACCGGCGGCTTTGCGGTTACCCTCAGGGATCTGCGCTCGCCGACCACCCCGCTGTATCCCATCCTGCGTGTCGGCGCCGGTGCCTGGCAAAGCAGTGATGGCAAGGTCGCTCAATCGCCCACCCAGTATTCGTGGCGCTATACCACCGCCCTCGCGCCCGTTTCTATTACTCAACTGACCGGAACCATCGCGGTGAGGGCGGTGATCAACAGGGGCCGGGACCTGGACCTGAGTCGCGACATTATCCTTGACGGGCGCGCGACACTTGAGTTGAGTTACATCTAAACGACGGTCATACAGCCGGACGGGAACTATAGCGTTCTCGTCGGCTGTTTTCATATAAGCGCTTGGCTATCAATCTTCAACTTCAACGTCGTGGGGCAACTGAGTGCTTAGTCTTTCAGTCATCAATCGTGTGCGGTTGTTATGCGTAAGTTTATGTTTGTGTTTCACCAGTGCCGTGGTGGCGGACGGTATGTTGCCGGAAACCACGGTGGTGCTGCTTTATGAAGAACAGGGCGAAGCCACCCTGACTATCAAGAACACCGATGCGGCGCCTGCGTTATTGCATTCGGTCGTGGAAAACGTCCCGGAGGACCTGGAGCCGCTGCTGGTCGTGACGCCGCCGATTACGCGGGTAGAGGCGGGAGAAACCCAGCTGGTGCGTTTTATCAGCACCTTGAAAGCGCCGCTCAAGACCCAACGGCTCAAGCGCGTGACGTTCGAAGGTATCCCCCAGGCGCGCGCCGCAGGCGGTGCGACCATCGGTATCACCCTGCGGCAAAATTTGCCGTTGATCCTGCACCCTCGGGGTCTGCCCGTGCATCACACGCCTTGGGAGCTGCTGAAGTGGCGACGTATGGGTGACCGTCTTACCGTGCATAACGACAGCGCCTATGTGGTGCGCCTCACACCGCAGGTGCAATTGCTGCCGCAACAGGTCCAGGCGACTCTTCCGCGTGCGTATGTGCTGCCAGGGGACACGTTGACGGTGGCGGTGCAAGGGGCGCTGACGGGGTTGACGGCCGTCGAATTCCAGCCGGCCACGACCTATGGGTTTTCAGTGGAGAGCTATCGCGCATTGGTCACTGTCGATGGGGACTGATCACCCCATGAGCAGCTTGTCGAGCCAACGACGCGTGATGGCTTCATGGCCTTATCGACCTACGCTGCTGGTGGGGTTTGCAACCCTGTGGGGCCTGCCTGCCGTCGCGCCTGCATTGGAGCTTGGAGAAGGTTTCGACCTGGCGGCGCTGACCACTCACGGCATTGATCCCAAGGTCTCCGACTACTTTCGTACCGCCGCGCGTTTTCGCGAAGGTGTCCAGGTCGTGGGGCTGCGGGTCAATGGAAACCCGCTCGGTCTGGTGGATGCACGGTTCGACTCACGCGGGCAATTGTGTTTTACCTCGGGGTTACTGGAGAAAGCCGGGCTGGTAAAGCCCACCGGCAGCACCCGTGAAGGCGTCACGGCGGATGAGGCCTGCCATGATTTCCTGGGGGCTTTCCCGACCACCATGATCAGGCTGCGGCCTGGCAGTGATGAGGTGGCGCTGGTGGTGCCGACCCAATCACTGCGGGAACCGCAATGGGAGGCCGGACAATTTTCCCGGGGTGGTGCAGCGGCGTTGTTCAACTATGACGTGCACGGGTTCGACAGCCGTGCGCAGAGTGGGCACAGCCGGTTCCTATCGGCCTATACCGAGGCGGGCTTCAACCTCGGTGACTGGATTGTGCGCAGCCGACAATTTTACGTGACCGATGATGGCGCCACCCGTACCGAACACCTCTATGCCTACGCCCAGCGCGATCTCGCGGCGCTGCACTCGACTTTCCAGGTCGGTCAGCTTTCCAGCAACAATCCATTGTTTGGCGGCATTGCGCTGTCCGGTGTGCAGTTTTTTCCTGATGGTCAATCGCGTGTGCCGGCGGGTAGCAACCAGGCCGTGGTCGAGGGCCTCGCCCAGAGCCAATCCCGGATCGAGGTGCGCCAGTCCGGTGTGCTGATCCACAGCACGCTGGTGCCCGAAGGTCCTTTCAGGCTGACCGGATTGCCCTTGCTCAACGGTATCGGTGACCTGGACGTCAGCGTGATCGACGTGCGCGGCGCCAGGCGCAGCTTTGTGGTGCCGGCGGCATCGTTTGCGGCGCGGCGCCGGCCACGCCCGGATACTACTTTTCCCTTGGCAAGGCGCGTGAGGATATACCTGGGGAGGTCGCATCGCCGATGGTCGCCATGGGGAGCGGTACGTGGGGGCTGGGGCGGGACTCATCAGTGGGCTTTGGTTTGTTGAACGCCGATGACTATGTGGCGGCGGGTGGCACCCTCGGCAGCGTATTTTTCCAGCGCCTTTCCATGGGGGCACGCCATAACCTGTCCCGCGACAGCCGTAACGCTGTGTCGGGGGCGCGCACCAGCCTCACCCTGAGCAGCCCGGTCTACGCCAATACCGACCTGAACCTCAGCGCAACGACCCAGACCCGAGGCTACCGCGAAGTGCTTGATGCCGGCCGGTCGACCCACGCCGATGAACTGGGCTCGCGCTTCAAGAACCAATACACCGCAGGCATGAGTTGGGTGGACCCAGCGCTGGGGGCGTTCTCCCTGGGCTATACCCGCAGTTCCCAATTTGACGGGCAAACGGCGGAACACCTGTTTGCGTCATGGAACCGCTCGTTCAGCTACGCCGATGTCGCGTTGATCGCTGACTCGCGGGTCGGAGGAACTCAGGCGCGCCGTGACGCCAGAGATGACGGTCGCCGGCGCGATGCGGCGTCGGGCAATGACCTGTCCGTGCGGCTTCAGGTCAGCGTGCCCCTGGGGGGCGATCGTCGTGTGCGCAGCTATATAAGCCGTCGTGGGGGGCAATCCCGTGCAGGCAGCGCGCTCAGTGAACGGGTCAATGAGTCTGTGGCGTACGAGGTGGGTGTCGAGCGCGATATCAGTGCCCGGGAGCAATCGATAAATGGCCAGTTGGACCTGATGCCGCGTTATACCCGCATCGGCATGGGCGTGAACCGTGACCCGCTGGGTACGACCTATACGGGGCAGTTGCAAGGCGGCGTCGTGGCTCATCAGGGCGGGTTGACCTTTTCGCCTCATGCCGTGCAGGACACTTTCGGCATTGTCTCGGTGGGCGACGTAGGTTCCGCGCGAATCGATACCCCGCAAGGCCCGGTGTGGACCGACTTCAGCGGCCAGGCCGTCATCCCAGGCTTGCCGGCGTACACCAACAGCCGCATCGAAGTGCAAACCCGGTCGCTGCCCAGGCGCGTCGACTTGAAGAATGGCGCCCAGGTGCTCGCCGCGGGCCGCGGGTCGGTCAATACCGTGGCATTCGAGGTGGTCAAGGTGCGCCGAGTGTTGATCTCTGCCAGGGATGAGCAGGGCCGGCCACTGCCTCAGGGCGCCTCGGTGTTTGGCAAAAACAACCGCTTCCTGACCAGCGTGGTGGGGGAGGGCATGATTTTTCTGAACGACATGGATGACACGCAAGACCTACGGGTTTCCTTGCCCGATTCGGCTTTCTGCCGGCCAAGCGTTGTCCTTGAGGGTCAGCCTGACCCTGACAAGTTCTATGAGACAGCAACGGCGGTGTGCCATGGCCTCTAAGCTTAAACGCATGGTTTTCGTGCTGGTCTGTGCGGCGCTGCCGGCCCAGGGTGTCCAGGCTGAAAATTGCCGGTTGTCGTTGAGTCAACCGCGCGTCGACTATGGCGTCATTCGCAGTGAGGCTTCGGGGCGGGACGCCAGCGTGGTGCTCGGTACACGCACCTTGAGCCTGAGCGTGCTGTGCGTTGAGCCTTCGGCAATGGCGCTGCGGTTTGTCGGTGCCGCCGATGGACAGGGTTTTCGGTTCGGCCCTCAGGGACGTTTCCGTGTGAGCCTCAAGCATGCCCAGGTGGATGGGCGTGCCATCGAATGGACGGTGGCGCACCTGCCCGGTGAACGCAGCGTCGGCCAGCTGTTGCCGGGCCAGGTCCTGGTGGCCCGAGTGGCCGGGACGCGCCTGACGGCCCAGGTCGATATCGACACCGACCTGCTTGCAGATGCGCTGCAGGTACGCAGTCAAACGGAGCTGCAGGGGCAGGGCCGTTTCGAGTTGGTCAGTCCGGCTGTTCCACGGAGCCGATGAAGTTGGCGAGCTCCGGGGTTTGCGGGTTGGCGAACAGCACCTTGGGGTCGCCCACTTCATGCACCTTGCCCTGGTGCATGAACACCAGCTTGTCGCCGACTTCACGGGCGAAGCGCATCTCATGGGTCACCATGATCAGGGTCATGCCGTCCTTGGCCAGTTGGCGCACCACGCTGAGCACTTCATTGACCAGTTCCGGATCGAGGGCCGAGGTGATTTCGTCGCACAGCAGCACCTTGGGCGACATGGCCAGGGCGCGAGCGATGGCGACCCTTTGTTGCTGGCCTCCGGACAATCGATCGGGGAAGGCGTCGAATTTCTCGCCCAGCCCAACGCGTTCCAGCATCTGCCTGGCCAATTGGGCGGCCTTGGCCTTGGGCACTTTTTGCACCACCTGCGGCGCGAGCATGACGTTTTCGCCCACGGTCAGGTGCGGGAACAGGTTGAACTGCTGGAACACCATGCCGACTTTCTGCCGCAAAGTGCGCAGGTCGGCGCGGGCGGCGTCGAGGTACTCGCCGTCGACTTCGATCACGCCATCGTTGATCGACTCCAGGCCATTGAGGGTACGCAGCAAGGTGGATTTGCCCGAGCCGCTGCGGCCGATGATTGCCACCACCTGGCCTTCTTCAACCGTCAGGTCGATGCCTTTGAGTACGTGATGATCGCCGTAGTACTTATGCAGGGCGGTAATTCTAAGCAGAGGCATGCAGTCTCCTTTCCAGGTAGCGCGCACTGAGGGACAAGGGGTAACAAAGCAGGAAGTAACCGAGGGCCACCAGGCCATAGACCATGAAGGGCTCGAAGGTCGCGTTGGCGAGCATGCCGCCGGTTTTGGTCAGCTCGGTGAAGCCGATGATCGAGGTCACGGCGGTGCCTTTGACCACTTGCACCGAGAACCCCACCGTTGGCGCGACGGCAATGCGCAGCGCCTGGGGCAGGATCACATAGCGCAACTGCTCAAGCGGGTTAAGGGCCAGGCTGGCCGACGCTTCCCACTGCCCGTGGGCGATGGAGTCGACGCAGCCGCGCCAGATTTCAGCGAGATAGGCGCTGGTAAACAGCGTCAGGGCAATCGCCGCCGCCAGCCAGGGCGAGATGTCCACGCCCAGCAAGGCGACGCCGAAAAACACCAGAAACAGTTGCATCAACAGCGGCGTGCCCTGGAATAGTTCGATATAGGTGCGTGCAACATTGCGCGGGAAGGCTTTGCGGCTGATGCGCATCGTCATTACCAGCAGGCCGATTAGGCCGCCGCCGACAAACGCCACCACCGACAACAACAAGGTCCATTGCAGGCCGGTGAGCAGGTTGCGCACGATGTCCCAGAATGAAAAATCACTCATCGGCTGTTCCTCATCACAAAGCGGCGGCCGATCCAGTTGAGCAACTGGCGAATCATCAACGCCATGCACAGGTACACCAGGGTGGTCAGGGCATAGGTTTCAAACGCGCGGAAGTTGCGCGACTGGATAAAGTTGGCGGCAAAGCTCAGCTCCTCGGTGGCGATCTGCGAACACACCGCCGAACCGAGCATCACGATGATGATCTGGCTGCTCAGGGCCGGCCACACCTTGCCCAGCGCCGGCAGCAGCACCACATGGCGAAACGCTTCGAAGCGCGTCATTGCCAGCGCGGCGGCGGCTTCCAGTTGCCCGCGCGGGATGGCCTGGATGCCGGCGCGGATGATTTCGGTGGAGTAGGCCCCCAGGTTGATCACCATCGCCAATACGGCGGCTTGCCACTCGGTGATCTTCAGCCCCAGGGACGGCAGGCCGAAGAAGATGAAAAACAGCTGCACCAGGAACGGCGTATTGCGGATCAACTCGACATACACGCCGAAGAACCAGGCGAACGGCTGGATCTTCCACGCCCTTACCACCGCGCCCACGGTGCCCAGCGCCACCCCCAGGATCGCGCCGATGGCCGTCAGCTCAAGGGTGAACAACGCACCGCGCAGTAGCAGGTCGGTGTTTGCCAGCACCGGCACAAAGTCAAATTGATACGCCATGAGTCAGCTCCGTCCTATCAAAGATCCTTGGGCAGCGGCTCTTTCAGCCATTGCATCGCGTTCTTTTCCAGGCTGCCATCGGCCTTGGCCGCGACCAGGATCTGGTTGACCTTCTCCAGCAATGCCGGCTCGTTTTTGTTCACGCCCACGTACACCGGTGAATCCTTGAGCTTCACCTTCAGCGCCGGAACGCGTTTAGGGTTGCGTTCACTGATCGCGACCATCACCACGTTGCCGCTGGCGATCAGGTCGACCTGGCCGGCCAGGTAGGCGGCGATGGTCGAGTTGTTGTCTTCGAAGCGCTTGATGGTGGCTTCCTTGGGCGCTACGGCGGTCAACTCGATGTCTTCGATGGCGCCACGGGTCACGCTGATGGTCTTGCCCTTGAGGTCGTCAGTGCTGCTGATGGCGGTGTCAGGCGGGCCGAACACGGCCAGGTAGAAGGGTGCGTAGGCGTTGGAAAAGTCGATGACTTTTTCCCGCTCCGGGTTCTTGCCCAGGCTGGAGATCACCAGGTCGACCTTGCCGGTGGTAAGGAACGGGATGCGGTTGGTGCTGTTGACCGGGGTAAGCTCCAGTTTGACCTTGAGCTGGTCGGCTAGCAGCTTGGCGGTGTCGATGTCCAGGCCACGGGGTTTCATGTCGGGGCCGACCGAGCCGAACGGCGGGAAGTCCTGGGGCACGGCGACCTTGAGGGTGCCACGGGCAACGATATCGTCCAGACCGTTGGCCTGGGCGGGAGCCTGGCTCAACATCAGGCTGGCGAACAGGGCGGTAAGCAGGGCGCTGTAACGCTTGGTCATGGCAACTCTCCGAGAAGGGCGAAGGGATTTTCTGAGTTTGCTCATTGCACAGCCCATGCCAGCCCCCTCGCAATCCTCTGCAGGGCCGGGGTTTGTTGGGGTGCGCTGGTCTTACTGGTCTGAACAGTGCCTGCGCTTTTCGCACCCTTTTCGAGCGCCGGCAAAACCCCGCGAGCCCCTTTGGGGCGTGGCTTGCCGCCGGCCGCGAATAGCTTTACAACTAGCCGCTCAGTTGTCTGGAACCTTGAGTATTCTATGAATTCCATCGCCCAAGCCGTACCGGAAGCGGCCCTGCAGGCCATCCGCAAACTGATCAAGGAGCAGGGCTTCGGGCCGGGCGATGCGCTGCCGTCCCAGCGCGACCTGGCCCTGCGGTTAGGCGTGAGTCGGGCGTCATTGCGCGAGGCATTGTCGTCTCTGAGTGCCTTGGGGGTGGTCAGCGTGCAGCCGGGCAAAGGCGTGTTCGTGCAAGCCGCGGATGAATCGCCGGGGTTTGCCTGGCCTTTCGCGGCACAGGCCACGCCACTGGATATTTTCCAGTTGCGTTACGCCCTGGAAGGGTTTGCGGCGGGGCTGGCGGCGGTGACATTGACGATTGACGAGTTGGACAGCCTGGAAGATAACGTCGAGGCGATGCGCAAGGTGCTCAAGGCCGGCGACTTTGAAGCGGCCGCACGGCTGGACTTCGAATTCCACCAGCGCATCCTGCTGGCCAGCGGCAACCAGGCGATGGCGAGCATCCTGAGTGCCAGCGCGCAGGTATTCCTGGAGAGTCAGAAACTACCGTTCATCCGGCCGGAGCGGGCCATGGAGACCTGGCAGGAGCATCGCAAAATCCTGCGTGCCCTCGCTCGACGCGCCAGTGCGCCAGCGCAGAAAACCATGCAGGAACATGTACGTAATGCGGCATTGCGCACCGGTATTGCCTTTGTGACTCCGGTGACGCCCTGATTGGTCCATATCCAAACTCATGCACCACCATAGCAAGACTCAATCAGAGGCGGCTTCCTGAACGGGGGAAGGGCGGCTATGATGGGCAACGTTTTTTTTGCTTACAATCCGGAGACATCCATGAGCAACGATCTTATCAAGCACGTCACCGACGCGACCTTTGAGGCCGAAGTACTCAAGGCTACTGGCCCGGTGCTGGTTGATTACTGGGCTGAATGGTGCGGCCCTTGCAAAATGATCGCTCCGGTCCTGGACGACATTGCAACCACCTACGAAGGCAAGCTGACCATCGCCAAGCTGAACATCGACGACAACCAGGAAACCCCGGCCAAGCACGGCGTGCGTGGTATTCCTACGCTGATGCTGTTCAAGAACGGCAACGTCGAAGCCACTAAAGTGGGCGCGCTGTCGAAGTCCCAGCTGCAAGCTTTCCTCGACGCCAACATCTAAACGTCGTCAAAAAAGCCCCGCAAATCGCGGGGCTTTTTCGTAAAGCAGGGCTAGACGCTCCGAAACTCAGGTGGTACATTCGGCTCCGCACTGGTTTCTCCACTGCCCCCTGCAAGCCGTCGCCGACGCACTCCTTTTCGATTAGTACGCGATCCTGTCGCCTTCTCTGCGGCGCGGCCTCATTAAGCCAAAAGCTTAATTTCCCCCCCTCCATAAATGATTACGTCATTCCTATATGAATCTGACTGAACTCAAGCAAAAGCCGATTACCGACCTGCTCCAACTGGCCGAAGAAATGGGCATAGAAAATATGGCCCGTTCGCGCAAGCAGGACGTGATTTTCTCCCTGCTCAAGAAGCACGCGAAAAGCGGCGAGGAAATCTCCGGTGATGGCGTGCTGGAGATTCTCCAGGACGGCTTCGGCTTTCTCCGCTCTGCGGACGCTTCCTATCTCGCCGGCCCAGACGATATCTATGTCTCGCCGAGCCAGATCCGTCGCTTCAACTTGCGCACCGGTGACACCATCGTTGGCAAGATCCGCCCTCCGAAGGAAGGCGAGCGTTATTTCGCCCTGCTCAAGGTCGACACGATCAACTTCGATCGTCCCGAGAACGCGAAAAACAAGATTCTCTTCGAGAACCTGACTCCGCTGTTCCCGACCGTGCGCATGAAGATGGAAGCCGGTAACGGTTCCACCGAAGACCTGACCGGCCGTGTGATTGACCTGTGCGCCCCGATCGGTAAAGGCCAACGTGGCCTGATCGTCGCACCGCCGAAAGCCGGTAAGACCATCATGCTGCAGAACATTGCAGCGAACATCGCGCGTAACAACCCTGAAGTTCATCTGATCGTGCTGCTGATCGATGAGCGTCCGGAAGAAGTGACCGAAATGCAGCGCACCGTGCGCGGCGAAGTGGTTGCCTCGACGTTCGATGAGCCGCCAACCCGCCACGTGCAGGTTGCCGAAATGGTGATCGAGAAGGCCAAGCGCCTGGTCGAACACAAGAAGGACGTGGTGATCCTGCTCGATTCCATCACCCGTCTGGCCCGTGCCTACAACACCGTGATCCCGAGCTCCGGCAAGGTACTGACCGGTGGTGTCGATGCCCACGCCCTGGAGAAACCGAAACGTTTCTTCGGCGCTGCGCGTAACATCGAAGAAGGCGGCTCGCTGACCATTATCGCCACCGCGCTGGTTGAAACCGGCTCGAAGATGGACGAAGTGATCTATGAAGAGTTCAAGGGTACCGGCAACATGGAACTGCCTTTGGACCGTCGTATCGCGGAAAAACGCGTGTTCCCGGCCATCAACATCAACCGCTCCGGCACCCGCCGCGAAGAGTTGCTGACCGCCGACGACGAACTGCAGCGCATGTGGATCCTGCGCAAGCTGCTGCACCCGATGGACGAAGTCGCCGCCATCGAGTTCCTGATCGACAAGCTGAAAACCACCAAGACTAACGACGAGTTCTTCCTGTCGATGAAACGCAAGTAATACTGCGTTTCAGGTCCGAAAGAATGGCGCCCCCAGGGGCGCCATTTTTTTTGCCTGGGGTTTTAACGACACCTGGCCGGCAATTGCGCCGCCGATAGGGCTGCCAGCCGCCCTCAGAGCAGGTAGGATGTACGCCTATTTTACGGGTGGCATGGTTAATGAAATTCAAGGATCTTCGGGATTTCGTGCAGCAACTTGAGCAGCGCGGAGAGTTGAAACGCATCCAGATGCCGATTTCCCCGGTGCTGGAAATGACTGAGATTTGCGACCGTACCCTGCGCAACAAGGGCCCGGCGCTGCTGTTCGAGAACCCGACCGGTTTTGACATCCCGGTGCTCGGCAACCTGTTCGGCACGCCCGAGCGCGTGGCCTTTGGCATGGGCGCCGAGTCGGTCAGCGAACTGCGCGAGATCGGCAAGCTGCTGGCCTTCCTCAAGGAGCCCGAGCCGCCCAAGGGGCTGAAGGACGCTTGGTCCAAGCTGCCGATCTTCCGCAAGATCATTGCCATGGCCCCCAAGGTGGTCAAGGACGCGGTGTGCCAGGAAGTGGTCATCGAAGGCGACGACGTCGACCTGGCCATGCTGCCGGTGCAGACCTGCTGGCCCGGCGATGTCGGCCCACTGATCACCTGGGGGCTGACCGTCACCAAGGGTCCGAACAAGGACCGCCAGAACCTGGGGATCTACCGTCAGCAAGTGATCGGCCGCAACAAGGTGATCATGCGCTGGCTGAGCCATCGTGGCGGCGCCCTCGACTTCCGTGAGTGGTGCGAAAAGCACCCCGGCAAACCGTTCCCGGTCTCCGTGGCCCTGGGCGCTGACCCGGCGACCATCCTCGGCGCCGTGACGCCGGTGCCCGACAGCCTGTCCGAATACGCTTTCGCCGGCCTGCTGCGCGGTAACCGTACCGAGCTGGTGAAGTGCCGTGGCAACGACCTGCAAGTGCCGGCCACTGCGGAAATTATCCTCGAAGGTGTGATTCACCCGGGCGAAATGGCCGATGAAGGCCCCTACGGCGATCACACCGGCTACTACAACGAAGTCGACAGCTTCCCGGTGTTCACCGTCGAGCGCATCACCCACCGCATCAAACCGATCTACCACAGCACCTATACCGGCCGTCCGCCGGATGAGCCGGCCATTCTCGGCGTGGCGCTCAACGAAGTGTTCGTGCCGATCCTGCAGAAGCAATTCCCGGAAATCACCGACTTCTACCTGCCGCCTGAAGGCTGCTCGTATCGCATGGCCATCGTGACGATGAAGAAGTCGTACCCCGGTCATGCCAAGCGGGTAATGCTCGGTGTGTGGTCGTTTTTGCGACAGTTCATGTACACCAAGTTCGTTATTGTCACCGACGACGACATCAATGCCCGCGACTGGAACGACGTGATCTGGGCCATCACCACGCGCATGGACCCCAAGCGCGACACGGTGATGATCGACAACACGCCGATCGACTACCTCGACTTCGCGTCGCCGGTATCGGGCCTGGGTTCGAAGATGGGCCTGGACGCCACCCACAAATGGCCGGGTGAAACTACCCGCGAGTGGGGCCGGGTAATCGTCAAGGATGAAGCCGTGACCGCGCGTGTCGATGCGATCTGGAAAGAATTGGGAATAGATTGATGCGTGTAACCCTGCAACCTTCTGGCGCGGTGCTGGAGCTGGCCCCTGGCGAGCGAATCCTCGAAGGTGCGCACCGCCTGGGCTACGAGTGCCCGCAGGCTTGTCGCAATGGTGTATGCCACGTGTGCGCGGCGCTGCTGGTGGAAGGCCGTGTGCAACAAGCCGGCGAAGTGCGTGACCACGGTGAGTTCTATACCTGCATCGCCGAGCCGCTGGAAGATTGCATCGTGCTGTGGGATGGCGTGTTGGCGCCGGGAGAATTGCCGTTGCGCAAGTTGTCATGCCAGTTGAGTGAGTGCGTGGACGTCGGTGGCGATGTGTGGCGCGTGCGCCTGCTCGCGCGGCCGGCAAGGCGGTGCGTTACCATGCCGGGCAGTATCTGATGATTGAACGGGAAAACGGCGAGAAGTCGGCGTTTTCCCTGGCCTCGGCACCCCATGCCGGGCGCGAGCTGGAACTGCATGTACTGGCTCGCGAAGACAGCGCGCGCAACTTGTTGGAGCAACTGCAACGTAACCGGATGGCCCGTATCGAGATGCCATTTGGCGACACTCACCTGGCTGAGCTGCCGGACGGCCCGCTGGTGTTGATCGCGGCCGGTACGGGTATGGCGCAGATGCACAGTCTGATCGAACATTGCCGCGCCTCCGGCTTCAAACACCCGGTGCATCTGTACTGGGGCGTGCGTCGCCCGGAAGATTTCTATCAGATCGAACACTGGGAACAATGGCAGCAACTGCCCAACCTGTTCCTGCACAAAGTTGTCAGCGACTTGTGCGGTTGGGAAGGACGCTGCGGCTTATTGCATGAAGCGGTGTGTGAAGACATTGCCGACCTCAAGGGCGTGCATGTCTATGCCAGCGGTTCACCGGCGATGATCTACGGCACCCTGGATGCGCTGGTCGACGCCGGCATGGATGCGCACCAGATGCGTGCTGACGTATTCGCCTATGCCCCGCGTCAATGACTGCCGGCTGTTGTAGTGAGCGGGCTTGCCCCGCTCGGTGCACGTTTAGAAACGCACGCCAGTTGTCACCATCGCCGCATTGAACCCCAGCAGCACCAACTCCGCCGCCACGGACCCGTAATGGGTGCCCACCGACGGAATGATCACCGGCGCCACGCCGAAACGGTTCAATGGGATTTTGTCGCGGTACTGGCCGCGATAGCCCTGGATCGCCCCGCCGGTCAGCTTCAGGTACACCGGATAGTCCGTCACGTCATAGCGCTTGCCCGCATAGGCGTAGTACGAGCGCTGGCTGAACGAATTGCGAAATGTCGCTGCGCCGTATACGAAACCCGAGGCTTGATTGCGCTCCAGGCCGATCAGGTCCTGGTTGTTGTTGTGGTCCGGGTCCGGTGCGAAGTGCCGCGTGTAGACGCTGGTCTGTGCGTACCAGAAGCCCTTGTCATCGTTGTCGATGGGCGTTTCGCCAGCCAGTGCGGTCGTGGCCTGGGCCAGGAACAACAGGCCAGGCAGTCGAAAATTTTTCATGGGTGCGACCTCGATAGTCGATGTGACGGGCGGCTAGGTGGGTCGTGATGTGCGCGCTATTTTGACGGCTTGGCGCGTTCCCAGGCTGAACCGGGGCTGAAGGTAGCGGGATTGACGGTTGCAATCCTGACGAATGACCCTTGGGCTTATATCCGTACTTATGCGGTTACGGTATTTATTGTCTTGCGTAAATGTCCTTAAGCTATAGCCGCGACGGGCAGCTTATTGCCACCCCAGGGGATTGGGTTAAAGTTGTTTACACCGAGTAACACATAGGAGGCGTACCGCTTTTCGCCATGACCGCCATAGAAACCGATCTTCTGCAGTTGGCTTACCCTCCGCGGCTCGATCTGGGGCCGCAACTCACGCACGAACAGTTAATGAGCTCGATGCAGGCCACCATGGGTCGGCACAAGGGTGGGCCGGTCTGGCTGTTTGCATACGGCTCGCTGATCTGGCGCCCTGAATGTTCCTCGACCGAGCGGGTGCGGGCACGGGTGCATGGTTATCACCGTGGCCTGTATCTGTGGTCTCACGAGCATCGGGGGACGCCGGAATTACCGGGGCTGGTATTCGGCCTGGATCGCGGCGGCTCTTGCAGCGGGTTTGCGTACCGCTTGCCGGAAGATCAACTCGAAGCCTCGCTCTACGCCTTGTGGCAGCGCGAGATGCCTTACCCTTCCTACAAGCCTCACTGGCTCAGTTGCCGTCTGGAGGATGGCACTCAGGTGCAGGCGCTGGGGTTTGTATTGGAGCGGCACTTGCCCAGCTACGCCGGCAACCTGCCCGATATCGTACTCAACCATGTGCTGCAGAGCGCTTGCGGGCGTTACGGCACCACTCGCGATTATGTCGAGCAGACCGTAAACGCCCTGCGTAGCCATGCCATGCCAGACAAGAATCTGGAGGCGCGGCTCAAGCGTTGTGCAAAGGACTGCGCAGGCGGTTAACGCGCCGAGCTGACACTGTTGGTGTGCCACAGCGTTGGGATCAAGAACGCGATCGCCAGCAGGCACGCGCCGATCAACAGCACGAAACCGCCGTCCCAGCCGAAATGGTCCACGGTGTAGCCCATGGCCGCGCTTGCCGCCACCGAGCCACCCAGGTAACCGAACAGGCCGGTGAAACCCGCAGCCGTACCGGCGGCTTTCTTCGGTGCCAGCTCCAATGCCTGCAGGCCGATCAGCATCACCGGGCCGTAGATCAGGAAGCCGATGGAGAACAGCGCGATCATATCGACCATCGGGTTGCCCGGCGGGTTGAGCCAGTACACCAGGGTCGCCACGGTGACCAGCGCCATGAACACGATGCCGGTCAGGCCGCGGTTGCCACGGAAGATTTTGTCCGACATCCAGCCGCACAACAGCGTGCCCGGAATACCCGCCCACTCATAGAAGAAGTATGCCCACGACGACTTGTCCACCGTGAAGTGCTTGGCTTCCTTGAGATAGGTCGGTGCCCAGTCCAGCACGCCGTAGCGCAGCAGGTAGACGAAGACGTTGGCGAAAGCGATGTACCACAGCATCTTGTTGCGCAGCACGTACTTGACGAAGATTTCCTTGGCGCTGAATTCCTCTTCGTGGCTGGCGTCGTAGCCTTCCGGGTAGTCGTTCTTGTACTTTTCAATCGGCGGCAGGCCCACCGATTGCGGGGTGTCGCGCATGGTGATGAAGGCAAACGCCGCCACCAGCAGGGCCACGGTGGCCGGTACATAGAACGCTGCATGCCAGTCGTTGAACCAGGCCATGCCCAGCAGGAACAGCGGGCCGATCAGGCCGCCGCCGACGTTGTGCGCCACGTTCCATACCGACACCACGCCGCCGCGTTCTTTCTGCGACCACCAGTGCACCATTGTGCGTCCACTTGGCGGCCAGCCCATGCCTTGGGCCCAGCCGTTGATGAACAGCAAAATGAACATCATGGTCACGCTGGATGTGGCCCAGGGCGCGAAACCGAAAATGAACATCACGCCCGCTGACACCAGCAGGCCGAAGGGCAGGAAGTAACGCGGGTTGGAACGGTCGGACACCAGGCCCATGAGGAACTTGGACAGGCCATAGGCAATCGCGATCGCCGACATCGCCAGGCCCAGTTGGCCCCGGGTATAACCCTCGTCAATCAGGTAGGGCATGGCCAGGGAGAAGTTCTTGCGCAGCAGGTAGTACCCGGCGTAACCGAAGAAAATACCGGCGAAGATCTGCCAGCGCAGTCGTCGGTAGGTACTGTCTATTTTTTCTTCAGGCAGGGGCGCCTGGTGCGCGGCAGGACGAAAGAAAGCAAACATTCAAGAGCTCCAGATTTCTTGTTTTGACTGCGGATGCGAATGTTACAGTTTCGTTACCGAAAATAGCATCGCCTCTTAAGCGCAAACACAGGAAAAGCTGGCAAATGTATGTTCTTTTATGAACATGTCGCGAATAGGTAAGGCATGGCCGGTATTGAGTTCTGCGGGACACTGGAGATCCAAATGTGGGAGGGGGCAAGCCCCCTCCCACATGTGACCGCATTTCACATCGTTTAGCGGGTCTGGACGACGACCTTGCCGACAGCCTTGCGCTGCCCCAGATCGTTAATAGCCTGTGCGGCCTGTTCCAGCGGATACACCTGCGACACCAGTGGCTTGAGCTTGCCTTCGCCATACCAAGTGAACAGTTGCTGGAAGTTTGCCGCATTGTCCTGCGGCTGACGCTGGGCAAACGAGCCCCAGAACACCCCGACCACGGCTGCGCCCTTGAGTAGCGCCAGGTTAACCGGCAGCTCGGGAATGCGCCCGCTGGCAAAACCTACCACCAGCAAGCGGCCATTCCACGCGATGGCGCGCACGGCCTGGTCAAACAGGTCGCCGCCGACCGGGTCGTAGATTACATCGGCGCCGTTGCCGTCGGTGAGCCGCTTGATTTCATCCTTGAGGCTGGTTTCGCTGTAGTTGATCAGCTCATCGGCACCGGCGGCCTTGGCCACGGCGAGTTTCTCGGCGCTGCTGGCGGCGGCGATCACGCGGGCGCCCATGGCCTTGCCGATTTCCACGGCGGCCAGGCCCACGCCGCCGGAGGCGCCGAGTACCAGCAGGGTTTCACCGGGTTGCAGGTGGGCCCGTTGTTTCAGCGCGTGCATTGAGGTGCCGTAGGTCATGCTGAAGGCGGCGGCGATGTTGAATTCCATGCTTGGCGGGATCGGCAGCACGTTATAGACCGGCACCGCGACCTGCTCGGCGAAGCTGCCCCAGCCGGTGAGCGCCATGACCCGGTCACCGACTTTGAGGTGGCTGACCTTTTCGCCCACTTCGCTGACCACGCCCGCTGCTTCGCCACCCGGCGAAAACGGAAAGGGCGGCTTGAACTGGTATTTGCCCTCGATGATCAGCGTGTCCGGAAAATTCACCCCGGCGGCGTGCACGTTCAGCAGAATTTCGTTCTTCTTGATCGCAGGGCTGGCGATCTCTTCCAGCACCAGGGTTTCGGCGGGGCCGAAGGCTTTGCACAGCACAGCTTTCATCGGGCTATTCCTTTTGGTGTCTTGGCCGATAAGTGTAGGAGGGTACGTCCGTGGGTCAACGAGCATGCCCGGGCCTGATAAGTCGCCATAAGCTTGTACTCAGCCTTGCTAGCGTTATGCTACCCGGCAACCGAATTCGAGGAATGAACTGTGAAAGCGTGGATCCTGTTGATGCTGGCCCTGACCTTGCCGATGGCAGCCCAGGCCGAAGAAGCCAAAGAAGGCGCGGCGCCGAAGGTCAGCTATATCAGCCTGAGCCCGCCGTTCGTGGGTAACTATGGCCTGGATGGCACGGCGAAACTCAAGGTGTTCAAAGCCGATATCGCCCTGCGCGTGACCGGCGAGGAAGCGGCGAAGCTGGTCAAAGCCAACGACCCGTTGATTCGTAACCAGTTGGTGGCGCTGTTTACTCAGCAGACCAGCGAGGCCATGAGCACTGTCGAGGGCAAGGAAAAGCTGCGCCAGGAAGCGCTGAAGCAAACGCAGCAATTGATGAATGACGAAACCGGCAAACCTGTGGTCGAGGACCTGTTGTTCAACAACCTGATCATTCAGTAAGCGGCGGCGTCACCCCCCAGATGTTCAGCAAGATTGCGGTGAAGGACGGCTCAAGCACACGGTTGCCATGGCCACTGAGGTGGTTTGAGTCGAAGAACAACGGCCTGGCGTTTTCGTCATAGGCCGAGCAGATCGGGCCGCTGCACAGCAGCGGCAACGGGTCCCAGACGGTGAGGGCCGGGAAATCAGCCTGCAACGTTTGTAAAAGCTGCATCTGCGGCCCGCGCAGCCGTTCAAGTTGATCGCGTGCCATTGTCAGGCCCGGCGCACAGACCGGGTTCATGCGGTTGAACCCGTCCGAGCAGCGGTTGGGCGCGGCCTTGAACAATGGTTTGGGCGCGTCGATCAACACCTTGAGCTGCGCTGCCTGCAGGCGGCGCAACAGGGTGTCAGCGGCGATTCGCGCAGCGTCCATGGTCTCGGCCGTCAGTTCTTCCAAGGCGTTGTCGATTAGGGCGTCCTCACCCTCGCGCCACTCGCGTCCGGCAAGCTCCGGCATGCGCAGTGAGGCCAGGAAAACCACATCTCCAGGTTTGGCCCGGCGCTCGACTTCCTTGAGTTGGGCTTCACGCGCCGCTGCGCAGCGGGCGGGGTCGGGGCCAATGAGGCTGACGACAGCGCAGCCGCCTTGCTCGTATTCCACTACCGTGATGCCGAGCTTCAGCGAGACCAGTTTTAACAGTGTGCGGTACGCCGCCGCATGGGAATCGCCGATGACGAACAGCTGTCGTCCCGCCAACCGAGGGTCGTCGATGTTTTGAATGTCTTCCCTTGGGTAATGTTTGTAGGCATACCAGGTGTAAGTATCGCGGGTCTGGCTGAGTGACAGGGTCGATGGGTTGGCCGACACCCACAGCGCCCCCAGCCACAGCAGGCCCGTGATACTCAGACCTGAGACACAGGTGAGCCACGCCTTGCGTTGCAGCGCCGTCTTGCCGCTGCGGATCGGCGTTTCTATCCCGTGGTAGGACGCCGCCGCGAGCAGGGCCACCAGCACGGGGTAAAGCAGTTGCACGGCCAGCAGCTCCAGCCCGACGGTCCACCGCAGGAGGACGATGACCGGCCAATGCCACAGGTACAGCGAATAGGACAATCGACCGACGTAGGTGGCCAACGGATGTTGCAGCACACGTTGCAATGCGCCTGGGGCGCTGTCGGCGCGCAGTACGATCCCGGCGATCATCAACAGTGATCCGGCCACGGTGACCATGGCCCAGGGAAACGGGAATTGCCCGGGGTTGGCGAGCAGGAAACCGCTCAGCACCAGGCCGAGGCCACCCGCGAGCATGGCGGGGGCGAGGCGATTGAGGCGGAGCGTTACCCCGCGCGTGCCGATGGCTTGAAACAAGATGGCGCCAGCGGCCAGCTCCCAGAAGCGTCCAGGCAGCAGATAGAACGCTGACAGCGGCGCGGCGCGTACCTGATAGGCGCCGATAATCAGCGAAACCACCGCCATCGATGGCAGCACCGCCCACACGAGCGCCGACCGTTGCCGGTAGCGCAGCCATAGGAAGAACAGGGCGGGGAATATCACATAAAACTGTTCTTCAACCCCAAGGGACCATGTGTGCAGGTAGGGGTTGAGCTCGGCACTGGGAGAGAAGTAGGTGTCTGTGTTCCAGGCCAGCACGATATTGCTCAGGCCAAAGAATGCCGCCAGGCCCGTGCGGTCGATCAGCTCGCTGAGCCAGAACCGCGGCATGAACATCGCCGATAGCACAAAACTCACACACAGCACGGTCAGCAGCGCCGGCATGATGCGCAGCAGGCGACGCCGGTAGAAGTCCGCCAGGTAATGGCCGAAGCTCAGGTCGCGGCGCTCCCAAAGTGACTGGCTGATCACGTAACCGGAAATCACGAAGAACATGTCGACGCCGGTAAAACCGCCCGGCAATAGGCTGAACGCGTCCAGGTGGAAGATGATGACGCTGAGCACCGCAATGGCACGCAAGCCATCAATGGCCGGTTTGTAAGTGCTGGTGAGCAGGGGCACGCGGGACGTCCTTGCGAACAGGCAAAACCCGGATTCTGTCAAAGTTGGCCAAGCACGACGACTGGCCGTTCGGACAGGTATGAGTCCGGGTGTTTCCCGCTCAGGACGCCAGGCTTTTGCGGAACCTGGCCAGCGCCACGGCAAAGCACAGCAAACCAATCGCAGCCAGCGCCAGCATATCCGGCCACACCACGCTGACGCCCGCATCCCGGAACAGAATCGCCGCACTCAAGCTCACAAAGTGCGTCGACGGCGAGCCCTGCATCACCCACTGCAACCATTCGGGCATGCTGTCCAGCGGTGTACTGCCGCCGGAGAGCAACAGCATGGGGATGATCACCGGGATCGCCAGCAAGCCGAATTGCGGCGTCGAGCGGGCGAGGGTGGCGAGGAATATGCCCAGGGCCGTGCTGGCAAACAGATACAGCGCGGTCACCAACAGAAACAGGCTCAGCGACCCGGCCAGCGGCACGCCGAGCAAGCCTTTGACCACCACCTCCAAGGATACCCACGTACACAGCACCACCACCAGCATGTTGCTCCAGATTTTCGCCAGCATGATTTCCAGCGCGGTCAGCGGCAGCACCAGCAAGTGATCGAGAGTGCCGTGCTCGCGTTCGCGCAACAATGCAGTGCCGGTCAACACGATCGCGAGGATCGTGATGTTGTTGACGATCTGGATCACCGCCAGGAGCCAGCCGCCTTCCAGGTTGGTATTGAACAGCGCCCGCGTGGTCAGTAACGCCGGGGCCTTGGCGGCGGTATCGGCCTGGCCGCCGTAGTCCAGCAATTGGCGCTGGAATATCCGGCCGATGTACCCGGCGCCCATGAACGCCTGGCTCATCGCCGTGGCGTCGACGTTGACCTGCACCGCCGGCTGGCGGCCTGCCAGCAGGTCGGCCTGGAAATTGGCCGGCACGTTGATCACGAAGGTGTACTGGCCGCTGTCCATTACCTTGTCCAACTGGTCGTAGGCCAGCGGCGCCGGTGGTTGGAATTCGGGCGGCTGCAGCGCTTCGGCCATCTGCCGCGAGAGTGTGCTGTGGTCTTCATCGACAAACGCCACGCTGGCGTTGTGCACGCCGATCACCGAGCCGGCGGCGGGCATGTAGATGGCGACGCTGAAGGCGTAGATCAGAAACAGCAGCAACACGCTGTCATGGCGCAGGCTGGTAAGTTCCTTGATTCCCAGGCGCAGGATATGCGCGACCTTATACATCAGGCCTCCTGCTTCTTGAGCATCGCCAGGCTGAGCCCGGTAAACCCGACGAAAAACCCGAACAGCGCCAGGCATTGTGGCCACAATTGACGCAGGTCCAGGGCCTTGGTGAAGGTACCTACCGCGATATCCAGGAAGTGCCCCGCCGGAAACAGCGTACCCATCAACGCGGCCGCGCCTTCCAGGGAAGAGCGCGGCACGATCAGCCCGGAGAACTGGATGGTCGGCAGGCTGGTAATGATCATGGTGCCAAGGATCGCCGCGATCTGGGTGCGGGTGAACGCGGAAATCAGCAGGCCCATGCTGGTGGTGGCCAACACGTACAGCAGGCCACCGAACGCCAGTGTCAGGCCGCTGCCCTTGAACGGTACGCCGAACAACCAGCGGTTCATCGCCACCAGCAGCGCCAGGTTGATCAGGCTCACGGCCAGGTACGGCGCCTGTTTGCCCAGCAGGAACTCGAGCCTTGTCAGCGGCGTGGCGTAGAAGTTGGTGATCGAGCCAAGTTCTTTCTCACGCACGATGCCCAAGGCGGTGAGCATCGCGGGGATAAATGCGAGGATCAGTGCCATCACGCCTGGGCCGATGGCGTTCACGCTGACCACGTCCTGGTTATAGCGAAAGCGGGTCTCCAGCCTTGCGGCGGCTTGGGGGCTGCGCGGCAGGCTGCTCAGTTCGGCCAGTTGCTGCAGGTTGCCCTGGTGCACGGCCTCTACGTAGTTGCGGCTGGTCTCCGCGCGAAACGGCATGCCGCCGTCGAGCCAGGCGGCGACGGTGGGTTGGCGACCGGCGTAGAGGTCACGGCCAAATCCGGGTGGGATCTCCAGGGCCAATTTGATTTCCGAGCGTTGCAGGCGTCGGTGCAGCTCATTGGTGTCCTGGATCGGTGCCTGCTCGGCGAAGTAGCGCGAGCTGCGGAAGGCTTCCAGGTAGGCGCGGCTTTGTGGGGTCTGGTCCTGGTCGTAGACAGCGAAGGCCAGGTTTTCCACGTCCAGGGAAATGCCATAGCCGAAGATCACCATCATGAACATCGCCCCGAGCAGGGCGAAGGCCATGCGCACTTTGTCGCGCAGCAGTTCTTTGCCTTCGCGGCTGGCCACGGCCAACAGGCGAGAGAGGCTGAAACCGCGTTTGCCGGTGGGCGGGGGGCCGGCTTCGCTGACGGTCTGGGTGGGCGCGCTGGGTTCGGTTTCGCCTTGAGCCTGTTCCAGGCACGTGACGAACGCGGCTTCCAGGGTGTCGCCGTGGAACTGCTGTTGCAAGGCATCTGGCGTGTCGCACGCCAACACCTTGCCCGCGTGCATCAAGGAGATGCGGTCGCAGCGCTGGGCTTCGTTCATGAAGTGAGTGGACAGGAAGATGGTCACGCCTTGCTCACGGGACAACTCGACCAGCAATCGCCAGAAATCATCCCGCGCCGCCGGGTCGACGCCTGATGTGGGCTCATCAAGGATCAGCACTTCCGGACGGTGCAGCACGGCCACGGCCAGGGACAAACGCTGGCGCAGGCCCAGCGGCAACTCGCCGGAAGGTTGCTCGGCCACCGTGCCAAGGTCAAAGCGCTGGATCAGTTGGTCGATACGCGGGCCGCTGTCGGCCTTGGGCAGGTCGAACAGTTGCGCATGCAGCACCAGGTTCTGGCGCACGCTGAGTTCGCCATACAGCGAAAAACTCTGGGACATGAACCCCACGCGCTTGCGGGTGGCCAGGTCCTTGGCGTTCACCGGGTTGCCCAGCAGCGTCGCGCTGCCTTCGGTGGCCGGCATCAGTCCGGTGAGGACTTTCATGGTGGTGGTCTTGCCGCAGCCGTTGGAGCCGAGGAAGCCGAAGATCTCGCCCCGGCCGATGGCAAAGCTGACCTGGTTGACGGCGGTGAAGTCACCGAAGCGCAACGTCAGGTCGTGGGCTTCGATGGCGATATCAGCTGTACCGCCTTCGCGTGGCGGTATCACCAGCGGCTGGTTATCGTGGGCGCTGTCGCCCTGGAAGTGGGTGAAGGCTTCGTCCAGTTTGCCGCTGGGCGTCGCCGCTGCCAGTTCGCGGCTGAGACCGTTGGCGATCAGCTTGCCGCGGTCGAGCATCAGGCAATGTTCGAATTGCTCGGCTTCTTCCATGTAGGCCGTGGCCACCAGCAGCGTCAGTTGCGGACGTTCGCTGCGTACGCTGTCAACCAGCTCCCAGAAGCGTCGGCGCGATAACGGATCGACGCCGGTGGTGGGCTCATCAAGGATCAGCAAGTCCGGGTCGTGGATCAGCGCGCAGCACAGGCCGAGTTTCTGTTTCATGCCGCCCGAGAGTTTGCCCGCCGGGCGCTCGGCAAAGCGCGCCAGGTCGGTGGCCAGCAGCAGGTTGTGCATGCGCTGGTCGCAGTCGGCCCTGGACAGGCCGAACAGCGTGGCGAAGAAACGGATGTTCTCGCTGATCGACAGCTCGGGGTACAGGTTGCCGCCCAAACCCTGGGGCATAAAGGCAATGCGCGGGTACAGGCTATTGCGATGGCGACGGTCCTGGATGGCGCCCCCGAGCACCTCCAATTGGCCCGCCTGGAGCTTTTTGACCCCGGCGATCAACCCCAGCAGGCTCGACTTGCCCGCACCGTCAGGGCCGATCAGCCCGCAGCGCGTGCCGGCGGGCAGGCTGAAAGCGATGTTGATCAGTGCCTGTTGCTGGCCATAGTGGTGCTGGATACCGGTGGCGTGCAGCGCCAGGCCGGTCATTGCAGGTTGGCCGGCCAGTCGATCTCAGCCGTGCGCACGTAACCGCGCCCGGCATGCCGGGCTTGGCCTGGGGCACGGCACTGGGTTGGGTCAGGCGCAGTTTGACGCGAAACACCAGTTTCTGGCGCTCGTCGCGGGTTTCCACTTCCTTGGGGGTGAACTGCGATTTGGCGGCGACAAAGCTGATTTTCGCCGGCAGCGGCTGGTCGGGCAGAGCGTCGAGCAGAATCCGCGCGTCATTGCCGACGGTCAGGCGCCCGGCGACGGATGCCGGCAGGTAGAGGTTCATGTACTGATCGTCGGGGTCAATCAGCAGCAACACGCGCCCGCCCGCGCCGAGCACTTCGCCGGGCTCGGCCAGGCGCAGCTGGATAATCCCGTCGATGGGCGCACGCAGGCTGCTGTCGTCGATTTCGCTGGTGAGTTGGGCGACCTGGGCCTGGGCGGCACCGATGGCGGCCTTCACCGAATTGACCTGGGCTTGGGCGGCGATCACGGCGGCGTTGCCGGTGTTCTGCCGCGCTTGCTGCTGGTCGATCAATTGGCTGCTGGCGAAGCCGCGCTTGTACAGCTCCTGGGTGCGCTTGAGCTCCTGGTTGGCCAGCAATTGCTCACTCTGGCGCAGTTGCACATTGGCTTGGGCGGCGGCGAAGTTTTCCTTGGCGCGCAGCACTTCGGCTTCGGCCTGGGCGCGCTGGGCTTCCAGGGTGCGGGTGTCCATGCGCGCGAGCAGTTGGCCCTTGAGTACCTTGTCGCCTTCGTCCACCCGCACTTCGGCCAAGCGCCCCGGAATCTTGGCGGCGATCTGCACTTCGGTGGACTCCAGACGGCCGTTGCCCATGCTCAAGCCTTCCGGCAGGCGGTCCTGGGTGGAGCGCCAATAACCGAAGCCACCGGCGCCCAGCAACAAGGCGATCAGGGCGATGGCGAAAACGCGGGAGGTGTGGTGGTTCGTCGACATGGCGGCTTCCTGCGGCAATAGGGTCCTAGTTTGAGCGGTTTTTTCCGAACGGGATTTGATGCCGGTCAGTTAAAGCAGGCTGATCACGGCCGCCCATTGCTCGGGGGTGACGGCCATCACCGACAGCCGGCTGCCTTTTTGCACCAGCGGCAACTCGGCGAGGGCGGTTTGCTGTTTCAGGTAGCCCAGGCTCAGCACTTTCGGAAACGTCTGGACGTGCGCGACGTTGATCGCACTCCACGGGTTTTTCTCCACAGTGGCCTTGGCGTCGAAGTAATGGCTGTCCGGTTCCAGCGCGGTGGGGTCCGGGTAGGCCGCTTCGACAATTTTGCCGATACCGGCGATGCCCGGCTCGGGGCAGCTTGAGTGATAGAAGAAAAACGCATCGCCCACCGCCATTGCCCGCAAAAAGTTGCGCGCCTGGTAATTGCGCACGCCATCCCAGCGCGCTTCACCGAGCGTTTCCAAGCCTTGGATGGAGAGTTCGTCGGGCTCGGATTTCATCAGCCAATAGGCCATTTTTGCGCTCCTGAAAAAGGCAGTGGGCAAGTTGTCAGGCAATTTGATGACAAACCGACAGTCGGTTGGCGTCAAGGTTTGCGTGTTGGTTCACGTTATCGCAGAATGCCGGGATTTTAAGCTTGACGCAGCTGCAACGGACTACTTTGGAACGTTGTTGTCATCGTGTACGAGGTGCCTGAAGGGGGGCAATCGATGCAACGTAAACCGGATTTACTATGGATTTTGGTGATTTTGTTTGGTCTGGGCGTCGTGACCACCGGGTATGCGCAAAGCCTGTGGTCGAACAAGACCGATGCACCCGTTGAATTGACTCAACAGCAACAACCGTTCAAGCGCTGATACAGCTTCAAGGCGCCGCTGACTCCAGTGGCGCCTGCGCGATATACCACTTCCTGTCTGTGACGGTGCCGGCCAATGGCACATCCCAACTGGCCTGCGCCAATCGATCGACCTTCTGACATTCATGGGCCAGCCCCAGCAGCGTCGGCTTGCGCCAGCTTTGGCGGCGGGCAAGGTAGGCCAGGCTGCGGTCGTAGAAACCGCCACCCATGCCCAGGCGACCGCCGGCATCATCGAATCCCACCAGCGGCAGCAGCACCAGGTCCAGCGCCCAGACCTTGCGTTGGCGCTTGGCATTGACCCGTGGCTCCAGGATGCGAAAGCGATTGGGCCGCAGCGTTTCTCCAGGCCGCACGCGCTGGAACACCATCTTGGTCCGTGGCCATGCACTCAGCACCGGCAGGTAAGTAGCCTTGCCTCGGCGTTGGGCGGCACGCAGCAGCAAGCGCGGATCGATTTCACCGTCCGTCGGTAGATATAAGGAAATATGTTTGGCCCGGCGAAACAGCGGGTGCTGTGCCAGTTGCCGATACAGGCCGTGGGCGGCCTGGCGCTGCTCGCTCGGCGTGAGGGCGCGGCGGGCCTTGCGCAACATGCGTCGAAGGTGCGGACGGGAAAGCGGCGCAGGTTCGGTCATGATTTTTCGGCTCATACAACAATGCCAGTCCGGGGACTGGCATTGAGTTTTGGGAATTCAGGCTCCCCGACAGCGCCGCTGTCGACTTAGCCCTTGAACCCGAAAGTTCAAGGTGGAAGAAGCAGTAGGCTTTAAGGCTTTCCGTCTAGCGGACATGCACACCAGCCCAACGTGCAACTTCCAGGGTAGTGCGAATCGGCTCCGGGACATCGCCGACTGGCAAACACGCCAGGGAGTGGGGCGAGTATACCTTAAACGGTCGCGGCAATCAGCCCTTGGGTGCGTCTGAGTCGCTGGACAGCACCAGGTCAACGCGTTCGAGCAGGTCGCGTACCTGCTCGCGGGTCGAGCCGCTGGCCTGTACGTCAGGGCGTTCCTGCTTGTGCAGCAAGTCGTGGGTAATGTTCAGCGCGGCCATCACGGCGATGCGGTCGGCGCCGATCACTTTGCCGCTGCTGCGGATCTCACGCATCTTGCCATCCAGGTAGCGGGCGGCGCTCACCAGGTTATTGCGCTCTTCCTGAGGGCAGATGATCGAATATTCTTTGTCGAGAATCTGCACGGTGACGCTATTGCTTGAACTCATGAGTCTTGCTCCAGGGCCTTCAGGCGCGAAATCATCGATTCGACCTTACGCCGGGCGATTTCGTTTTTTTCAATGAGGTGAGCGCGTTCCTCGCGCCAGGTCTTTTCCTGAGCTAATAGGAGTCCGTTTTGACTCTTAAGTTGCTCGACCCGAGTAATTAGCAATTCGAGTCTGGCCATCAGCGCTTGCAGGTCGGTGTCTTCCATTGGGTTCCACTGGATTTTGTCTGATGAATGGCAACTGCAGGATAAACGATCTGACGCCCTTGATAGTCTTGGTGCGTCTGCCGGTGCTAGGATACAGCGCTCCATTCTAGACATTGCGCCGTCTGGCGCCTAGCTCACCATGCCCATTCAGAACTCCCCGTACGATGCTTTCTCCAAACTGCTGAGCACCAGCGGCCATCCTTGCTCGCCTGCCGAGCTGCACGGCGTATTGCTGGGCCGCAGTTGCACCGGTGTCGGCTTTGACGCCGACAACTGGCTGGCCGATGTCGCCGAGCTGCTGGAAACCGAACCGACCGACAACGTGCGTAACGCACTGATCGGCTTGCAAGAGATGGTCAAGGGCGAGCTGACCGGTGATGACGTCACCGTGGTCCTGCTGCTGCCGACCGACGACGCGCCGCTCACCGAGCGGGCTGCCGCACTGGGCCAATGGTGCCAGGGCTTCCTCCACGGTTTCGGCGTGAATGCCGGTGGCCTGGAGTTGAGCACCGACGCCAAGGAAGTGCTGCAGGACCTGGCGGCCATCTCCCAGGTGCAAGACGCCCTGGAAGAGTCCGAAGACGGCGAAGGCGATTACATGGAAGTCATGGAATACCTGCGCGTCGCGCCATTGCTGCTGTTCACCGAGACCCGGAAGTCCGCTGAGCCTGTTGCCCCCAAGCCTTCACTGCACTGAGAAAGGAAGCCCATCTGCCCATGATCCATATCCCCAAAGCGGAATACACCCGGCGCCGCAAGGCGCTCATGGCGCAGATGGAACCCAACAGCATCGCGATCCTGCCGGCCGCCGCCGTGGCTATCCGCAATCGCGATGTCGAGCACGTCTACCGCCAGGACAGCGATTTCCAGTACCTGAGCGGTTTCCCCGAGCCGGAAGCGGTGATCGTGCTGATGCCCGGTCGCCAGCATGGCGAGTACGTGCTGTTCTGCCGCGAACGCAATGCCGAACGCGAATTGTGGGACGGCCTGCGCGCCGGTACCGAAGGTGCGATTCGTGATTTTGGCGCCGACGACGCGTTTCCCATCACCGATATCGACGACATCCTGCCCGGCCTGATCGAAGGCCGCGACCGGGTGTATTCGGCCATGGGCAGCAACGCCGAATTCGACCGGCACCTGATGGAATGGATCAACGTGATCCGCTCCAAAGCGCACCTGGGCGCGCAGCCGCCGAATGAATTCGTTGCCCTGGATCACCTGCTCCACGACATGCGCCTGTATAAATCGGCGGCGGAAGTGAAGGTGATGCGCGAAGCCGCGCGGATTTCCTGCGCGGCCCACGTCAAGGCGATGCAGGCCAGTCGCGCCGGGCTGCATGAGTTCAGCCTGGAAGCCGAGCTGGATTACGAATTCCGTAAAGGTGGCGCGAAAATGCCCGCCTACGGCTCCATCGTCGCCACCGGGCGCAACAGCTGCATCCTGCACTACCAGCAGAATGACGCGCTGCTCAAGGACGGTGACCTGGTGCTGATCGACGCCGGTTGCGAGATCGACTGCTACGCGAGCGACATCACCCGCACCTGGCCGGTCAATGGCAGGTTTTCCGCTGAACAGAAAGCGATCTACGAGATTGTGCTGGCCTCCCAGGAAGCCGCCTTTGCCGAGATCGCACCGAACAAGCATTGGAACCAGGCCCATGAGGCGACCGTGCAGGTCATCACCGCCGGGTTGGTAAAGCTGGGGCTGTTGCAAGGTGACGTCGACGAACTGATCGCCGGCGAAGCCTATAAACCCTTCTATATGCACCGCGCCGGCCATTGGCTGGGGATGGATGTGCATGACGTGGGTGAGTACAAGGTGGGCGGTGAATGGCGCGTGCTGGAAGTCGGCATGGCACTCACCGTGGAGCCTGGCATTTATATTTCGCCGGACAACCAGAACGTGGCAAAGAAATGGCGTGGCATTGGCGTACGCATCGAGGACGACGTGGTGGTGACCAAGCAAGGCTGTGAAATCCTGACCGGCGGCGTGCCCAAGACCGTCGCCGAGATCGAAGCCCTGATGGCGGCTGCCCGATGAGCCGGGTCAACCTGGCAATCATCGGCGGCGGCCTGGTGGGCGCCAGCCTGGCGCTGGCGCTGCAGGCCGGGGCCAAGGCGCGCGGCTGGAAAATCGTGTTGATCGAACCTTTCGCGCCGGGTGACAGCTACCAGCCGAGCTACGACGCACGCTCGTCGGCGTTGTCGTTTGGCGCCCGGCAGATTTATCAGCGCCTGGGGGTATGGCAGGCCATCTCCCCTCGTGCCGAACCGATCAAGCAGATTCACGTATCGGACAAAGGCCGCTTCTCCACCGCGCGCTTGTCTGCCTTGGAGGAGGGCGTGCCGGCCCTGGGCTATGTGGTGGAAAACGCCTGGCTCGGCCAATGCCTGTGGCAAGGCCTGGACAAAGACGTGGTGAGCTGGCGCTGCCCGGCGGAGGTCACGCGCATGGAGCCGCTGTCCGACGGTTATCGCCTGACCCTCAACGATGAAACCGTGTTGGAATGCGACCTTGCGGTATTGGCCGATGGCGGTCGCTCCGGCTTGCGCGAGCAGTTGGGCATCGGCGTGAAAACCCGGCCGTACAACCAGAGCGCGCTGATCGCCAACATCACCCCAAGCGAGTCCCACAACGGCGAAGCCTTCGAGCGCTTCACCGAGCAAGGCCCGATGGCGTTGCTGCCGCTGCCGGACAATCGCTGCGCGCTGGTGTGGACCCGCGTCGGCATGGACGCCCAGCGCCTGGCCGCCCTTGACGAGCGCAGTTTCCTGAGCGAATTGCAGGGCGTGTTCGGTTACCGCCTGGGCACGCTGAAACAAGTCGGCGCGCGACATCTGTATCCGCTGACCCTGGTGGAAGCCGAAGAGCAAGTGCGCTCGCACCTGGCGATCCTCGGCAATGCCGCCCACAGCCTGCACCCGATTGCCGGGCAGGGTTTCAACCTGTCGCTGCGCGATGCGAATGCCTTGGCCGAGGCCCTGCTGGCCGGGCCGGCGGTGCCGGGCGACCTGGCGACGCTGCAGGCTTATCGCGAGCGCCAGCACCTGGATCAGAAGTTGACCGTGGGTTTTTCCGACCAGGTCACGCGGCTGTTTGGCAGTGCTCAACCGTTGGTCGCGCTGGGCCGCAACATGGGCCTGCTGGGCCTGGACCTGTTGCCTCCGGCCAAGCGCTGGTTCGCCCGTCAGGCCATGGGCCTGGGGACGCGCCCCGATGCGTAAGTGGTTGGTCGAGCGGCTAGGCAAAGCGCGGTTGTTGCGTTGGGTCATGACCCTGTACCCGCCGTACCTGGGCGCCGGGGTCAGCGTGCGGCATATGAGCGCCGACTTTCGTCACGTCAAAGTGCGCATGGGCCTGGGTTGGTATAACCGCAATTACGTCGGCACCCAGTTCGGTGGCAGCCTGTATTCGATGGTCGACCCGTTCTACATGCTGATGCTCATGGAGAACCTGGGCCGTGACTACATCGTGTGGGACAAGGCCGCGAGCATCGACTTTATCTCGCCGGGCAAGGGCCCGGTGTATGCCGAATTTTTTATCGACGATGCGTTGTTGGATGAAGTGCGTCGACAGACCGAGGGCGGCGAGAAATATCTGCCCCACCTCCAGGTCCAGATTCATGACGGCTCCGGCACTTTGGTCGCGCGGGTCGACAAAACCCTTTACGTGCGGCGCAAGCCGCCAGCAAGACAGGTTTAAAGCATGGACATGCGCGCAGATGTGCTGATTGTCGGGGCCGGAATGGTCGGAAGCGCCCTGGCGCTTGCGATGCAGGGCAGTGGCCTGCAAGTGCTGCTGCTCGACGGCAGCCCGCTGAGTGTCAAGCCATTCGACCGTGACGCGGCCTTCGAGCCTCGCGTGAGCGCCCTGTCGGCGGCCAGCCAGCGCATCCTGGAGCGCCTCGGCGTGTGGGAGGGCATTGTCTCGCGCCGCGCCAGCCCCTATGGCGAGATGCAGGTGTGGGACGGCAGCGGCACCGGGCAGATCCACTTCTCGGCGGCCAGCGTGCATGCCGAAGTGCTCGGGCATATCGTCGAAAACCGCGTGGTGCAGGATGCCTTGCTTGAGCGCCTGCACGACTGCGACCTGGGTTTGCTGGCTAACGCACGCCTGGAGCAGATGCGCCGCTCCGGCGATGACTGGCTGCTGACCCTGGCCGATGGCCGAACTTTGCGCGCGCCGTTGGTGGTCGCGGCCGATGGCGCCAACTCCGCCGTGCGCCGCCTTACCGGCACGGCGACCCGTGAGTGGGATTACCTGCATAACGCCATCGTCACCAGCGTACGCAGCAGCCAGCCGCACCAGCGCACGGCCTGGCAGCGGTTTACCGATACTGGTCCGCTGGCGTTTTTGCCATTGGAGCGGGACGGGCAGCAGGATTGGTGCTCGATCGTCTGGTCGACCACGCCGGCTGAGTCCGAACGCTTGATGGCGTTGGATGACGAGGCGTTTTGCCGTGCGCTGGAGCGCGCCTTTGAAGGGCGTCTGGGCACTGTCGTCAGCGCCGATCCAAGGGTTTGCGTGCCGTTGCGTCAACGCCATGCCAAACGCTATGTGGCCGAGGGCCTGGCATTGATCGGCGACGCGGCCCATGTGATCCATCCGCTGGCCGGGCAGGGCGTGAACCTGGGTTTCCTCGATGCGGCAGTGCTTGCCGACGTGTTGTTGTCGGCCACCGAACGTGGCGAGCGCCTGGCGGATGTGAAAGTGCTCAGCCGTTACGAGCGCCGGCGCATGCCGCATAACCTGGCGTTGATGGCGGCGATGGAGGGCTTTGAGCGGTTGTTCCAGGCCGATCAACTGCCGTTGCGCTGGTTGCGCAATGCCGGGTTGAAAATGGTCGATCAGATGCCCGAAGCCAAGGCGGTCTTTGTGCGCCAGGCCTTGGGATTGACGGGCGATCTGCCCGAACTCGCTAAACCCTGAGGCGTTTGTGCAACATCTGGTAACGCCTCCACCAAGCGTTACCAAATGTGAGTCCTTATCATTTGCTCTCTTTTTGCAAATGAGAGACCGCCCCCATGTTGGCACCCAAGCGCCTCCTGACTGCCCTGGCACTCACCCTGATCGGCAGCACCACCGTGCAGGCAGCCGACGAGGTGGTGGTGTACTCCTCACGCATCGACGAACTGATCAAGCCGGTGTTTGATGCCTACACCAAAAAGACCGGTGTGCAGGTGAAGTTCATCACCGACAAGGAAGCCCCGCTGATGCAGCGCATCAAGGCCGAGGGCGAAAACGCCACCGCAGACCTGCTGCTCACCGTCGACGCCGGCAATCTCTGGCAAGCCGAGCAGATGGGCATCCTGCAACCGTTCACCTCCGCGGTGATCGACAAGAATATTCCACTGCAATACCGTTCATCCGCCCACGCCTGGACGGGGTTGAGCTTGCGCGCGCGGACCATCGCCTACTCCACCGACCGGGTAAAGCCGGGTGACCTGACCACTTACGAGGCCCTGGCCGACAAGCAGTGGGAAGGCCGTCTGTGCCTGCGTACCGCGAAAAAGGTCTATAACCAGTCGCTGACCGCGACCCTGATCGAAACCCATGGCGCGGCCAAAACCGAAGCTATCGTCAAGGGCTGGGTGAATAACCTGTCCACCGACGTGTTCTCCGATGACATCGCGGTGCTGGAGGCGATCAATGCCGGGCAATGCGACGTGGGGATCGTCAACACCTACTACTACGGGCGCCTGCACAAGCAGAAACCGGACCTGGCGGTGAAGCTGTTCTGGCCGAACCAGGGCGACCGTGGCGTGCATGTGAACCTGTCGGGCATCGGCCTGACCAAGAACGCACCGCACCCTGAAGCCGCCAAGGCCCTGGTGGAATGGATGACCACGCCTGAGGCGCAGCAGATATTTGCTGACGTGAACCAGGAGTTTCCGGCCAACCCGGCGGTGCCACCGTCGGCCGAAGTGGCGACCTGGGGTAAATTCGTGGCCGACACGTTGCCGGTGGAAGTGGCGGGTAAGCGTCAGGCCGAGGCGATTCGGCTGATGGATCGGGCGGGTTGGAACTGACACACATTGGATTGCGGTGTTTTCGAGATGTTTATTTACTGAGAGCTAACCCTTGGCCCACCCCGCCCAACGCCGCTGGTACCTGCCGGTCTTCACCGTCGCTGCCCTGGTGCTGCTGCCGCTGAGCGTGCTGTTGCTGTCCTGGCAAAGCATTGACCCACAGATCTGGTCCCACCTCTGGGAAACCCAGATGCCACGCCTGTTGGGCAACACCCTGACGTTGGTGGTGGGCGTCGGCATCGGCGTAACGCTGCTGGGTGTAAGCCTGGCCTGGCTGACCAGCCTTTGCGAATTCCCCGGACGCCGCTGGCTGGACTGGGCGTTGATGCTGCCTTTTGCCATTCCCGCTTACGTGCTGGCCTTCGTATTCGTGGGACTTCTGGATTTTTCCGGCCCGGTGCAGACCCTGTTGCGCGAATGGCTCGGTACGGGTTTGCGCCTGCCGCGCGTGCGCTCCACCAGCGGCGTGATCATCGTATTGGTGCTGGTGTTCTATCCCTACGTCTACTTGCTGGCGCGCTCCGCATTCCTGGCTCAGGGCAAGGGGCTGATGGAAGCGGCGCGGGTGCTGGGGCAATCGCCGTGGCAAGCGTTCTGGCGTGTGGCGCTGCCCATGGCGCGACCGGCGATCGGCGCCGGGGTCGCCCTGGCCTTGATGGAAACTCTGGCGGATTTCGGAGCGGTCTCGGTGTTCAACTTCGATACGTTCACCACGGCCATCTATAAGACCTGGTACGGCTTTTTCAGCCTGTCCAGCGCGGCGCAACTGGCCAGCCTGTTGCTGCTGGTGGTGATGCTTGTGCTCTACGGCGAGCGTCGCGCCCGAGGCGCCAGTCGGCCCGGCAACGAACGGCCGTGTGGCAAGGCGCTGTATCACCTGCACGGGTTCAAGGCAGCGGCGGCGAGCGGTTGGTGTGGCCTGGTATTCGCCTGTGCGTTTGTCATTCCAGTGCTGCAATTGGTCGCCTGGTTCTGGCAGCGCGGTCGTTTCGACCTGGATGAGCGCTATTCGGGCCTGATCGTCCACACGCTTTACCTGGGCGGGATCGCCGCGCTGTTCACGGTCAGCGTGGCGCTGGTATTGGCGTTCGCCAACCGCCTGGCGCCGACTCGCGCGATCCGCTCCGGCATCAGCCTGGCCAATGTCGGTTATGCCCTGCCGGGCTCGGTGCTGGCGGTGTCGATCATGCTGGCGTTCAGCTACCTGGACCGCGAACTGGTGGTGCCGTTGTCGGGCTGGCTGGGCGGGGCGGGCAAGCCTTTGTTGTTGGGCAGTCTGTCGGCGCTGGTGCTGGCGTATCTGGTGCGTTTTCTGGCAGTGGCCTATGGCCCGCTGGAAAGCAGCCTGGCGCGTATCCGTCCATCGCTACCGGAAGCGGCACGCAGTTTGGGCGTGAGCGGGCCGCGACTGTTTTGCAAAGTGTATCTGCCGCTTTTGCTTCCCGGTACCTTGAGCGCGGCGCTGCTGGTGTTTGTCGATGTGCTCAAGGAAATGCCTGCCACCCTGCTGATGCGCCCGTTCGGCTGGGACACCCTGGCGGTGCGGGTCTTTGAAATGACCAGCGAAGGCGAGTGGGCGCGGGCCTCTTTGCCGGCGCTGACATTGGTGTTGGTCGGTCTGCTGCCGGTGATCGGGCTGATCCGCCGCTCCGCCCGACCCATCGGTTAGGTGCCAGTCCTACGGCTTGCGGCTACAATGCGCGGCATTCGGTGCGCTCCATCTTTCGGATCGGGTCGTTGTATGTGGCTGCAGCCCTTGTATTTCAGGGCGTTCAGCCGCGAACAGCGGCGCTGCGCACTCTCGCCAAGCCCGGAAGGAGAAACCCATGGGACAGCGTACGCCTCTGTATGACCTGCATCTCGCCCTCGGCGCGAAAATGGTCGATTTTGGCGGTTGGGATATGCCTCTGCACTACGGCTCGCAGGTTGAAGAACACCATCAGGTGCGACGCGACTGCGGGGTGTTCGATGTATCTCATATGACCGTGATCGATGTCACAGGCCCTCAGGCCAGGGAATGGCTCCGGCACCTGCTGGCCAATGACGTCGATCGTTTGCATGGCTGCGGCCGTGCGTTGTACAGCGCGATGCTCAACGAACGGGGCGGGGTGGTGGACGATATGATCGTGTACCGCACCGAGACCGGTTATCGGTTGGTGGTCAACGCCGCCACCCGCGACCAGGACATGGCCTGGATGCAGGCGCAACTGGGCGACTACCCCGTGCAGTTGCAGGAGCGGTCCGAGTTGGCCATGCTCGCGATTCAAGGCCCCCATGCCCGGCAAAAGATCGCTGAGCTGGTCACCCAGTCGCGCGGCACCCTGATTCGCCAGCTCAAGCCCTTTGAGGGCCAGGCCGATGGCGATTGGTTTATCGCCCGCACCGGTTACACCGGTGAAGACGGTCTGGAAATTGTCCTGCCTGCGGATCAGGCCCCCGGTTTTTTCAATGATCTGGTGGGCGCGGGCATTTCACCCATCGGCCTCGGTGCACGGGATACCCTGCGTCTGGAAGCCGGGATGAACCTGTACGGCCAGGATATCCACCAGGACGTTTCGCCCCTGGCCGCCAACATGGCCTGGAGCATCGCCTGGGAACCGGCCGAGCGCAATTTTATCGGTCGTGGGGCATTGGAAGCCGAATTGGCAACGGGTGTGCAGTCCAAATTGGTCGGGCTGGTACTGGAAGAACGCGGGGTTTTACGCGCTCACCAGGTGGTTCGCATCGCCAATGTTGGCGAAGGGGAGATCACCAGTGGTAGTTTCTCTCCTACGCTGAGCAAATCCATTGCCCTGGCGCGTGTACCGACGGCGACTGCCGATCGGGCCGAAGTGGAAATCCGCGGCAAGTGGTACCCGGTTCGGGTGGTCAAACCGACCTTTGTGCGCCATGGCAAAACCCTGATCTAACTATTTCCGGCAGGCCGAAGGCCGCTGACATTACTTCTTGAGGACACAGACTATGAGCGATATCCCTGCGGACCTGCGTTTTGCCGAAAGTCATGAATGGGCCCGTCTGGAAGCTGACGGCACCGTGACCGTCGGGATCTCCGACCATGCCCAGGAAGCGTTGGGGGATGTGGTGTTTGTTGAGCTGGCCGAAGTCGGCGCTACGTTCGAGGCTCAAGGCCAGGCGGGCGTGGTTGAGTCGGTGAAGGCCGCTTCGGATATCTACTCGCCGATTGCCGGTGAAGTGATTGCCGTCAACGAAGAGCTGGGTGGCAGCCCTGAGCTGCTGAACTCCGACCCCTACGGCGCCTGGATCTTCAAGCTCAAGCCAAACGACAAGGCTGATCTGGATAAACTGCTGGATGCCGCCGGCTACAAAGCTGCCATCGGCGAGTAAACGCAAGACCCCTGTGGGAGGGGAGCAAGTCGAACCGTCGCACCGCCCTCCCACATTCAGCCGAGGTCAGCCGTGAGTGCTTAGTTTGCTCTCAGGACTGCTTTTACCGCCGCCACCGACCGCTCCACGTCGGCCTCTGTCATCGCCGTGAACATCGGCAACGACACGATCAAGCGCCCAACCTTTTCCGCCACCGGAAACATGCCTTCCTTGAACCCCTGCGCCCGATACAGGCTCAGCAGGTGAATTGGCGGGTAGTGATAGCCAATGCCGACGCCATGGGCCTGCATCTGCTCCATGAAGGTGGCGCGGGCGGGCAAGCCGTCCTGACGCTCCGGCAACACCAGTTGGAACAGGTGCCAGTTGCTGTTTTCGAAATCTGCCGGCGGCAGTTGTGCGCCGTATTGCGCTTCAAAGTCGTTGCCGAAGCATTTGAAGTAATGTCGCGCCAGCCTCTGGCGGTGGGCGGTGATCTGCTCGATATGTGCAAACTGCCCCAGACCGATGGCGGCGGCGATATCCGTCATGTTGAACTTGCCGCCCAACACGTCCACATCCAGGCCGTCAAAACCGCTGCGGGTGACGCCTTGCAGGCGGTACTTCTCCGCCAGGCGCGCCTCTTCGGCGTTATTCAAAACCAGGCAGCCACCTTCGGAACACGTGATGTTCTTATTGGCCTGGAAGCTGAACGACACGAAATCCCCGGTGGCACCAATGCGCTCGCCGTCCCAGCTGGAGCCCAGCGCTTGCGCGGCGTCTTCGACGATACGCAGGTTGTACTTGTTGGCCAGTGCATAAAGCATCGGCATGTCCAGCGGCAGGCCCGCCAGGTACACCGGGATGATCGCCTTGGTCCGCGGGGTGATCGCCGCTTCTACCTGGGCCAGGTCGATATTGCGGGTAACGGGGTCGATATCGGCAAATACGGGCGTGGCGCCCACCTCCAGGATCACGTTGGCTGTGGCGACCCAGGAGATCGGCGTGGTGATGACTTCATCGCCTGGCCCGACACCGGCGATGCGCAACGCAATCTCCATGGTGCAGGTGCCTGAGTTGAATGTACGCACCGGCCGGCCGCCAAAGTACTCCGACAATTGCGCTTCGAACGCCTGTACTTTCGGTCCGCTGGTGATCCAGCCCGAGCGCAGTACATCACCGACCGCCGAGATGGTGGCTTCATCAATGGTAGGTTTGGAGAACGGCAGGAAGGGCTGTTGGCTCATAACGACGAAGGCATCCGTTTCAGGTGGGCGATGAGAGGCTTATCAGTACCGGCATGGTTGCACGGCCTGACTGAATATAGCCTGTCGTCTGTGAATGAATCGTCACCTGGCGGGCAAAAAAAATGCCGCTTAAAAAAGCGGCATCTTTGTTTCAGTCAGAATGCCACGCGGGCTTCCAAAAACACATTCTGCTCCTTGAGCTTGCCCTTGAGTTGTTCATCGCGGGCGTTGATCCGATTGGCGAAGGTGTTGTAGCCGGTTTCGATATCGCCGATGGCGGTATACCGGTAACCAGCGCCCAGTGTTACTCGTTCGCTCAGCTTGGCATCCAGCCCCATGCCGACGCTATAGGTCAGGTTGTGCTGGCGGTTGCTGGCGAAGCGTCGGCTTTCGTTGGTCTGGTAGCCCTGTGAGTCGATCCTGGCCACCCCAACCCCAGCCATGCCGTAGAACGACAGCCATGAGTTGATAGGAATGTCCTTGTAACCATTGAGCATCAAGCGTTGGCTACGCGCGTGCAGGCTATTGACGTTGGCATTGAAGGGCGCCCAGTGGGATTCGAATGTCGAGCTGTTCGGCAGGGTGTATTCCCCCTCCAGGCGCCAGCCGTCGGTAAAGGCATAGCCCAGGGCGAATGACGCGACGAATGCTTTGCTGCTGTCCGGGGCGTCCACGCGATGAGTGACGCGCGGGCTGGTCAGCAAGGCGCTGGATAGATTCTGGCGAGCGCTATTGAGCTTCGCCGACCCGTACCAGTTTTCCGCAGCTTGCGCGAATGACGTGGCAAACGCAGTGATAAGCAACGCGCAGGAAAGTTTTTTGTGCATAAGGCTGATTCACTTTAAAAAAGGGAATCGTGAGCTTGCTGCGGCGTAACGGGAGGCTCGACAGGACCTTTCTGCTCCAGGCTGGAAAAAGCAGAAGGCTCTTGTGGTACCTAGTCGTGACAATTGTAGGAAACATAAAAAATGCCGCTTGAACAAGCGGCATTCTTAAGGGCACAAGCATTACTCAGTGACAGCATTCTTCGCGAGGATAGCGTTGGCCAGTTCCATATCCGTGGCTTGCAGGCCTGGGTTATCGGCGCGGACCTTCTGCATGGCGGCTTCCAGGTATGGGCCGCGAATGCCGCCGTCGCTGGCAACGAAGCTGCCGGCGTCGTCTTGTGCGGCAACCACCAGCTTGTGGTCCTTGAAGGTCAGGTACGTCGAGCCAGTGGTGGCGCCCGACGAGATGACGTTGCGCCAGAAACTGTCGGCCATGGCTGAACCGACAGGAAGGGAAAGCACAGCGAGGGTGGCGACAGCATATTTGAGACGCATGATGGGTGACTCCGGTGGGGTTATCTGCAGGTTTTGATTGTAGATAGCCCAACCGAGTTCCATCACTGACTAAACAGTTTCAACCTTTAAAATCACCCCGTCCTGACCAACGACCCGGACTTGAGCGCCTACGGGGCTGTCGGGGCCGGTCACCATCCACACGCCATCACCGACTTTCACCTTGCCCCGGCCGTCCACAATCGCCTGGCGCACCACGAAGGTGCGACCAACCAGCTCCGAGCCTCGTTCATTCAGCCCGGGTTGGTCACTGGCCTTGGCACTGCTGCGTTGGCGTTTCCACCAATACACGGCCGTCAGTATCGACAACACTGCGAACAACAACAGTTGCCATTCCAGGCCGAGCGGCGGTACGAGAAACTTGATCACACCGACGGCCGCAGCGGCGATACCCATCCACAACAGGTAACCGCCGGCACCGAAGATCTCGAGGATCAACAGCACCGTGCCCAGTGCCAGCCAATCCCAAAATGACAGGTGCTGCAGGAAATCCCACATGGCGCTGGCCTCAGCCTTTCTTGTTATCGAACGTGGCCTTGACGATCTCGCCAATGCCGCCGACCGCACCAATCACCTGGCTGGCTTCAAGCGGCATGAGGATCACCTTGCTGTTGTTGGCCGATGCCAGCTTGCCCAGCGCGTCGATATATTTTTGCGCGACGAAGTAGTTGACCGCCTGCACGTTGCCCGAGGCGATCGCTTCCGACACCACCTGGGTCGCGCGTGCTTCCGCCTCGGCCTGACGCTCCCGGGCTTCGGATTCGAGGAATGCTGCCTGGCGGCTACCTTCGGCTTCCAGGATCTGCGCCTGCTTTTTACCTTCGGCCGTCAGGATCGCCGACGCTCGCAGGCCCTCGGCCTCGAGGATTTGCGCACGCTTGATCCGCTCGGCTTTCATCTGGCCCGACATGGCGGCCATCAGGTCGGCGGGCGGGCTGATGTCCTTGATCTCGATACGGGTGATCTTGATGCCCCACGGCGCGGTGGCTTCATCCACGGTTCTCAGGAGTTTTTCGTTGATGCCGTCACGCTGGCTGAGCATGGCATCCAGCTCCATGGAGCCGAGGACAGTACGAATATTGGTTTGCAGCAGGTTGCGAATGGCGTGTTCGAGGTTGTTGACCTCGTAGGCGGCCTGGGCGGTATTGACCACCTGGAAGAAACACACCGCGTCGATCTGCACAGTGGCATTGTCGGCGGTGATCACTTCCTGGGGCGGGATGTCCAGCACGCTTTCCATTACGTTGATCTTGCGACCGATGCGGTCCATGACCGGGATGATGATGTTCAGGCCGGGCTTGAGGGTATTGGTATAGCGGCCGAAACGTTCGACCGTCCACTGGTAGCCCTGAGGCACCACCTTGAAGCCCATGAAGAGGATGGCGATGGCCAAACCCACGAAAAGAAGCAGTACGGTTCCGATCTGCATAACGATTCCCTATCTGATGGTGTCAGTGAAACGACGTTGCGCCGATTGTAACGGCGTTGCCACCGATAAGAACGGTTTCAAAGCGCCGTAATCATAGGATTTGTTACCGAATCCCCAGGCGTTACCCGCAACACTTCCGCCATTGTGGTCAGCCCTGCTTCAACCTTTGTCATGCCGGACATGCGCAGGTCACGCATGCCTTGCGCGATAGCGGCTGCCCGCAGGGACTGCACGTCGGCGCCTGGGGTGATCAGTGCCTTGAGCGCATCGTCCAGCACCATGATTTCGTAGACTCCGGCTCGCCCCCGATACCCGCTGTTTCTGCATTCGGCGCACCCGGCAGCCTCATACACGTCACCCATAACGCGCTTGCAGTGAGGGCACAGCAACCGTACCAAGCGCTGCGCCATCACGCCTAACAGCGTGGCCTTGATTAAATAATGCGCAATACCCAGCTCCTGCAAACGGCTGATCGCACTGGGCGCGTCGTTGGTGTGCAGCGTCGACAGCACCAAATGCCCGGTCAGGGCGGCCTGGATCGCCATTTCTGCGGTTTC
The DNA here is from genome assembly GCF_016937615.1 of Pseudomonas lactucae. GTDB lineage: Bacteria > Pseudomonadota > Gammaproteobacteria > Pseudomonadales > Pseudomonadaceae > Aquipseudomonas > Aquipseudomonas lactucae. Next base: position 9,365 of record NZ_JAFHKI010000032.1, on the reverse strand, counting down.
CTGATCGCGTATTTCGCCGATCATGATGATGTCCGGGTCCTGGCGCAGCAGGGCGCGGATGCCGCTGGCGAAGGTCAGGTCGATATTGTGTTGCACCTGCATCTGATTGAAGGCGGGTTCAACCATCTCGATCGGGTCTTCCACCGTGCACAGGTTGACTTCGCGGGTCGCCAGTTGCTTGAGCGTGGTGTAGAGGGTGCTGGTCTTGCCGGAGCCGGTGGGCCCGGTGACCAGGATGATGCCGTTGGTTTGGCGGGTCATGCCGTGCCAGCGTTGCTGGTCTTCCAGGGACAGGCCCAACTGGTCGAAGTCCTTGAGCAGCACCTGCGGGTCGAAAATCCGCATCACCAGTTTTTCGCCAAAGGCGGTAGGCAAGGTCGACAGACGCAGCTCGACCTCCGCGCCCGTCGGGCTTTTGGTCTTGACCCGGCCGTCCTGGGGTTTGCGTTTTTCCGCCACGTTCATCCGTCCCAGGCTCTTGAGCCGGCTGACCACCGCCATCGTCACCTGGGGTGGAAACTGGTAGACATCGTGCAACAGCCCATCAATGCGAAAACGCACCCGACCCTGTTCACGGCAAGGTTCGATATGGATATCACTGGCCCGCTGGCTGAAGGCGTACTGCAGCAACCAATCGACGATATTGACGATGTGCGCATCGTTGGCGTCCGGTTCCTGGTCGCTGGCGCCGAGGTTGAGCAGGTCGAAGTTGCCGGGCACCGCTACCTTTTGATCCGCGCCGCTGACGGACTTCGCCAGCCGATAAAACTCGCCGATGCAGCGCGTAATCTCCTGGGGGTTGGCCACCACGCGCGTGATGGAGCGCTTGAGCACCTGCGCCAGCCCGGCCTCCCACGCGGTGACGAGGGGTTGGGCGCTGGCGATCGTGACGGACTGCGCATCCACCGCCACGGCAAGGATTCCATGGCGCTGGGCAAAGGCATGGGACATCAGCGGCACCACCGTCGCCACGTCGATCTTCAGTGGGTCGATGCGCAGGTAAGGTTGCCCGACATGCTGGGCAAGCCATCGGGTCAGGGTTTCCAGGCAGGGCCCGAGGGTTGCGATGTGCTCCAGCGGATGCTGGGTGTCGCCGGCCGGCAGTTTCGACAAGCGTTGTGCGATGTCGTCACTGATCAGTTCGGCATCGACCAAAGCCGGCAGCAATTGATGCAATTCCAATCGTTGATCAACAGACATGTGGGTTTTCCTGGGTAACCTTGGACGTACTCCCAGGCTAGCCAGCCCCCGAATATTCGCCGCTCGCCGTGTATTGCAGGTTTTTACCGGGCGGCTGCCGACACTGCCTGCGGGCCCACGGAGTCGGCTGGCCACACATCCAGAGTGCACACGCTGATCAGGTTTCGAATCTTTTCACCGATCACCTGGGCTCGATGCCAGCTCAGGCCATCCATCACGATCTCGATGCTCAGTATGTCGTCTTGCCGAGTCACACTGACCTGCCGAGGCGTCAGAAACTGCAGCGCGAAATAGTTAAGCACCCGGCACAACACATCCGGTTCAGCCTCGGCGACGATCTGGTAATGGGCCTGGCAATGGGCGTTGGTGACGGCCCATGCATCGACGCGGGTATCGGGGTGGGTAGTTTCGACGACGTGCATGCTGGCTCTCCAGTTTCGACTGAAGAAATTTTTACATTCGCCTACGGAGATTTCTTATCTAAGATGAGCCTGATTCAACATTATTCGAATCATATAATTCAAGAACATCGCTATAAAAGGTATTTCTATGCACAGCCAATTGGACGCTTACGACCGCCGCATCCTGGCCCTGCTGCAAGAGGATGCTTCGCTCTCGAGTGCGCAGATCGCCGAGCAGGTCGGGCTGTCCCAGTCGCCCTGCTGGCGGCGCATCCAGCGGCTCAAGGACGAGGGTGTGATCCGCGGCCAGGTGACCTTGCTGGACCGCAAGAAGATCGGCCTTAACACGCAGATTTTCGCCGAGGTCAAACTCAACGCCCACGGGCGATCCAACTTCACCGAGTTCACCGAGGCGATTCGCGGCTTTCCGGAAGTGTTGGAGTGCTATGTGCTGATGGGGGCGGTGGATTTTCTGCTGCGCATCGTGGCGTCGGACATCGAGGCGTACGAGCGGTTTTTCTTCGACAAGTTGTCGATGGTGCCGGGGATTCAGGAGGTCAATTCGATCGTGGCGTTGTCGGAGATCAAGTCCACCACCAGCCTGCCAGTGTTGCGCTGACAGGCAGGGCCTCATCGGGGGCAAGCCGAATCGTCGCACCGCCCCTCCCACATTTTGATTTGCGAATACATTCAAATGTGGGAGGGGGCTTGCCCCCGATGGCGATCTTACAGGCGCAGCAGGGTCTTCCAGGCACGGTTCTGATACACCGCAATCGCCTGATGCATCCGCGCATCCAGCGACTCATCGGTGATCGGCTGATTGGCCAGTTGCACCAGCTTGTTCAGCTCGCCGTACAAACGGTCCAGTTCCGGGATGTCCACCACCTGGCGTGCGTGGTGCAGCCAGGCCTGGATGCGTTCGATACGCGGCAGTTGCTCGGCCAGGTCTTCCGGTTGCTGCTGGTAGCGCGGCAATTGCAGGGCGACGGCATCGTCGGCCAGCAGGCGCGGCAGCCAGTTGGTGATTTGCGCGGCGCCCTGACGGTTGCCCCGCACGTTACGCTCGGCGGTCCAGCTGCGGGCCAGCAGCCAGCGCGAAGTGTTCAGTGAGAACAGGCCCCAGCGCACGTCCTCCAGTTCTTCGGCGAACTGCTCGGGTGCGGCTTTGCGAATGTCTTCGTCGTCGTCACCGGCCTGTACCAGCGGGCGCCAGTCTTCCAGCAGGGCATCCAGTGCGCTGCGCAGTTCGGCGGTGGATTGGCGCGGTGCGGCCTGGCCGAGGCTGCCGATCAGGGCGCGCAACTCACCGAGGTTGTCGACCCAGTCCTGCAGCAGGCGCCAGTGGCCATTGAAGCGGTATTGCTCGGCCAGGCGCTGGCTGCTGCCCAGCAGGTGCCACATGATTGCGGCGAAGGCGTCGTCCAATGGCATTTCGGCGTGGATCTGCGGTGCCGGCAGGCTAAGGGAGTAGCTGCCTGCATCGTACAGGCGGTAGCCGCGCTCGGCCTTGCTGATATCGCACGGCATCAGCGCCAGGGTCGCGGCCAATTCAGCCGCCAGTTCCAGCAGAGCAGCCGGTTCGCCTTCGCGCAGTTCCAGTTCCAGCTCGCAGATTTCTTCTTTCTGCTTGCCGACCACTACGTGGCCCAGGTCCAACGCGGCCTCGATCACCACCTTGGCCTTGCCACGGCCCCAGGCGATTTCGGCACGTTCGCGCACGAAATCGGTGGTGAAGATCGGCTTGAGGGTCTTTTTGTCCAGCTCGGCCAGTTGCTCGGGCCAGCATTCGCCGTCGAGTTTCTTCACGTCGAGTTTCGCTTTGGGCAGGTCCCAGTTGTACTCGTTGCGTTCCGACAAACCGGCGACGCTCTGGCCGCGGGTCTTGAGGGTCTGGATGATGGCGTCACCGTCCTTGCGCAAACGCAGGGCGACTTTGGCTTGGGCCAGGTCGCGTTCGGGGGTGTCGAAATACTGATTCATCAACTCAAGGCGTTCCCAGCCACTTTTGTTGCGTTTTTTCAGTAACGGGTGCTCACGCAGCGCGGCGAGTGTTTCGCGGCTGACGCGGAGCTTGATTTCGGTTTCTTTCTGCATGGCCGGAAAATCCAGGATCGGGAGCGCAGCCGGGGAAAAAGGTGGCTGCCAAGGCCGTGCAGTGTACAGGAGTGAGCCCGGCAACGTGCCGCAACGGTTTATTGTGTCGTGCAGATGGTTCTATAGTGGAGTTCATCCGGGAAGTTGAGAGGCCGCGCATGCCATTACCGTCCATGAAAGAGCAGTTCGCCGCGCTGATTGCCGCGCCTTCGGTCAGTTGCACCCAAGCCTCTCTCGACCAGACCAACCGCCCGGTGATCGATTTGCTCGCCGGTTGGCTGGGCGATCTGGGGTTTGCCATCGACATCCAGCAGGTCAGTCCCGGCAAATTCAACCTGCTGGCAAGTTTCGGCAGTGGGCCTGGCGGCCTGGTGCTGGCGGGCCACAGCGATACGGTGCCCTATGACGCCGCGCTGTGGAAAACCGACCCGCTCAAGCTGACGGAAGTCGACGGCCGCTGGGTAGGATTGGGCAGTTGCGACATGAAGGGGTTTTTTGCTCTGGCGATTGAAGCGGTGTTGCCGCTGATGGACCAGCCGTTCAAGCAACCCTTGCTGATCCTCGCCACCTGCGATGAAGAAAGCTCCATGTCCGGCGCCCGCGCGCTGGCCGAAGCCGGACGCCCGCTGGGCCGCGCGGCGGTGATTGGCGAGCCCACCGGGCTCAAACCGATCCGTCTGCATAAAGGCGTGATGATGGAGCGTATCGACATCCTGGGCCAGAGTGGCCACTCGTCGGACCCCAGCCTGGGCCACAGCGCTCTTGAAGCGATGCACGATGCCATCGGCGAATTGCGCGGTCTGCGCCTGGCCTGGCAGCGTGAATACCGCAACCCGCAATTCAGCGTGCCGCAGCCGACCATGAACTTTGGCTGTATCCACGGTGGCGACAACCCCAACCGCATTTGCGGTCAGTGCTCACTGGAATTCGACCTTCGGCCCTTGCCGGGCATGGACCCGCAGGTGCTGCGCGCGGCCATCCGGCAGAAGCTCGAACCTTTAGCCGAGCGCCACAAGGTCAAGATCGACTACGCGCCGCTGTTCCCCGAAGTGCCGCCGTTCGAACAACCGGAAGACGCCGAACTGGTGCGTGTGGCGCAGCGATTGACCGGTCATCGTGCCGAAGCAGTGGCGTTCGGCACCGAAGCGCCTTATCTTCAGCGCCTTGGGTGTGAAACCCTGGTATTGGGCCCTGGCGATATCGCCTGTGCTCATCAGCCGGGCGAGTACCTCGAAATGTCACGCTTGACGCCTACAGTGCGTCTATTGCGGGAACTGATCGAACATTACTGCCTGAAACCCGCATAAATTAACCCCTGCCTGTTCGTACATAAAAGGAGAGTGAGCGTGTCGCCAAGCCTGTTCCGACGATAACCATCAGCCCGCTGTGCGCTTCCACGAGTCATCCTTTTTGGCTGCTTTTTATTACAGGCCCAGGTGTTATGCCCGAATACGTCAATTGGCTTCGTCACGCTTCGCCCTACATCAACGCCCACCGCGACTGCACCTTTGTGGTCATGCTGCCCGGCGACGGTGTGGATCATCCGAACTTCGGCAATATCGTCCACGACCTGGTGCTGCTGCACAGCCTGGGCGTGCGATTGGTGCTGGTCCACGGTTCGCGCCCGCAGATCGAAGCGCGCCTTGAAGCGCGTGGTCTGACCCCGATTTATCACGAAGGCATGCGCATCACCGATGCCGCGACGCTGGAGTGTGTGATCGACGCGGTCGGCCACCTGCGTATCGCCATCGAAGCGCGCTTGTCGATGGACATGGCCTCGTCGCCGATGCAGGGTTCGCGCCTGCGGGTGGCCAGCGGCAACCTGGTGACCGCGCGTCCGATCGGCGTGCTGGAAGGTGTGGACTACCACCACACCGGCGAAGTGCGCCGCGTCGACCGCAAGGGCATCAACCGCTTGCTGGACGAGCGCTCCATCGTGCTGCTGTCGCCACTGGGGTATTCACCCACGGGTGAGATTTTCAACCTGGCCTGCGAAGACGTCGCCACCCGCGCCGCCATCGATCTGGGTGCCGATAAGCTGCTGCTGTTCGGCGCCGATCTCGGCCTGATCGACGAAAATGGCCGCCTGGTGCGCGAGCTGCGCCCGCAACAGGTACCGGCCCACCTGCAACGCCTGGGCAGCAGCAACTACCAGGCCGAACTGCTCGATGCGGCGGCCGAGGCTTGCCGTGGCGGGGTAGGGCGCAGTCATATCGTCAGCTATGCCGAGGACGGCGCCTTGCTCACGGAGCTGTTTACCCGCGACGGCGGCGGGACGCTGGTGGCGCAGGAGCAGTTCGAACAAGTGCGCGAGGCGGCGATTGAAGACGTCGGCGGCTTGCTCGACCTGATCAGCCCGCTGGAAGAACAGGGCATCCTGGTGCGTCGTTCGCGGGAAGTGCTGGAACGTGAAATCGAGCAGTTCAGTGTGGTCGAGCGCGAGGGCATGATCATCGCCTGTGCGGCGCTGTATCAGATCGCCGATTCGGACGCCGGCGAGCTGGCGTGCCTGGCGGTGAACCCGGAATACCGCCATGGCGCGCGAGGTGACGTGTTGCTGGAGCGCATCCAGACCCGTGCGCGGGCCCAGGGGCTGAAAACCTTGTTCGTACTCACCACGCGCACCGCCCACTGGTTCCGCGAACGGGGGTTTGTGCCAAGCAGTGTGGACCGCCTGCCGTCGGCGCGTGCCTCGCTGTACAACTATCAGCGTAATTCGAAGATCTTCGAGAAAGCCTTGTAAAGCCCTCCCCTCCGACCACCGAGCAGGCTCGCGTAAGCACCGGCCTGCTCGGCGGCTCGGTCTTTCACGTTACAACTGAAATTTAAGCATTCTTGATCTCACGCCGATAACGGGATGGCGACTGTGGGTAGATTGCGCTCGGCAAAGAAATTATTAGTGACACAAAAACTGTAACAAATTGACTGGAGGATGTGCGTTTCGCCATGATGGCGTCGCCTTTTTGATCATGGGTGACGTATGTAATGGAGCGTCCACACTAATCGATCTAAAAAAGTGCTGAAAAATACCCTTTAGGAATGAGCTTATGGAACGGTTGGTCTACCCTGACTGCTCCATGTCACGTAAAGGCTTATTCCCAAATCGTATGAAAAAGAATGAAACAATTCTTTTTGGGTGTATGAAAAACTCATTACCCTGCAGGGACCAAAACAACTGTGATTAGACGAAGGTAGTAGACACACAAGGTTACGATTGACTTGCCAGTCACTATCCGGCGCTAATCGCGCATCTGTGGATCGAGGGCGTCAGACCCGAGACCGAAGAAATACAAAAATTAGAAATGAGAGGAGCGGTACATGAATAAGTCCACCTTGGCTTTGGCTGTAGCTTTGGGCGCAATCGCCCAGCAAGCAGGCGCTGCCGGTTTCATCGAAGACAGCAAGGCCACACTGGGTCTGCGTAACTTTTACATCAACACGGATAACCGTGACGACGCTACCAAAGCGGCCGGCGCACAGAACAAGTCGGAAGAGTGGGGCCAAGCTTTCGACCTGCGCTTCATCTCCGGTTACACCCAAGGCACCGTAGGCTTTGGTCTTGACGCTATCGGGCTGCTGGGCGTGCGTCTGGATTCGGGCGGCGGCACCAACGGTGCAACCGCTGCGTCGGCTGGCAACGCTGGCTCTTATGGCGGCACGGTTTTCCCGAGCAAGTCCAATGGTGAAGCCGTTGATAACTACTCCAGCCTGGGCCTGACCGCTAAAGCCAAGATCTCCCAGACCGAACTGAAGTTGGGTACTTTGCAGCCTAAGCTGCCGGTAATCATCACCAACGATGGTCGTCTGCTGCCGCAGACTTTCCAGGGTGGCCAGATCACCACCAACGACATCAAGGACCTGACGCTGGTTGCCGGTCAGATCGAAAAGGCCAAGGGTCGTAACTCCAGCAACGTCGAGAACCTGTCTCTCGCGGGCGCCAACGGCCGTACCGCCGCTGGCCGCGACAGCAACAAGTTCATCTACGCCGGTGGCGACTACAAGATCACCAAAGACCTGACTGCCCAGTACTACTACGGCAATCTGGATCAGTTCTACAAGCAGCACTTCCTGGGCTTGCTGCACAACTGGGCGATCGGTCCTGGCGTGTTGAAAACCGACCTGCGCTACTTCAACAGCCGCGCTGACGGTGCCAACAGCAACGACGCGAACTACTTCACCACTGGTGACTACGGCACTAACGCTGCTGGCGCTAACGTCACCAAAGGTAAAGTCGACAACAACCTTTACAGCGGCTTGTTCCTGTACTCGGTGGCCGGTCACACCTTCGGTGGTGGTTACCAGGTCAGCAACGGCAACAGCGACTTCCCATGGTTGAACCAAGGTGACGGTTCGTCGGCTTACTTGACCACTGACTCGCAGATCGCCAAATTCGCCCGTGCTGGCGAGCGTACTTGGCAAGCTCGTTACGCGTACGACTTCGCCAAAGTTGGCGTACCAGGCTTGACCGCCGGTGTGGTTTACCTGCGTGGCGACAATATCGATACTCGCGGCCGGGTGGGTGTTGCTCAGGTCCAAACAAACTCCAATGGCGCGAACGAGTGGGAACGTGACATCACTGTTGCCTACGTCGTACCAGAAGGTACTTTCAAGAACGTTGGCGTGGCCTGGAAAAACGCCATGTGGCGCAACGATATTGCCGGTCAGCGTAACCAAGACGAAAACCGTGTGATCGTCAGTTACTCGCTGCCACTGCTGTAATAGCGTAATGCTGTTGTAAGACCGTAAAACCTTGCCCGGCGCAACGCCGGGCAAGGTGTCTTGCCTTTCAAGTCGGGCTAAACCCCCGCAAGCCCTTCCTGAAACCCCTCTTTGTACAGCGTCTCAAGGCCTTCTCGAACCTTGAAAGCAATGGTGCACCCCGCCCTTTCCCGCGTCCAATGAACACATTTTTAATATTCTTTTATCGTCTAGATAAATCGATATTTATTCTTTTTAAATCAGCGTCAATCCATGCACAGTGGGCTCCATAAGCACTCATCAGGAGCCACACCATGAGCCTAAGACTGGGCGATATCGCCCCCGACTTCGAACAGGATTCCAGCGCCGGCAAGATTCGTTTTCACGAATGGCTTGGTGACAGCTGGGGTGTGTTGTTTTCCCATCCGGCGGACTTCACCCCGGTGTGCACCACCGAGCTGGGCTTTACCGCCAAGCTCAAGGATGAATTCGCCAGGCGTGGCGTCAAGGCCATCGCCCTGTCGGTCGACCCGGTGGACTCGCATCACAAGTGGATCGAAGACATCAATGAGACCCAGAACACCGTCGTCAACTTCCCGATCCTGGCGGACGCCGACCGCAAGGTCTCGGACCTTTACGACCTGATCCATCCCAACGCCAGTGACACCCTCACCGTGCGTTCCCTGTTCGTGATCGACCCGAACAAAAAGATTCGCCTGACCATCACCTACCCGGCGAGTACCGGCCGTAACTTCCACGAAATCCTGCGAGTCATCGACTCGCTGCAGTTGACCGACAACCACAAGGTCGCCACCCCGGCCAACTGGCAGGACGGCGATGAAGTGGTGATCGTGCCGTCGCTCAAGGACGAGGAAGAGATCAAGAAGCGCTTTCCAAAGGGTTACAGGGCAGTGAAGCCGTATCTGCGGCTTACCCCACAACCCATCGTTAGCACATAACTTTGTGGGAGGG
>NZ_JAFHKI010000031.1 GCF_016937615.1 Pseudomonas lactucae | reverse complement strand
CTGTCACACCTATATCGGGGGCAAGCCCCTCCCACATTTTGATTGATGTATGGCTTAGTTCATCCAATTGCCGCCATCGACGTTGTACGTCTGGGCCACCACATAGTCGGCCTCCTTTGATGCCAGGAAAATCGCCATCCCGGTCAAATCCTGCGCCGTGCCCATCCGCCCGAACGGCACCTCGCCCCCTACCCGTTTCTTCTTCTCCCCCGGCGCCAACCCTTCATGCCTGGCGAACAACGCATCCACCCCGTCCCAATGCTCACCGTCCACCACGCCGGGGGCGATGGCGTTGACGTTGATCCCTTGCTTGATCAGATTCAGCCCCGCCGATTGGGTCAGACTTATCACCGCCGCCTTGGTCGCGCAATACACCGCCACCAATGCCTCACCGCGCCGCCCGGCCTGGCTGGCCATGTTGATGATCTTTCCGCCATGGCCCTGGCGGATCATCTGCCGAGCCGCAGCTTGCAGCGTGAACAGCGTGCCGGCGACGTTGATCGAGAACAGCCGCTCGAAGCTGTCGCGGGTGATGTCGACGATGGGCGCCAGGTCGAACAGTGCCGCATTGTTGACGAGGATATCCAGCTTGCCGGCATGGGCCACCACGGCGGCAATCGCGTGTCGATGGAGAGCTGGTCGGTGACGTCCATCGCCACCGCATAGGCCTGGGGACCGAGTTCGGCGGCGGTAGCCTGGGCGCGTTGCAGGTTGATATCGGCGATGGCGACGGTGGCGCCTTCAGCGATATACGCCTGGGCAAACGCGCGGCCAATCCCACGCGCCGATCCGGTGATCAGCGCACTTTTACCTTCAAGTCGTTTCATGAGGATGTCCTGTAACAATCACTTCGGGTATCCGGCGCGTTTCATTTCGCGCTCAGTGGTCGATTGCGCCTGCACCAACGCCTGATCAACCGTCATGCCGCCGGTCAGCGCCGCCGAGAACAACTTGCCGACGGAGGTGCCGATGGCCTGGAACTCAGGGATGGTCACGTACTGGATGCCCACGTATGGCACCGGCTTGACCGAGGGATGCGCCGGGTCGGCGTGCTTCATCATCGCCAGCGTGACCTGGGCAAACGGCGCAGCTTTGAGGTAGGCGTCGTTATAGGTGGACTGGCGTGTGCCGGGCGGTACGTTGGTGATGCCTTCTTTGTCGGCGACCAGTTGGATGTAGTCCTTGGACGTCGCCCAGGTGATAAAGGCCTTGGCGGCGTCTTTGTGTTTTGAGGTCGCCGGGATGGCCAATGACCAGGCGTAGAGCCAGGAGGAACCTTTGTCCGTCACCTCGGTGGGCGCCGCGGCAAAACCGACGCTGTCGGCCACCTTGCTCTGGCTGGCATCGGTGGTAAAGGAGCCGGCCACGCTGGCATCCACCCAGATCGCACATTTGCCGCTGTTGAACAGCGCCAGGGTTTCGTTGAAGCCATTACTGGAAACGCCCGGCGGGCCGTACTGCTTGAGGGTGTTGACGTAGAAGTTGGCGGCGGCGGTCCATTCGGGACTGGTCAGCTCGGGCTTCCATTGCTCATCGAACCAACGCGCGCCAAAGGCGTTGGCCATGGTGCTCAGCAGCGCAATGTTCTCGCCCCAACCAGCCTTGCCGCGCAGGCACATGCCGTATTGGCCTTTGTCCTTGGCCGTGAGCTTGGCGGCGAATTCGCCGAGCTGGGTCCAGGTGGGGTGCGCGGGCATGTTCAGGCCGGCTTGCTTGAACAGGTCGGTGCGGTAATAAGTGACGGTGCTTTCGCCGTAAAACGGCAAGGCATACAAGGTGCTATTCACCGACAGGCCTTGGCGCACCGAAGGGAAGATGTCCTCGGCGTCGTAATCGGGCGGCAGTTGGTTGAGCGGTTCCAGCCACTGTTTAGCGCCCCATAGCGGAGTTTCGTAAGTGCCGATGGTCAGCACGTCGAACTGCCCGCCCTCAGTGGCGATGTCGGTGGTGAGGCGTTGGCGCAGTACGTTTTCTTCGAGCACCACCCAGTTGAGCCTGATGTCCGGGTGCTGCTGCTCGAACACCTTGGACAGGCGCTGCATGCGGATCATGTCGCTGTTGTTGACCGTGGCGATGGTCACGGTATCGGCGGCATGACTGGGCAGCGCCAAGGTCAGGCCGGACAGCAGGAACAGTGCTTTGGGTAACGATGACATGGCGGTTTCCACCTGTTGTTTTTGTTGTTGAGGGCCGATTACAGCAGTTTGGCCTGGCCCTCACAAACGCATGGGGGATGCTCGGCTGATACTTTTTTAACCCCGCCGCCGGGATCAAAAAAGTACCGGTGCCGGACGAAATCGGGGGTAGCGCTTACCGTCCAGGACCGCGTATTTTTGCTGAAATCCAAAAAAACAGGCAGCACCATGCCCGTCAGCCGCGCCGAACTGTTTGAACACCGCCCCGCAGAACTGGAAGTGATCCTGCCCGAGCCGGACCACTGCTTCCGCTGGTTCGAACATGACTACCCCTACGCCCTGGCGCGCTGGAACCACCACCCCGAATTCGAAATCCATCTGATCCGCCAAGGCAGCGGCAAGTTGGTGGCGGGTGACTATATCGGTGCGTTCAGTGCCGGCCATATCGCGCTGATCGGCCCGAACCTGCCCCACGACTGGATCGGCGAGCTGGGCCCCGATGAACACCTGAGCGGACGCGACGTGGTGCTGCAATTCGACGGTGCCGCCCTTCTCGCCCTGCGCGAAACCCTGCCGGAGTTGGGCGATGTACAGCCGTTGTTTGAATTGGCCCGACGCGGCCTGGAGTTCAGCGGCGACACGGCCGTAGAGGCCGCCCGGCTGATGGAAGACATCGGCCGCGCCCATGGCCTGCAGCGGCTGATCCTGTTCCTGCAACTGCTCGACACGTTGAAGAACGCGCCCCCTGCGCAAGCCAAGGCCCTGGCCAGCCCTTGCTACGCGCCCACGCTCGACGCACGCAGCGCCGAGCGCATCAACAAGGCATTCGACTACCTAATGCGCGAACTCACCGGCGACCTGCGCCTGTCGGTGATCGCCCGGCAACTGGAGATGAGCGAACCGGGCTTCTCGCGGTTCTTCAAGCGCAACACCGGCCACGGTTTCATCGACCTGATGCGCAAGTTCCGCGTGCAGCGCGCCTGCCGGCTGTTGCTGCAAAGCGATAGGTCTGTGGCGGATATCTGTTTTGAGGTGGGCTACGCCAACCTGTCCAACTTCAACCGGCACTTTCGTATCGAGATGAACCAGACGCCGAGCGAATATCGCCGTGAAACCGCCCTGCACCTGTTCAATCGCAGCGAAAAAATGACACCCAGTCATTTCTGATCAAAAGGTCGACTAATTCGACATTTTATTAGGCCATTCAAGCCATTGGGCAAAGTTGGTACAACCTGTGCAAACGTTTGCGGTACGAACTTGGCCGCCAGGTTCGCCACCACCCGCTGAAACGGGTTCAAACCGCGTATGAATAGGGATTTTCAATGCAGCTCACCTCAAGGCCTCGTGCTTGCTTTGGTGTTTCCTTGCTACTGGCCGCCGTTACGGGAGTACTCAGCGCGCCCATTTTGGCGCAGGACAAGCCCTCCGATGACTCAGCACAGGGCGAAACCCTCAGCCCTGAAACCACCAATCCGAAAAAAGGCGCCTACCTGTCAGAATGGTTCAACCAGGACCTTACGCTGATCGGCAGCAAGGACATCAGTTTCGGCCCCAAACCGTCCGACGATATCTACCTGGAATACGAGTACTTCGGCCGCAAGGGGCCCTTCGAGTTGTACGGTTATATCGACGTGCCAAAGATCCTCGGCATCGGTAACAGCAATGACAAAGGCGTATGGGACCATGGCTCGCCGGTGTTCATGGAGCATGAGCCGCGTATCTCCATCGACTACCTGGCCGGTCGCAGCCTGGCCATCGGCCCGTTCAAGGAGTGGTACGTGGCGTTCGACTGGATCTATGACCACGGCAGCCGCAAGGAAAACCGCGCCAACACCCTGTACAGCGGCCTGGGCACCGACATCGACACCCATTCGCGGGTCAACCTGTCGGCCAACTTCTACGGGCGTTACCAGTGGGAAAACTACGGCGCCAGCAACGAATATTCCTGGGACGGCTATCGCGCGCAGATGAAGTACATCGTGCCCATCGCCTCCTTCGACAACGGCGCCTCGCTGACCTATATCGGTTTTACCAACCACGATTTCGGCTCCAACCTGCACAAGGACAACCCGGCACGCACCGCCAACTCCACGGTAGCGACCAACGTGCTGCTGTACTCCTTTACCCACCTGCGCTTCACGCTAGTAGGGCGTTACTTCCATAACGGCGGAAACTGGGAAGATGGCAGTGAATTGAATTTCGGCGAAGGCAACTTCCGCGCACGCTCTGACGGCTGGGGTTACTACGCCGGCGTGGGCTACCAATTCTGATCAAGGAGCTTTAGATGAATACGTTGACCCGCCTCTCGATAGCCGTCGGCCTGGCCCTGCTACCCCATGTGGTGCTGGCCCAAACCGCGCCGATCAAACCCAAGGTGATGCTGATCACCATGTTCGCCCCCGAGGCGCAGACCTGGATCGATCGCCTGGCGCTTAAACAGGAGGTGCGCGTGCCGGGCCTGTCCGCCGAATACCCGGTGATTCGCTGCAACACCCAAGAGGTTTGCCTGCTGGTGACCGGCATGGGCCAGACCAATGCCGCCGCGTCCACCCTCGCACTGGCCCTGTCGCCCAAATTCGACCTGCGCCAGAGTTACTTCCTGATCGCCGGGATCGCCGGCATCAACCCCAAGCACGGCACCATCGGCACCGCCGCCTGGGCGCATTACCTGGTGGAATTCGGCACCCAATGGGAGCTGGATTCACGCGATGCGCCCAAGGAGTGGCCGACCGGTTACATCGGTATCAACACCAAAGGCCCTAATGAAAAACCGCCGCTGGACTACAAGACCGAAGTATTCGAGTTGAACCCGAAGTTGCAGGCCAAGGCCTTTGCCCTGTCGCACAACGTCGAACTCACAGAGAGCAAGGAATCCGCCGCCTGGCGCGCGCACTACCCCGCCGCCCCGGCCAACCAGCCGCCGCAAGTCACCCGTTGCGACACGCTGGCGGGCAATACCTGGTTCTCCGGCACGCGCCTGAGCGAACGCGCCGAGGTCTGGACCAAGTTGCTTACCGACAACAAGGGCGAGTACTGCACCACACAGCAGGAAGACAACTCCACCTACGAGGCGCTGCTGCGCGCCAGTCGTGAAGGGTTGGTGGATATCCAGCGCCTGGCGGTGGTGCGGGCCGGTTCCGATTTCGACCGGCCTTACCCAGGCTACAGCGAAGTGGATAACCTGCTCAAATATGCGGACCAGGGCGGGTTTGTGCCGGCGCTGGAGAACCTGTACCGCACGGGTAACCCGCTGGTACAGGCGATCCTCAAAAACTGGTCGGCCTGGGAAAAAGGCGTTCCGCAAGCCTAGTGGAGATAAACGGTGGGAGGGGCGGCGCGACGATTCGACTTGCTCCCTCCCACATTCGCACGGTGTTAAAACACGAAGATGATCTTATCCGCACTACCGCTATTCACTTCCTCGTAACTGCGTATCCCATCCGCCAACGCCACCTCACGCAACCCCGTCGGCAAGGGCAACGAACCTTCATCAAAGAACCGCCCGAACTGCTCCAGCATCACCGCGCATTGCTCGCAGTTATAGAGCAACGAGTTGATCCCCACCACCGACCCACCCTTGCGATACAGCGCCAGGGCCGGCAATTGCACCTGTCCGTCCACCGGGGCGGCGATGATTGCAATGCGCCCGAACGGCGCCAGGCCTGCCACCGCGGCAGACAACCAGAAACCGGTGGTGTCGAAGATCACGTCGGCGCCGCCTTTGAACACGGCATTCACCTGCGCGCCGAGGTCTTGCGGCTCGCCCAGTGCAATCGCCTCGAAACCCTGCGCCCGCAACACCTGCACCTGATCCGCCTTGCGCACCGCGCCCAGCACCTGTGCGCCGAGTATTTTCCCCAGCGCCAGGGCTGCGCTGCCGACGGCGCCATTCGCGCCAATCACCAGCAAGCGCGTGCCCTGGCCCACGCCACTGCGCTGCAGGGCATCCCAGGCGGTGGTGTACGGCACGCCGAGGCTGGCGGCCTGGGCAAAGCTCAACTGCGCGGGTTTAGGCGCCACGCCCTTGGCCGATACGGTGAGGTACTCAGCGTGGGAGCCGTCGGCAAAAAAACCCAGGTTGCGTCCGGTGCCCCAGACTTCCTGGCCAAGCAGTGCCTGCGGACCTTCGACCACCACCCCGGCAAAGTCGCGCCCCGGAATACGCGGCAGCGTGGTGTAGGGGAACCGGCCAAGTACGTTCTTGACATCGCTGGGGTTGAGGCCCGCGGCCTTGATCTGTACCCGCACTTCACCGGCGGCCGGCACCGGGGTGGCAGTATCGACAAGGCGCAGCGCGGCCAGGTTGCCGGTGGCGGAAAATTGCAGTGCTTTCATGAGTGCATCCATCGAAGGGAGAGGGAATCAGGACAACCAACCGCTGACCAACTCACGCCCCAGGGGCCAGAGTTTTTCACCCAGCAGCATGCCCATCAGCCCCACCAGGGCGATGGCGGGCGGTGCGGGAGAGCGAAAGTCCAAAGCGCCATAAATCACGCCGACAGACAGGCCGATAGCGAGGGAAATAAGGTAGTTCATAGGGGCTGCGCCGTTAGGGTCGATGGGCGCAGTGTAAGGAGCCTGAATCCGAAGCATCGGCCAACCACTTCAGGATTTCGGCCAACCCTCAGCTGTTGTAGTGCGAAGGCGCGACACCGAGTTCGCGACGGAACATGTCGCTGAAACTGCTGGGCGAATAGCCCAGGGACCGGGCAATAGCACCGACCGGCTGGCCCTGAATCAACTCTGCCACCGCCGTGGCCAGCTGCACCTGGCGACGCCATTCGGCGAACCCCATGCCCAGGTTGTTCTGAAACAGCCGCGCCAGGGTGCGAACGCTGGCGCCCGCCGCCTGCGCGTGTTGCTCGAAGGAGATGATCAGGGACGGCGCGGCCATGACCGCCTGACAGGCGCCGATCAACCGGCGATCGGCATCCACCGGCATGGCGATGCGGATCGGCGAGCGGCGTGCCCGTCGCAACTCAAGCAACGCGAGGTTGACCACGGCGTCGTAGTAGAGCGCATCGCCTTTGTCGCCCTCCTCCACCAACCTGACGATCAGCTCGCGCAGCAGCCCGCCCACCTCGATCACCTGCACCTGGTCGTCCAACGTCGCCGCCAGGGCCGGACGCAGGTAGATATTGCGCATCTGCAGATCCGACACCACGCGAATGCCGTGCTCTACGCCAGGCGGCAGCCACACCGCCCGCTGGGGTGGCACCACCAGCGCTTCGCGAGGCGTCTCGACCCACATCACCCCACTCATGGCGTAGAGCAACTGCCCCCAGTCGTGGCTGTGAGGTTCCACATACAACCCACGCGGGTAGGTCCGTGCAAGCGGCTGCACAGGGACGGCGTGATCACTGAGGTCGGGGGGCGCGGCCAGGGCCATGGCGTACACATCAATCGAGGGTGAGCCGCCATGGTAATGACCACCGCACGACAATCCGAGTGAATTTTCACCCACCCGCGGGATCACTTGCCTATATCACCAGGATTGAACTATCACCAGGATTAAACAAGGAGGAACGTCCCATGACGTCATCAGTGCCGGTAAACGGCAAGGCGAGAATCGATTACACCCAGGACACGCTGTTCGGGCCATTGGCCAAACAAGCCGAATGCCAGGTGAGCCTGCAGCGCACACCAGGCTGGCTGGTGCTGAAGGTGTTCCAACCGCTGCCCGAGGATTTGCACGATGCGCAAACCGTGGTGTTTGCGCTGGAGGGCCGGCGGACCAGCGGCGTGGTGAAGGATCGTCAGCGCATGGCCGACCACAGCTTGCGGCTTGAGCTGGAAACCCAATAGCCACGATGCCCGAGATGTCATGTGCAATAAGCTTGTTGTGGTGAGCAGGCTTGCCCTGCGCTGGGCTGCGAAGCAGCCCTTGGATCGAATCGCAGCACAAGCCCCACTCACCCCAACAAGCCCGCGTCCACAGTGCTTACTGAGTGCTAGCGGGCCGCCTTGGCGCACTCGCAGCCCGTCGCTGCCGCGCAAGGCTCACCGTGCGCATGATGCTCGGCGCACCCCTGGCAGCAATAACCCTTACCGTCTTTCATGACCGCGTCGGCGCCCAGTACACATTTGCAGTGCGGGCAGGCACAGGTTTGATCTGGCATGTTCAGACTCCTTCTTCATGGTCGTCACGGTGCGGCGAGCGCCGGCACCTTAAGCAGTGACTGCCGGCCCACACGGATCGTTCAAACCATCAATCGGTGCGCGTATTGCTGCGGTACATGAACACCAGCGCCAGGGCCAGGCAAACCATCGCCAGGATCCGGTTGCCCGACAGCTCGATAGCCGGGTTGCCCAGCCAGCCGAAGTTGTCGATCAACATGCCCATGCCCAATTGCCCGGTGATTACCGCAACCGTGGCCACCGCCGTGCCAACTACGGGCACCGCGCCGACCATCACCATCATGTACACCACGCCAAACAACGCGCCGGTCAGCTGCCACTTCGGCACTTGCAGCAAACTCACCGCCTGGGCCGGTTCGAAGAAGAAAATCAGCAACGCCGTGACCAGGGCGCCAACCGCAAACGTCACCAGGCTGCTGCGCAGCACGCCCACCGTCTGGCCCAGCCGGCCGTTGATGGCCGCTTGCACACTCAAGACCGCGCCCGCCGCCACCACCACGACCAATAACAGAATCAGATTCATCGCCTTACCCTCGTGAGATCAGAACAAGTGCCGCCACAATCAACACCAAGGCGATCCAACGCTCGCCATTGACCCGCTTGCGCGCCGCGCCGAACCAACCGAAGTGGTCGATCAGCACACTTTTGCCGACCTGCCCCGACAGAATCGCGATCATCGTCATGGCAATACCGATATGAGGCGTGGCCAGGGTCAGCACCACCACGTAGATGGGCCCGAGAAAGCCACCGATCAGCTGCCAGCGCGGCAACTCGGTCAGCGCAGGGCCCTTCTGCGGACCACTGAACAGCAACAGCAGAGACAGGATCGCCGCGCCGACGCCAAAAATGCTCAACGTCGCCCATAAGTGCCCCACCTGCTCGCCCAATGGCCCGAGCAAGCCGGCCTCTACCGACAGGCCCATGCCGGCCAGGATCACCAGCGGCAACAGCAACAACCGCAGTACGTTATGTTGGGGTCTGGCTGGCGCCACACCGTCGATAGAACTGGCCCGCATACATCACCTGCGCTTGAACAAAGAATTGATGGCGCGGATTATCCGGTGGCCGCGCTGTGCGATAAATGGGAGCATGCCGACAACACCTTTGCGCATAACGCACAACCTGGAGCCACGATGCAGGGTTTGAACGAACTGAGTTTCAAGGCGCTGCGCCTGTTTGTCGCGGTGCTGGACCACGGCAGTTTCTCCGAAGTGGCACGCCGCGAGGGCCTG
This sequence comes from Pseudomonas lactucae, assembly GCF_016937615.1. Lineage (GTDB taxonomy): Bacteria > Pseudomonadota > Gammaproteobacteria > Pseudomonadales > Pseudomonadaceae > Aquipseudomonas > Aquipseudomonas lactucae. Next base: position 25,288 of record NZ_JAFHKI010000031.1, on the reverse strand, counting down.
GCGCCCTCTTCGATCTCAAGACAGATCCAACTGATGGAGCAGGCCCTCGGCCAGCAGTTGCTCTATCGTCATACGCGCGCGGTCACGCCTACTGAGGCTGGGCGTTTGCTGGGGCGCCATGCACGCGTGATGCTTGAACAACTCGAAGCCGCCAGCCAGGCCTTGCAGGAGCAGGAACGCGAACCCAGCGGCCTGGTGCGCATCAATGCGCCGATGGTGTTCGGCCAGCGCCACCTGTCGCCGTGGCTGGGCGAGTTGTGCCGGCGCTACCCCAAGCTGCAACTGGATATCCAGCAAACCGACACCTTCGTCGACCCGTTGCAAGACGGCACCGACCTGCTGTTCCGCATCGGCGTGCTCAACGACTCCAGCATGCAGGCGCGCATCTTCGCGCCCCAACGTTTTCGCATCGCCGCCAGCCCCGCCTACCTGGCCCGCCACGGCACGCCCCGCCACCCTGACGAACTGAGCGAACATCACTGCCTGGCCTACAAAGGCATCAACGGCCAGGAACGCTGGTTCTTTCGGCGCGACGGGGGCGATTGGACGCCCTACAGCGTCAAGGGCCCGATCACCGGCAACCACGCCGACACCCTCACCCACGCCGCCGAACAAGGCCTGGGCCTGGTGGTGTTTCCGTCCTGGCTGATCGGCGAAAGCTTGCGCGCCGGCACCTTGCAGGCGGTGCTCACGCAATACGAGGTCGCGACCACGCTGGAGCCGCAGCAGATTGCGGCGTTGTGGCCGGGAAGCCGGCGGCTGTCGCTGAAGGTGAGGACGGTGATTGATTATTTTGTCGCGTGTTTTGGGACGGTGCCATATTGGGACAAATGAGGAAATTTCCTCGTCAAAAACGTAGGCTGGTTTTCAGAGCACGCTGTTGCTCTCTACAAAACAGCAAGTGCTCAAGTCAGAACACCCACTGCGCAATCAACCACCCATTCGCCCCGCTGATCACTGCAAACAAAAACCACGCCAGTACCCGAGTCGGCAATCGATTGACGAACGGCCCCATCAGGTGTTTGTCGCCGGTCATGCGGATCAGCGGATACAGCGCAAAGGGCAACTGCAGGCTCAGGACCACCTGGCTCAGGATCAGCAACTTGCCGATGGCATCGTCGCCCATCAGCCACACACCGAGGAATGCCGGAATCAACGCCAGCCCACGGGTGATCAGGCGGCGTTGCCAGCAGGGAATACGCAGATTCAGGTAGCCTTCCATGATCACTTGGCCAGCAATGGTGCCGGTAAAGGTCGAGCTTTGCCCGGACGCCAGCAAGGCAATGCCGAACAGGATGCTGGCGAATGCGCCGCCGACCAGCGGATCAAGCAGATGGTAGGCGTCCTGGATCTCCACCACGTCAGTGTGGCCGGTCTTGTGGAACGCAGCGGCGGCCAGCACCAGGATCGCGCCATTGACCAGCAAGGCCAGCGCCAGGGAGCCGATGGTGTCAATGCGCGCCAGCTTGACCGCATCCTGTTTACTGGCCAGGTCCTTGCCAATCAGCCGGGTTTGCACAATGGAGCTGTGCAGGTAGAGGTTATGCGGCATGACGGTAGCGCCCAGAATACCGATAGCCAGGTACAGCGGCGCAGCATCGCTGATGGCCGAGAATGAAGGGGTGAAGCCACTCAGCACGTCCGGCCAATAGGGTTTGATCAGTAGCAGCTCGATAAAAAAGCACACGCCGATGGTCGCCACCAATGCCAGCATGATCGCTTCCAGGCGGCGGAAACCCCGGTTCTGCAAAGCCAGGATCAACAAGGTGTCAAACGCCGTGATGACAATGCCGGTGGTCAACGACACACCCAGCAGCAGGTGAAACGCCAGCGCACAGCCAAGCACTTCGGCCAGGTCCGTGGCGATGATCGAGACTTCCGCCAGCACCCACTGGGTCCGTGCAGAGCGCTTGCTGTAGCGCTCACGGCACAATTGCGCCAGGTCTTTGCCGGTGGCGATGCCCAGCCGCGAGCACAGGCACTGCACCGCCATCCCCGCCAGGCTGGCCAGCAGCACCACGAACAACAAGCTGTAGCCGTAGCGCGAACCGGCCTCGATGGCGGTGGCCCAGTTGCCCGGGTCCATATAACCGATGGAGACCAGCAGGCCGGGGCCGGCGAACATCAGGATGCGCTTGAAGAAAGAAGCGTTGGGGTCAACGACGACCGAGCCCGCCACTTCCGGCGGGCAGAATGGGGCGGTAGCGATTTTTGGCAGGCTGAATTTCACGCAGTATCCCAGGCAAACACACTAGACAGGCGCGCAGCTTATCAGTCGGATGCGACCGTGCGCATCACCGTGTCCCGAGGCAGCTCAAACGCTTCCACCACCTGCGCCACCAGGTCCATCTCCTGATTCAGCGCCTCACGCTCCCTGCGCTGGCGAATCACCCCGATCACCAGCACCGCCAGGGTGGTGATCGAATAGGCGGGGCCGGAAAACGCCCGCACGCCGCTCACCAGCAGCATTGCCGCCGCCAACGCCTGGCCCACCACCGGTATCGCCGTGGCCGCGCCACGGCGCAGGATAAACCCGGTGAGGCCGGCCAATGCCGTACCACTCAATGCGGTGGTGGCCGAACGGCCGATGTCGATACGATTGAACACGCCCTGCTCTTTTAGCACGGCGGCCTTGAGCTCGGCGTCGAATACCTGACGGTCGGCGTGACTGAGCTTGTCTTTGTACTGCTCGATGAGGGTCTCTGCGACCTCGGCTTCAAGGTCTGCCAGCACCACGCTTGCAAGCGGCTGGTCAAATTTGATCCCGAGTCGCTGCGCCACATCTTCGGCGATCTGGCGATAACTCACGCCATGCCCACGGCCCAGGTTCATGAAGCTGTCGCCCCCCATGCGCTGCAACTCGATGGCCAATTTAAGCGGCTCGCGTACCTTGGCATCAATCGACGCGCTGCGTTTTTGCGCCATCAGTTCGGCGAGGAACTTCAACTCTTCGGGCCGCGCCTGCACCAGGGCCGGGAACAGATCGACGTCCTCCTCGGCAAAACGCACCTCGGTGCTGCGCTGGTCGGAGCGGATCATGCCGCGCCGCTCATGCAGCAGGTCGGTGTACTGCACCACCGTCTGCAACTGCGGCCAATAGGCGGCGTGGTCGAAGCTGGCCAAATGCACATTGCAGACCTTGGCCTTCAGCGCCGGAGTCACCGGGATTGCATACCGCCCAATGCAGCGTTCGGTGTCCGGCTTCAGGGCCAGGGCCCAGTCCTTGCTGGAATGGCAGTTGATCACCCGCCCCTTGAGCGGCGCCGATACGTCATCCCAGGGGCTGGAGGTACAGATCGCCCCGCCCATCAGCAGCAGGTTGTCCAACGGCAGCTCACGTGCGGTTTCAGGGCTGGCCAGCAGACTCTTGACCAGAATCCGCGCGCCCAGCGAATGACCGATCAGGTTGATGCGCCGCACCTGCAGCGACTCGCCGTGCAGGTACCCCGCCAATTCCGGCAGTAAGCTCCTGGCCACTTCGTCCACCCGCGCCTCGACACTTTTATAGTGATCAAGAAAATACGCGATCGCCTTGCCCACCCCCACGGTGGCGGCCCCCAGGCCACCGCCGCCGAGCATCGCAGCGATCACGTCCTTGAACGGGGCAAACAGATTTTCCAGAAAGTGCCCCGCCGGCCAGAACAGCATCAAGTTGGTCGAGCCTTCGATACCGGCCAGCTGTGCCTTGAAGCTGCCCAGCTGTTGCCGGTTGAAAAACGCCGAGTAGCCGTGAACGTAGAGATTGAGCACATCGCCCTGGGGCTCACCGCACAGCACGAACGTGGGCTTGCGGGTGCGGTGCATTTCATCCCACTGGTGTTGCATGGGGCGGTGACTCCTGCTGACGGGGAAGCGATAGTAACAAAGGGAGAGCGACAGGTAGGTGAATCCTGACCGGGCAAGTCCAAGCGCCTGAGAATGCTCAATAAGCGAAATTGTCGATCTTCACCTGCCCATCGGGAAAGGTTGCAATAATTTCCAGCTCACCTCCCATCGCCCGGATGTAGTTGCGCAATGTGCTGATGTACATGTCTGTACGCCGCTCCATCTTGGAGACAGCCGCCTGGTTGATATTCAATGCTTTGGCCAGGCTCTCCTGGCTCATTTGCTGAGCCTTGCGCAGCTCGTGCAGCGGCATTTCCTTGAGGTGTTGCTCAAACAGCTGCTTGGCCTCGACGCGAGATTGCGGCGTCATGCGGGCTTGAAGTTCAGCGAATTTTTTAGCCATGGTTACGGCCCTCTTTACGCAATGCTTCCAAATGTATGTCGTACAGCTTTTCTGCCACCGGGATGTGCTCCTCGTACCATCGGCGCTGTCCGGTCTTGTCACCACCTATGAGCAATAAAGCGCATCGCCGTGGATCGAATGCATACAACACACGATAGGGTCGCCCAGCGTGCTGTATCCGTAACTCCCGAAGGATTCCATGTCGAGAACCTTTGATATCGCTACTGTGGGGATAGCCCAAACCAGGTCCGAAAAGCCCTAGCAGATCAACGCTGGCACACACCGAAACCTGTTCCCTTTCGCCCAGATCATCCCACCAATCTGCGAATTCATCCGTGTATTCAATGTCGCAGCCCATGCAAATATGCCACCCAAGGAATATAAACTCAAGAACCTAAAACTAGGTTCGAATGTCCCTGGCTTCCACCCGCGCCCGAGGGCAAATTGTTTGGATATCCTTCCGGAATCACCGCTGGCCCCGTCATCGCCCCATGACCGATGGCGCGATATCTCCCCACCGCGCAGCAAAAACACAATTTTCGAAATGTAAAAAGCGCTCTAATACGCACCTGTTGATTGGCTTTAAAGATTCTGGAGTTCGCAATGCCCCATGAAGGCAACCTGTTACAAGCAGCCGTAGTGTTCCTGCTCGCCGCTGTGCTGACCGTGCCGCTGGCCAAGCGCCTGCAACTGGGCGCGGTGCTCGGTTATCTGTTTGCCGGTGTGATCATCGGCCCGTCGGTGCTGGGCCTGATCGGCAACCCGCAAAGCGTTGCGCAGTTCTCCGAACTGGGTGTGGTGTTGTTGCTGTTCATCATTGGCCTTGAGCTATCGCCCAAACGTTTATGGGTAATGCGCAAGGCCGTGTTCGGTGTCGGCCTGGCCCAGGTGCTGTTGACCGGCTTGGTGATGGGCGCGGTAGCACTTTGGGTCTTTGGCCAGGCCTGGAACAGCGCCATCGTGTTGGGCCTGGGCCTGGCGCTGTCGTCCACCGCGTTTGGCCTACAAAGCCTGGCCGAGCGCAAGGAGTTGAACCAGCCCCACGGTCGTCTGGCGTTTGCGATTCTGCTGTTCCAGGACATCGCCGCGATCCCGCTGATCGCCATGGTGCCGCTGCTGGCCGGCAGTGATCACCCGACCACCGAAGCCGAAGGCTTGCAACACGTGCTGCAGATTCTCGGCAGCATCGCCGTGGTGATCATCGGCGGGCGCTACCTGTTGCGCCCGGTGTTTCGCATCGTCGCCAAAACCGGCCTGCGTGAAGTGTCCACGGCCACCGCCTTGCTCGTGGTGATCGGGACCGCCTGGCTGATGGAACTGGTGGGTGTGTCCATGGCCCTCGGCGCGTTTCTCGCCGGTTTGCTGCTGGCGGACTCGGAGTACCGCCACGAACTGGAGTCCCAGATCGAACCGTTCAAGGGCTTGCTGTTGGGACTGTTCTTTATCAGTGTGGGCATGGGCGCCAACCTCAGCCTGCTGCTCAGTTCGCCGCTGGTGGTGATTGGCCTGACCCTGCTGCTGATCGGCCTGAAGCTGCCGTTGCTCTACGCCGTGGGCCGACTGGTGGGTGACCTCAACCGCGAAAGCGCCCTGCGCCTGGGCGTGGTGCTCGCGGCCGGCGGTGAGTTCGCCTTTGTGGTGTTCAAGATCGGACGCGACCAGGGCCTGTTCGAACCGCACCTCTACGACATCCTGGTGCTCACCATTACCCTGTCCATGGCGGTCACGCCGCTGTTGTTGCTGGTGTGTCCGAAGCTGTTCAAACCCAAGGTCAAACCGGTGGAAGTGCCCGAGGAATACCGCGCCATCGAAAGTGACGCGCCACGCGTGGTGATTGCCGGCATGGGCCGTATGGGACAGATCGTGGCGCGGATCCTGCGCGCGCAGAATATCTCGTTTATTGCCCTCGACACCTCGGTGGAAACCATCGAGCTGACCCGCAGTTTCGGCGGCATGCCGGTGTTCTACGGCGACCCGCAACGCCCCGAAATCCTGCATGCGGCCAAGGTCGACCAAGCAGAGTTCTTTGTGATCGCCATGGACGACCCGGAGATCAACATCAAGACCGCCGAACTGGTGCGCAATCTTTACCCCCACATGAAGATCATCGCCCGCGCCCGTAACCGCCAGCACGTGCATCGCCTGGTGGACCTGGACGCCTCGCCGGTTCGCGAAACCTTCTATTCCAGCCTGGAAATGAGTCGCCGTACCCTCGTGGGCCTCGGGCTGAGCCAGGCCCAGGCGGATGCGCGCATCACCCGTTTCAAGAACCACGACCTGCAAGTGCTCGCCGCCCAGCACGCGGTATACGACGACGCGGCCAAGGTGATGCAGACCGCCCAGGAAGCGCGAGCCGAATTGGCGCGGCTGTTTGAAATGGACAGGCTTGAGGAAGAGTCCGACAAGGTGTAAGGCTACGGATGAACGAAATTGCGAATTTTCTGACAGAATGCTCCGCAATTTCGTTCATCCCTTGGAGCGCTTCATGGCCACCTTCACCAAGACCGCCGCCCTGCTGGTCCTCGCGCTGACCGCCGGCAGCGTGTTCGCCGCCGCCAAGCCGACCACCCAGACCCTCTCCACCCTGGGCGGCAAGTTCACCTTCACCCTGCCCAAGGCCTACACCGCCGACACCCTGCCTGCCGGCAAGGCCGAGGACGGCACCGCCGCCACCCAAGGCACGATGTACGCCAACCAGACCACGAAAAGTGTGGTGATCGTCGCCGAAACCCTGCGCAAAGACGGAGTCAAGATCGGCGACAACGACCCGCAGTTCCTCGACGGCGCTGTGGCCGGTTTCGTCAAGGAGCAGAGCGCCGCCCTGCCCGACTTCAAGAAACTCGGCGAGAAAAAACTGACCCTCAAGGGCCTCGGCCTGCGCCAGGTGGACAGCACCGCCACCCAGGGCGGCGGCAAGACGCTCAATTCCACGTTCCTCGGTGGTTCGGGCAACCAACTGGTGGTGATCCAGGCGATCTCGCGGGCCGATGATGCGAAGGGGCATGCTGCACTGGTGAAACAAATCACGGGCAATAAGTAACCCGATCGCCCAAACAGTGAATATCCAATGTGGGAGGGGGCACCCCTCCCACATTTCAACCGTGCTCACTTCACATTCGATTCAAGCCAGGCCTTCAAGTCCTGCACTTCCGCCTCGCTGATGGTGTGGTTCATCCCTGGGTAAGCATGAAATTCCGGCTGCAACCCCAACCCCACCAACACTTCATTCGCCCGCGTCGCCGACACATACGGCAGTGCCTGATCCAGGGTGCCGTGGCCGATAAAGATCGCCAGTTTGCCCAAGCGCTGGTCGGGCTTGAGCTCAGCCTTGAGCACCGGCAGCACACTACCACTCAGCGCCGCAATACCGCGCACCAGCTGCGGGTCACGCAAGGCAACCTCGTAGGACATGATCGCACCCTGGCTGAAGCCCACCAGGAATACCCGGTCAGGCTGGGTGTGATACTTGGCGCTGGCTTTGCCGATAAAATCCTTGATCAGCTTGGCGCTGCTCTGCAAATCAGCGGTCACACCATCGTAATCGCCGTCACCCGGCGTCTTGGTAAACCAGCGAAAGCCATTCGGTTGCACCGGCGTCGGCGCGCGGACCGACAGGTACGTCCAGGTGGAGGGCAATGCGTCCTTGATGTCGAACAGGTCTTCCTCATTACTGCCGAACCCGTGCAAAAAGATCACCAGCGGCTCGTTGCGCGCGTCGCTTTGGGTCTGTTCCAGGTACGCGAGTGGCAAATCGGTGTGCAACTCGGAATCAGCGTGGGCAACGCCGGCCACCAGGGCCAGCGCGAGGGCAAGGCGTTTGAACATGGGACGCGACCTCAGGGTTTGCGCAACAAATAAGTGTCCATGATCCAGCCATTGGCCAGGCGCGCGGCCTTGCGCACCCGTTGGATATCGTCAGCCACTTCGCTGACCTTGCCGCTGATCAGGATCTCGTCCGGCGTGCCCAGGTAGGCGCCCCAGTAAATATCCAGGTCCTGATCGGCCACCGTGCGGTAGGAGTCTTCAGCGTCGAGCATGACCACCAGGGTATCGGCATCACTGGCCTGCCCCGCCGCCAGGCGGCGGCCGGTGGTGATCTCGACGGACTTGCCGATACGGTTCAACGCCACCTTATGCTGGGCGGCCAGGGCCTGCACGCTGGTGATGCCGGGGATCACTTCAAACTCAAATGCACAACGGCCACTGGCCAGGATCGCCTTAAGGATGCGGATAGTGCTGTCGTACAGCGCCGGGTCGCCCCAGGCCAGGAACGCGCCCACCTCCCCGTCGACCATTTCCTCGTTGATCATGCGTTCGAAGGTAGCTTGCTTATCACGGTTGAGGTCCTGCACGGCGGTGGTGTAGTCGATCTCACCGCGCTCACGCTCCGGGCAATCGGCCTCGACAAAACGGTAGCCGGGCTCGGTGATATAGGTTTCACAGATCTCGCGCCGCAGGTCGATCAGTTTGTCTTTGCTCTGGCCCTTGTCCATCAGGAAAAACACGTCGGTGCGGTTCAGCGCCTTCACGGCCTGCATCGTGATGTAGTCAGGGTTGCCGGCGCCAATGCCAATGATCAGGATGCGTTTCATGGGTTGCTCTTATTGCGGGGCGTGGATTTTGCCATGTTCACCTACTCAGGCGTGAGTTTCCAGGCGCAGGCGCCATACGTCGTTGAAGCGCAATTGGGTTGCCGACAGCGGCTCGACGTCGATCCGGTAAAACATCGAGACCGGGAACTGCATGACGTACAGCAGCGCGGCGCGGATCACAAAGGGGTGGGTGATGGCCACGACATGGCCAGGCTGGGCTTCGACGGATTTGATCCACTGCGCCACCCGCGCGCACACCTGATCGACCGACTCGCCGCCATGGGGCGCGCGGGAGCTGTCGGTACGCCAAGCGGTCAATTCGTCGCTATCAAGCTGGCCGATAGCCTGGCCTTTCCAGGTGCCAACATCACCGTCACGCAGGGCATCGTCGATCACTGGATGTGCGCCAAACAACCCTGCGGTCTGCCGCGTACGCGCTTCCGGACCACACAGCAGACGCGGGGTTTTCTTGTACTGTCCGGCCAGGGACAACGCTGCGCCTTGCCAATCCATCACCACCGACTCGTCATCGGGAAAACGCCCCTGTTTTTGCAGGGGCGTAACGGCGTGACAGATGAGGGTCAAACGGGTGGCTTGCATCGTGGATCGCTGATACGCAGAGGTCGAGACCACCAAGACTGGCGCAGTTGGCCTTATGACGCAACGCCTTGGGCCAGATAGAGCACTTGGTAACCGGTGCCCGGATGGCCAGGATCCAGAGCGTGGCTCGATAAAGTGATCCGCACCAGGCGCCATGCCTGCACGTCCAAGGCCAGGAACACCGCGAACGTGTCGCTGCTATCGGCCAACTGCCGATTGCGGCGTTTCTCTTCGACCAGCCTTGCCAACCGGTCAGCCCCCGGTTCCAGCGCCCACTCCTCGCGATACAGGCTCAACGCACTCTGCGCCGGGCCGCGCAGAACATCCAACGGCAACCAGCTCTCAATGTCGGGCCGACCAAAGCTGTCGAGCACCTTCTGAAAACGCTCGCCGAGCAAGAAGTCAGCGGCCTGCAAAGGGTCGGACCATAGGTACACAGACGCATACAGATTGCCCACGCCCGGTGCTTGCCCACGCTCCTGGGCGATAAATGCCTTGAACAGCAACCCGTCGGTGCGATCCCACACTGGCCCCAATTGCGCGGCGCGGTGGCGTATCACGTCCATGTCATAGTCGGCAGGCAAGCGGTGTGAATACTGTTTGGCAAACATGAATCAGCTCCTGTGCAGATTGAGCCTCCAGCTTGCGCAGCGGCAATGATTTCAGAAAGATATCGCCGAATATAAGTGTGATAAACATCCAATATGACTGATACCTCAAAACCCCTTGATATCGATACCGTCCAGGCGTTTGTGCTGGTGGCCGATTTCGCCAGTTTCACCCGTGTCGCCGAAGCCCTCGACACCTCTCAGGCGGCCATCAGTCTCAAGCTCAAGCGCCTGGAAGAACGCCTCGGTTATCGCTTGCTGGAGCGCACCCCACGACAGGTGCGGCTGTCGCCTCGGGGCGAGCTTTTTATCGTGGCCGCCCGTGCCCTGCTCAATGCCCACGAACGCGCCTTGGGCGATATGGGCAGCACAGCGCCCCGTCGTCTGGTGATCGGCATCAGTGACCATGTGGCCGGACCGGACTTGCCGATCTGGCTCAGCCGCATGGCGGCCTATGACCCAATGGTGATCCTTGAAGTGCGCATTGCCTCGTCCCGCGACCTGATGGCCGCCTTCGACCGCAATGAGCTGGACGCGGTGATCGTGCGTAACGAGGGCGACCGCCAGGACGGCGAAGTGTTAGCCGTGGAGCGCTTTGGCTGGTTCGCCGCCCCTGCCTGGCAGCACAGCCCCGGTCAGCCACTGCGCATGGCGACCATGGCCGCGCCTTGCGGTGTACGCCACTTGGCGACACGCGCACTGGATACGGCGTGCATCGACTGGATCGAAGTGTTTGTCGGCGGCGGCGTCATGGCCGTGGGGGCCGCCGTCAGCGCCGGGCTCGGCGTGGCTGCCCTCGCCTACCGCGTGGCACCGGCAGGCGCGGTGGACGTCAGTGAGCAGTACGACTTGCCCCCGCTGCCGATGAGCGAAGTGGTGCTTTACAGCCGCATCAGTGATGGCCGTTCCAAGGACACATTGCGCGCATTGAGTGCGACGTTTCGCGGCGTGCTGCGCAATCCTTCATAGCGGCGGCAATTGGCGTGTGACGAAAAAAGGTGGGAGCGGCGCACCGCCGCTCACATTAGATCGTCAACGTTTCAGCAAGGCGTGTTTCACGCCGCGTGGCGTTCCTTTTTCAAACTCTGCATATCAATCACGAACCGATACTTCACATCGCCCTTGAGCATCCGCTCATACGCCTCGTTGATGCTCTGGATATCAATCATCTCCACGTCGGAGACGATCCCGTGTTCGGCACAGAAGTCGAGCATGTCCTGGGTTTCCTGGATGCCACCGATCAACGAACCGGCCAGGCTGCGGCGCTTGAAAATCAGGTTGAACACCGTCGGCGACGGGTGCGGGCTGTCGGGGGCGCCGACCAGGGTCATGGTGCCGTCGCGCTTGAGCAGGTTGAGGAACGCATCGAGGTCATGCGGCGCGGCGACGGTGTTGAGGATGAAGTCCAGGCTGTTGGCGACGGCCGCCATTTCATCGGCATTCCTGGACACCACCACCTGGTCGGCGCCCAGGCGCAGGCCGCCTTCGCGTTTGTTCGGCGACGTGGTGAACAACGTAACGTGCGCACCCATGGCGTGGGCGATCTTCACCGCCATGTGCCCCAAGCCACCGAGGCCGACCACACCGACCTTCTTGCCAGGCCCGACCTGCCAGTGATGCAGCGGCGAATAGGTGGTAATGCCGGCGCACAGCAGCGGGGCCACGGCGGCCAGGTTGGCCGCGTCGTGGGAGATGCGCAGCACGAATTTTTCCTTGACCACGATGTTGTCCGAGTAGCCGCCGAAGGTGTTTTCACCGCCGAATACCGGGCCGTTGTAGGTGCCGGTAAAGCCGTTCTCGCAGTACTGCTCTTCGCCCTCGGCGCAGGACGCGCACTGCTGGCAACTGTCGACCATACAACCGACGCCGGCCAGGTCGCCGACTTTGAAGGCCTTCACATTGGCGCCTACCGCCGTGACGCGGCCGACGATTTCATGACCGGGTACCGACGGGTAAAGGGTGTTGTTCCACTCGTTGCGCGCGGTGTGCAGGTCGGAGTGGCACACGCCGCAATAAAGAATGTCGATCTGCACATCGTCCGCCCCCGGCGCGCGGCGCTCGAAGGTAAAGGGTTTGAGTGAGTCCTTGGCGTTCTGGGCGGCATAGCTGTAAGTCTTGGCCATTTCGTTCACCTGTGTGATCTGACGTTGAGAGTCAATCGACCAGCATAGACGCTGAATCGTTCAACCGAGCACGTCCATACAATTCCCACCTCGCCCCTGCCCCTAACCTCACGGCTTTCTATCCCGTAGAAGCGCTGGAGAATGGGCATGCGTAACAAAGCAATCAAGGTATCCGTGGCATTGACGCTGCTGGCGAGCGCAATGATGGGCAATGCCTTCGCGGCAACCCCGAGCGTGGCCGTGGCGCCGCAATATGACACCAGCCATGTGTATGTCGCCCCGGCGGATGTGGACCGTTTCGCTCAAAGTTTCCTCGCCACCTTTGGCGGCAGGAGCACGGCCCAGGTGGTGGTGAATGTGCTGCCGGTGCCGAGCAGCACCACTTCGCAATTGCTGCAGACGCCGGCGGGCACGGTGTCGCTGTTCGGCTTCACCACGCCGATTCCGCATCCGTTCGGCCAGGAACGCAACGGCTACCTGGTCAAGGACATGGACGTCGCGCTCAAGGCCGCCCGCGAAAACGGCGCGGCGGTGATCGTCAGCGACTTCCCGGACCCCATCGGCCGTGACGCGGTAGTGCAATGGCCGGGCGGCGTGAACATGCAGCTCTACTGGCACACCAAGACCCCGGACTATGCGGCCTTCCAGACCGTGCCGGAAAACCGCGTATACCTCAGCGCCGAGCGGGCCGACGCGTTTATCAAAGGGTTCGTGGGCTTCTCCCACGGCAAAGTGCTGACCGATGACAAGCATGCGCCGGGCATCGACGTGGGCCAAGCCAACGGCACCTACCGGCGTGTCGATATCGAGTCGCCGTTCGGGCGCATGGCGGTGCTGGTCACCAACGGCCAGTTGCCCTATCCCTTCGGCCACGAAACCACCGGCTACCAAGTGGCGACCTGAGCGCCACGCTGGGCAAAGCCACCGGCTCCGGTGCCACAGTGCTCGTGCCGGCGTTCGACAGCAAAGGCCGTCGCAGCGCGTTGGTTGAGTTCCCCGGCGGTTACGTCGCGGAAATTCACCAACTCAACGCCGCAAAATGATGCGTCGCACAGGCTGGAGCCTGGCCGTGCTGTGGCCGCTGCTCGCTGGCAGCGTCCACGCCGACGAGCAACCGACGCGGCCGGCCATCAAGGCCAATCGCTGGCAGGAAGACTGGTCCGTACTGCAGAACCCGGCGCTGCGCACGCAAGCGCTGGACAACCTCAAGTACATCCCGTTGTCAGGCGCCAACCCGTACACCTACCTGTCGCTCGGGGCGACCTTGCGTGAACGTTTCGAGATGAACGACGCCAGTGGCTTCGGGGTGAAGGACGTGAAGCGTGATCGCTACCTGATCCAGCGTTTCCAGGTACACGCCGACCTGCATCTGAACGAACACTGGCGGGTGTTCACCCAGCTGGAAGATGTGCGGGCGTATGACAAGACCACCATCGGCGGTGCCGACCAGAACCGCGTCGACCTGCGTCTGGCCTTTGCCGAGTACGTCAACACCTTCGACAGCGGCACGTTCAAGGCACGGGCCGGGCGCCAGGACTTTGCCTTCGACTTGCAGCGCTTCATCTCCTCGCGGGACGGCCCGAATGTGCGGCAGTCGTTCGATGCGCTGTGGGCCGACTGGGAGACCACGAACTGGCGCTTCATCGGCATCGCCAGCCAGCCGGTGCAGTACCAGGACGGTCGGCATTTCGACGACAAGTCCAATAGCGACGCGCGCTTTCACATGGTGCGCGTCGAGCGGCTGGTGGGGGGGAAGAACGAGCTGTCGGCCTACTACGGCGTGTATGAGCGCAGCGCCGCGCATTATCTGGATGCCGACGGCGACGAGACCCGCCATCTGTTCGACGCACGCCTGGGTGGCGCGGCCCTGGGCTTTGACTGGGACATCGAAGCCATGCTGCAAAGCGGTTCGGTGGGCAGCAAGGATATTCGCGCCTGGGCCGGCGGCAGCCGCACCGGCTACACCTTCGACAGCCTGGCCTGGACACCGCGCATCGGCCTGCAACTGGACATCGCTTCCGGCGACCGCAGGACCGGCGACGGCACTGTTGGCACCTTCAACCCACTGTTCCCCAACGGCTACTATTTTTCGCTGGCGGGTTACACCGGCTACAGCAACCTGATCCACGTCAAACCGTCGATCACGGTAAAACCAATCGACAAACTCAGCGTGCAAACCGCCGTCGGCCTGTTATGGCGACAGACCACCAGCGACGCGGTGTACACCCAACCCAACCTGCCGGTGGCGGGAACCGCCGGCCAGGGCGATCGTTGGACCGGCGCCTACGCGCAACTGCGCACCGACTATGGGTTCACCTCCAACCTTACCGGCGCGGTCGAAGCGGTGCATTACGCAGTAGGACAAACCCTGCGTGATGCCGGCGGCGCGGACAGCAACTACCTGGGTGTCGAACTCAAGTTCAGTTGGTAGCCCCAAACAAGCACACCGGTACAAGCCACGAACCGGCTTAACGGCAATAGTGATCCCGCGTTTTACCCACCTCTATCAAGGAGTTTTGCATGAGCACATTCGTTGCCAAAGACGGTACCCAGATCTACTTCAAGGACTGGGGCAGCGGCAAGCCCGTGCTGTTCAGCCACGGCTGGCCGCTGGATGCCGACATGTGGGAATACCAGATGGAATACCTGAGCAGTCGCGGCTACCGCACCATCGCGTTCGACCGCCGTGGCTTTGGCCGTTCGGACCAGCCGTGGACCGGCAACGACTACAACACCTTCGCCGACGATATCGCGCAATTGATCGAACACCTGGACCTCAAGGACGTGACCCTGGTGGGCTTCTCCATGGGCGGTGGCGACGTGTCCCGCTACATTGCGCGCCACGGCAGCGCCCGCGTTGCCGGCCTGGTGCTGCTGGGTGCGGTGACGCCGATCTTCGGCCAGACCGCGGATTACCCGCAGGGCGTGCCGGCCGAAGTGTTCGCGGGTATCGAGGCGGGCCTGCTCAAGGACCGTGCGCAATTCATCTCAGACTTCAACACCCCGTTCTTCGGCCTCAACAAAGGTCAGGTGGTGTCCGAAGGCACCCTGAGCCAGACCCTGCAGATCGCCATGCTGGCCTCGCTCAAGTCGACGGTGGATTGCGTCACCGCGTTCTCCGCAACCGACTTCCGCCCGGACATGGCCAAGATCGACGTGCCAACCCTGGTGATCCATGGCGACGGCGACCAGATCGTGCCGTTCGAAACCACCGGCAAGGTGGCGGCCGAGATGATCAAGGGCGCCGAGTTGAAGGTCTACAAGGACGCGCCCCACGGGTTCGCTGTGACCCACGCCCAGGCATTGAATGAAGACCTGCTGGCGTTCCTGAACCGCTGAAACGCCTGAAACACCGCTCTCCTTATTTGGCCGGGCTTGCCCGGCCCTTTTTATTCAGGCAAACCGCCCGCCCAATGTGAAGCGCCCCGGCCCGGCGATCAGTACGCTGGTAAAGATGATCAGCAACAGCCAGCCGAACTGCCCTTCCAACAACGTCCACTCCGGATGCACTACCAGCATGGCGATCAGCAGCACCGCCAGGATCGGCAGACAGGCCAGGCGCACCAGCACACCGGCGACGATCAACACAGGGCACAGCACCTCGGCGAAAATCGCCAGCAACAAGGTCACGTGCGCGCCCAAGTGAAACGGGTCTTCGATCAGCTTCAGCTGTTCGCTGTAGTTGAGCACCTTGGGCAAGCCATGCACCCACAGCAGGAACAGCGCCCCGCTCGCCCGCAGGAACAACAGCCCCAGATCCTGGTGTTTTGATTCGTTCATATGCGCTCCCTGTTGGTGGTTATCGGTGTCGATTGTGTCCACCGAGGCGCATGCACGCTTGCAAGCCTGTGCTGACCTTCAGTCCCCCGTGCCGGCAAACGCCGCGACGATCTCATCGATCACCGCCCGCACCCGTGCGGTGTGGCGCAGGTCGGCGTGAGTCACCAGCCATACATCGTAGGGCAGCGGGCGCACACGCTCCGGCCACAGGCGCACCAGGCCGTCGCGTTCGCCGGTGTACACCGGGATCTCACCGATACCGAGCCCGGCCGCGATGGAGCGGCGCACCAACAGGCTGGAACTCAACGCCGCGACAATCCGCCCGCGCCCCAGGGGTTCGCTGACCAGGGTCAGGTCCTTGTGGGTTTGCAGGTAGGGTTGGTAGACCACCAGATCGTGGCCGTCGAACAGGCTGCCGGGTTCGGGGACGCCGTGGCGGTCGATATAGGCCTGGGCGGCAAACAGCCCGACTGGCCAGCAGGCGATGCGCCGGGCGATCAGGTCGGGGTTGTCGGGGCGGGTATTGCGCACGGCGATGTCGGCCTCGCGCTTGGCCAGGCTGAGAATCTGCGTGGAGGCGTCCAACTGCACGCGCACATCGGGGTGCTTGCCGTGCAGGCTGGCGATGGCCGGGATCAGGAAATCAATGGCCAGGGAGTCGGTGGTGCTGACCCGCACGGTGCCGGTCAGGCGATCGTCCAGGCCCTGGATCTGGCGCTCCAGATCGAGTGCCGAACGCTCCATTTTTTCCACCGAGTGCAACGCGGCTTCGCCTACGGCGGTCAGCGCGTAGCCTTCGCAAGTGCGCAGGAACAAGGTTGCGCTCAAGGATTTTTCCAAGGCATTGATCCGCCGCCCGACGGTGGCCTGATCCACTCCCAGCACCCGTGCTGCACCGCGCAATGTGGATTCGCGACACACCGCCAGAAAGACCCTCGCATCATCCCAATTCATGTCCGCTCCTGCTGCAAATATGCATCATCGTGCCGTGTAATCGCTGCATTATTGCACCTTCAATCGTGGATATGCTGGGCACCAGAAAAAATCCTCAGGATCGCCATCATGCACGACACCCACCCCCGCAGCGCCGTCTGGCTGCCGATCTTCGCCGGTTTGTGCGCCAGCCTGGTCAGCATCGGCCTGGCGCGCTTCGCCTATACCCCGTTGATTCCTTCATTGATCCAGGCGCAGTGGTTTTGCGCCAGCGACGTGGTGTACCTCGGCGCCGCCAACCTGATCGGTTACCTGATCGGCGCACTGATCGGTCGCCCCATCGCCCGGCGCACCTCCAACAAGAACACCCTGCGCCTGATGATGGTCGCGGTGACCCTGGCATTCTTTGCCTGTGGCTTCCCTTTGTCGGTGGCCTGGTTCTTCGGCTGGCGTCTGCTGTCGGGCATCGCCGGCGGCGCGATCATGGTGTTGGTGGCCGCCACCGTGCTGCCCCATGTCCCCGCTGCGCGCAGGGGCCTGGCCAGTGGTGCGATTTTCCTGGGCATCGGCTTGGGCATCGCCGGTTCGGGCACGCTGGTGCCGCCGCTGTTGAGCCTTGGCCTGCAGCAAACCTGGTTCGGCCTGGGCCTGCTGGCCGTGATACTGACGGCCGCCAGCTGGTTTGCCTGGCCTGGCGGCACGCTGCATGAAGCGCCCGCGCAGGCCGACGCTGGGTCGCCAACACCGGCGGGCGTATACCTGCTGTTTGCCCAGTACGCGTTCATGGCCGCGGGCCTGGTGCCGGCGATGGTGTTCCTGGTGGACTATGTGACCAGGGGCCTCGGTGCCGGGGCGCATGTGGGGGCGATGATCTGGGTGATGTACGGCCTGGGTTCGATTGCGGGGCCGGTGACCTACGGGTTTCTGGCGGACAAACTCGGCGCTCGCTTGAGTATCCGCCTGGTGCTGGTGGTGCAGGCCATCGCGGTGGGCGCGTTGTCGGTGTCGAGTCACTTAATGGCACTCGCCGCACTGGCGGTGATCCTCGGTTCGTTCCCGCCGGGCATCGTGCCGTTGGCGCTGGCACGGGTGCACGAGCTGATCCCCAACCATCACCAGCAACAAGTGGCCTGGAGCCGCGCGACCGTATCCTTTGCCACGTTCCAGGCGATTGCAGGCTTCGCCTATTCGGCGCTGTTCAATCTCAGTGGCGGTCAGCATGCTGTATTGTTCGTGATCGCCGCCGCGGCGATCGTGGTCGCGCTGGCCTTGGAACTGGGCATGCTCCTGCTGAACCGCCGGCCGCTCGATGCGGTCCCAACCCATACGCTCATCGCTGCAGGTACTCTCAAATGACGCTTCCCAAAGACATGACCCTGATTGAAATCACCGCTCCCGGTGGCCCGGAGGTGCTGCAACCGCGCCAGGTCGACGTACCGGTGGCCGGCCCCGGCGAGATCCTGATTCGCGTGCACGCCGCCGGGGTCAACCGCCCCGACGCGTTACAACGCGCCGGCAAATACCCGCTCAAACCCGGCATGAGCCCGTATCCTGGCCTTGAAGTGGCCGGTGAAGTGGTGGCGCTGGGCGACGGCGTGTCAACGTTCAACCTGGGTGACAAGGTATGCGCGCTGACCAACGGCGGCGGTTACGCACAGTACTGCGCCGTCCCCGCCGGCCAGGTACTGCCGATCCCCGAGGGCATGGACTGGATCCAGGCCGCCGCCGTGCCCGAAACCTTCTTTACCGTATGGACCAACCTGTTCGGCCTCGGTGACGCACACACCGGCCAGCGCGTGCTGATCCACGGCGGCACCAGTGGCATCGGCACCACCGCGCTGATGCTGTGCCGCGAGTTCGGCATCCAGGCTTTCGCCACCGCCGGCAGCGCCGACAAATGCGCAGCCATTGCCACGTTGGGTGGCGAACCGATCAATTACCGCGAGCAGGATTTTGCCCAGGTGATCGCCGAGCAGACCCACGATCAGGGCGTGGATGTGATCCTCGACATCATGGGTGGCTCCTACCTCAACAACAACCTCAAGGCCCTGGCCATGGACGGGCATCTGGTGATACTGGGTTTCCTTGGCGGCGCGAGGGCCAATGATGTCGACCTGCTGACCATCCTCGGCAAGCGCGCGGTAATCACAGGCTCACTGCTGCGTCCGCGCACTGGCGAAGAAAAAGCCGCGATTGCCGAACAGCTGCGCGAGTACATCTGGCCGGTGCTGGCGGCGGGTCGCTGCCTGCCGATCATCGACAAGGTGTACGACTACACCGACGCCGCCCAGGCTCATGCGCGGATGGAGGGTGGGGATCATATCGGCAAGATTGTGTTGCGAGTGGTGTGATAGTCAGTATCCCGCTTCTCTCTGATGCCGGAAGGCCAACACATAAACGGCCGACTCGGAAGGGTTGAAGCGGTATAACGCTACGTAGCCTGCATCGCCAAAGGCGATAACAAGTTCGCGTAATTCGGGTAACTGATCAAAGGGCCGGCCAATATTGGGGTCAGCTTCCAGGCGCACCAACTGGTTACTTATGATCTGAGCGGCTCTGCGTGCCACCTGCCGGTCCTTTTCCACTAGAAAACGCCGGCAGCGTTCCAGGCCGGCCAGCGCCGTTGCCGTCATGATCAGTCGTGGCACTTGGGCTGCTCCGACTCTTGCTCGGTTCCCCACGTATCAAGCCACGCTCTGGTCTCGGCACCAGTCAAGTGCTGGCCTGTTTCCTGATAGTTTTTCCAGGACGACAATGCCTCCTGTTTGAAGCTTTCACGTGCTTCTTCTCTTTCAACATACTGAGAGAGCGCTTCTCGCATGATCCAATGAGCGGTGCGCTGGCGGGCACCGGCCAACTGCTGGATGCGATGTTTCAAATCATCATCGATTTTTATAGACGTGGCCATGATACGAACCCTCGATTATCAAAAGGTATTACCTTTTAATAAGGTAGCAATCGCATCCTGGCCTGTCCATTTTGACCGCCGAGACCCGACGAAGGGAACTCGCCTAAGGACGGGCATACGCAGGATAGTCGGTATACCCCACCTCACCCCCACCATACATCCCCTCTTCGCGCAGCGGGTTCAACGGCCAGCCATTGAACAGCCGCTGCGGCAGGTCCGGGTTGGCAATGAACGGCCGCCCGAATGCGATCAAGTCCGCCAGCCCGGCCTCCACCAGTTTGGCACCGCGCTCGGCGGTGTAACCCCCGGCATAGATGATGCGCCCATTGAAGGTGCTGCGTACGGCTTCACGGAAGCTGTCGGGCAACACGGGAGCGTTGTCCCAGTCGGCCTCGGCGATGGAGACATAGGCGATGCCCGACGCTTCCAGCACTTTGATCGCTTCGATATAGGTGTGGTGCGGGTCTTCTTCCACCAGACCAATGTAGACGCGGTCCTCGTCGGTGCCGCTGAACAACGGTGAAAAGCGCACACCGAGGCGTTCCGGCCCGACCACCTTGCATACCGCCTCGACGATCTCGCGCAGAAAGCGCAGGCGGTTGTCCAGGGAGCCGCCGTATTCATCGTCACGGTTGTTGGAATGAGCCGAGATGAACTGGTTGACCAGGTAACCGTTGGCCGCGTGGATTTCGACCCCGTCGAACCCGGCGTCCAGCGCATTGCGCGCGGCCTGGGCGTAAAACCCGACCAACTCTTCGATCTCCAGCGCGGCCAAGGCACGCGGTACCGGAGGCTGCATCAACGCACCGGCGCCAGGCGCAGTTTCGATGAAGGCCTTGGCCTGCAACGCCTGCAATGCAGAAGGTGCCACCGGCGCGGCGCCGCCGGGCTGCAAGGCGTTATGCGACACCCGCCCCACATGCCACAACTGGGCGAAGATCACCCCACCCTCGGCATGCACCGCATCGGTGACCTTGCGCCAGCCATCGATCTGCGCCGGGGCGTAGATACCCGGTGTCCACGCATAACCCTGGCCACGCGGCTCGATCTGCGTGCCCTCGCTGACCATGAAACCTGCGCCGGCGCGCTGGCGGTAATACTCGGCCATCAGTTCGGTGGCGATATCACCGGGTTGGGCACTGCGCTGACGGGTCAACGGTGGCAACACCACGCGGTTGTTCAGGGTATGGTGGCCCAGTTTTATCGGGGTATTCAAAATGCGGTCATTCATGGGGATATACCAAATTCAGGGCGAGCAAAAGCATTGGCGACTCTTGAGTCGCCAATGAATGGAGCGGTCAGTTAATTCAAGCGGTGAGTTTCAGCAGGGCCTTGGCCGCCTCGCTGGAGCTGCCGGGGTTCTGCCCGGTGACCAGCGAACCATCGACGATCACGAAGGACTGCCAGTCGGCGCCCTTCTCATACTTGCCACCCAACTGCTTGAATTCATCTTCAATCAGGAACGGCACCACCTGCGTCAGGCCGACAGCTTCTTCTTCCGAATTGGAGAACCCGGTGACGCGGCGGCCCTTGATCAACGGCTCACCGTTGATCGCCTTGACGTGACGCAAGGCGCCCGGCGCATGGCAGACAAAACCAACTGGCTTGCCGGCCCGTTCGAAGGCCTCGATCAGCGCGATGGACACCGGCGACTCCGCCAGGTCCCACAGCGGGCCGTGGCCGCCTGGGTAGAACACAGTGTCGAAGTCATCAGCGTTGACTGTGTCCAGCTTCACCGTGGTGGCCAGGGCCTGCTGGGCGGCCGGGTCCTTGCCAAAGCGCTCAGTCTGCTCGGTTTGCGCATCCGGCTCATCGCTCTTGGGGTCCAACGGCGGCTGGCCACCGGCCGGGGATGCCAGGACAACCTCGGCACCGGCGTCCTTGAACGCGTAATAGGGTGCGGCAAACTCTTCGAGCCAGAAGCCGGTCTTGCGCCCGGTATCGCCAAGCTGGTCGTGAGAGGTCAGTACCATTAATACTTTCATGTTCCAGTGCCTCGATCAGTGAATGTCAGTGTGTTCAGGTTGACCCAACAGCTGTCGGGTCAGTCGCAGCGCCTCATCGAAAGGCGCGGACGTACGGGTGATCTTGCTCATCACACTGGCGCCCAGCCATAACGCGTAGAGCTGAGGGGCCAGGGTGCGCGGGCCGTGCTCCAGCACCAAGGAGCCATCTTCAACGCCGCACCGCAGGGACGTGGCGAGTAATTCGATGGTGCGTGACGTACCGCGCTGCAGCGCCAGGCGCATCGGCTCTGAAAGGTCAGACACCTCCGCACCCAATTTGACGGCAAGGCATTTGCCCGCGTCGGTGCAGCCGGTCTGGTTGTCGGTCCAGGCTTGCCAATAGCACATCAACTTGGCGCAGTGGCTCAGGCCCGGCGCGTCGAACAGTTGCTGCATGCCGTGCAGGTAGTTGTCGAAGTAGGTGTCGAGCAACACCACGCCGAACGCATCCTTGGAGCTGAAGTAGTGATAGAACGACCCCTTGGGCACCTCGGCGGCTTGAAGTATTTCGTTCAGGCCCACCGCAGAAAACCCCTTGCGGCCGACCAGGACTTGGGCCGTGTCGAGAATGGTCTGCCGTGCACTTTTGGTTTCGCTGTTCATGTTTCACCTGTCCGATTAGACCAGTCGTCTAGTTCGTTGAGGGAATCTTAGGGGCCGCGCCAAACGCTCACAATGTCAGATGCGCAAGGATTCCGGACACGCTCCGAAGTCGGTTGCCGTTTACCCGGCACCCGCCGACAATCCCTTCTCCCGCCGCCTTGGAGAATGACGATGCACAGCGTTGCGCTGATGGTTTACCCGAACTTTCAATCCCTGAGCCTCAGCCTGGGTTCGGTGTTCGAGTGCGCGAACCTGCTGCGCGGCGAGCCGGCCTATGAGTTTCACCTGGTGTCGGAAAGCGGCGGCGCGGTGATGACCTCCCAGGGTTTTTCGGTAAACACCTCAGCGGTTCGGGCCGAGGGCTATGACACACTGATCGTCAGCGGCTACCTGGAGTTTCGCCTGCCGGACGCCAACCTGCTGGAACTGGTCAAGGCCGCCTCGGCCCAATCACGCCGGGTCGCCTCGCTGTGCATGGGCATCTTTGTACTGGCCGAAGCCGGGTTGCTGGAAGGCAAGCGCACCACCACCCATTGGATTCACGCCCCGGCGTTCCGCAAGCGCTATCCGGCTATCCGCCTGGAAGAAGACAAACTGTTCGTGGTGGACGGCCAGGTGTGGACCGGCGCCGGCATGAGCGCCGGTGTCGATCTGGCGCTGGCCATGGTGGAGAACGACCTGGGCAGCGATTTGGCCCGACGCATTGCGCGCAAACTGGTGATCGCCCAGCGCCGGGGCAGCGAGCAGTCGCAATTGTCGGCGTTGCTGGAACTGGACCCCAAGTCCGACCGCGTGCAACTGGCCCTGGCCTACGCCCGCGAGAACCTGACGCACGACCTGTCGGTGGAAGCCCTGGCCGATGTCGCGCGGCTGAGCCCGCGCCAGTTCAGCCGGGTGTTCCGCGAAGAAACCGGGCAAACCCCGGCCAAGGCCATCGAAGCCCTGCGCGTGGAAGCCGCACGGACGATGATGGAAACCAGCCGTCATCCGGTGGAAGTGGTGGCTCGCGAAACCGGCTTTGGCGACCGCGAACGCATGCGCCAGGCGTTTCTACGCGCATTCGGGCAACCGCCGCAGGCGATGCAGCAGGCGTTTAATGCAGCGCCGCACGCGTGATCAGGTAACTCACCAACTGCGGCTCATCCTCAAGTTCAATCGTCTGCACCGGGCGCGGCAGGTTATCCAGTACCGTGCGCCAGAACGCCTGGGACACTTCGTCCTGATCATAAAAGCGCACCAGCCAATTGGCCTCGCCGCTGCACAGCACCTGGGTGGCGATGGCCCGGCCAATGCCTTTGCGGCGGTAGCGCTTGAGGATGAACAGGTCGGCCAGCTCCAGCGCGTCGATACCCGACACCTCACTGTCCTCGATCAACAGGAAGCCGGCGATAAAGCCATCCACCAGCAGCAGATTGGCGCTCCAGCGCGGGTCTTGCCAGTAGCGGGCCAGGTGGTCGTCGTGGATGTAGAAGCGGCCGTCGGCCTCGACATCTTCCTGCTCCCAGTCCGAGGACTCATAGGCGTAATACTGGTAAAGGTTGCGGATCAGTTGGGCCTCTTCAGGGCCGGTCTGAATCAGTTCGACAGTGGTTTCAGGCATGGGGCTCTCAGTGAAAAAACGCAGGGCGCCATTGTTCACAAATCGCCGGAACAGTCCAATACAGCGGCGAACCTTTCTATTGGCTGAACCGATTGCAAATAGCCGCGCGCCCTTGCCGAAGCGCTGAAACATTTCGAATAAACTTCGCCAAAATCCCCTTTCTCAAGGACACCTATTTTGACGAACGTCTGTTCCGCCGGCCTGGATGTGGGCTTTGCGTCCCTGGATTACCTGCAGATCTTCATCCTGGGAGTGATCCAGGGCATTACCGAATTGCTGCCGGTGTCCTCCACCGCCCACATGCGTGTGGTCCCCGCCCTGCTCGGCTGGCAAGACCCCGGCTCGGCGTTTTCGGCGGCGATGCAATTGGCGGCGCTGGCGGCGGTGGTGAGCTATTTCTGGCGCGATGTCCGCCAGGTGACCACGGGCAGCATCGGTGCGGTGCGCCGAGGTGACTATAACGACCGCTGGTTCAAGCTGGCGGTGGCGATCGTGCTGGCGACGATACCTATCTGCATCGCCGGCCTGGTGCTGTCTTCGACCTTGAACGCGTGCAACTCGCCGTTGCGCGGGCTGATGGTGATTGGCATTGCCTGTCTGGTGATGGCGGTATTGCTGGCGGCGGCCGAGTTGCGTGCGCGGCATACCCGCGAAGTGGGCCAGATGCGCCTGCGCGATGCATTGATCGTGGGTATCGCGCAGATTGGCGCGTTGATTCCTGGCGTATCACGTTCCGGCTCAACCTTGACCGCCGCGCTGTTCCTGAACTTCAAGCGCGAAGAAGCCGCACGTTTTTCGTTCCTGCTGGGGTTGCCCGCCATCGCGCTTGCCGGTTTGAAAGAACTGTGGGTGCTGCTGCACGCCGACTTGCCGCCCCACGCCTGGCCGCATCTGCTGTTCGGGCTGGTGGTGGCCAGCATCTCGGCGTTCTTTGCGATCTGGGGCCTGATGAAGTTTCTGGAGCGCTTTTCCACCTGGCCGTTCGTGATCTACCGGGCGCTGCTGGGGGGGGTTCTGATTGTGGCGGTAAGTACCGGGTTGCTGGCCGGGTAGTGATTGTGGTGAGCGGGCTTGCCCTGCGCGGGCATAGGTATCTACACATCTGGGATGCGACTTTGAACCCGTGGCGAGGGAGCTCGCTCCCGTGACGAATTGACGGGCGCCCGGTACTGATCTGATGCACTGCGGTCAAAATGTGGGAGGGGGCTTGCCCCCGATGACGGTGTGTCAGCTATAAATAAGCTGGCTGATCCACCGCTATCGGGGGCAAGCCCTCCCACATTTTGACGCTTACATGTCTTGCAACT
>NZ_JAFHKI010000030.1 GCF_016937615.1 Pseudomonas lactucae | reverse complement strand
CCTGGTATCGAAGCTGCCATCTGCAAAAGGCGCGTAAGTAACTTGCTCTTCTGTGGGAGGGGGCTTGCTCCCGATAGCATCACCTCGGTTTGACTGACAGACCGAGTTGCCTGACAGTCGGGGCACCTCCACACAAACCAAATCAAGTGGCCGGTGCCACACAGGGAGAAAACATGGCTGTTGATATTTTCATCAAGATCGGCGACATCAAGGGCGAGTCCATGGACAAGGCCCACAAGGACGAAATCGACGTGCTGAACTGGAGCTGGGGCATGTCCCAGTCCGGCAACATGCACGTAGGCGGTGGCGGCGGTGCGGGCAAGGTGAACATCCAGGACCTGTCGCTGACCAAGTACGTCGACAAGGCTTCGCCAAACCTGATGATGCTGTGCGCCAGCGGCAAGCACATCGACAAGGTCAAGCTGACCGTGCGCAAGGCCGGTGGCGAAAGCCAGGTCGAGTACATGGTGATCAACCTGGAAGAAGTACTGGTAACGTCGCTGAGCACCGGCGGTTCGGGCACCGATGACCGCCTGACCGAAAACGTCACCCTGAACTTCGCCCAAGTGATGGTGGACTACCAGCCACAGAAAGCCGACGGCACCAAAGACGGCGGCGCGGTCAAGTTTGGCTGGAACATCCGTTCCAACACCAAGCGCTGATAGCCCTGGTGCCGTGGCCCTGCGCCACGGCACTACGGTCTCAAGTGCAGCATTTTGTCCCTCTCGCAACCCGTCCGTGGAGCTGCTTTGGTGGTAACTGAAATCGCTTCCCGCGACCGTCTGCAACCGTCCCTGTTGGACCGGTTGACCGACGACGATCCGACCAACCCGAAGGAAAGCGCCGACAAACGCGTGCTGTCCCTGACCCAATTGAAAGCCTCGGTACTGCGCGACCTGGCGTGGCTGCTCAACACCACGTCGTTGCTCGATGCCGATGCCACCCTGCACACCGCGGCCGGCACCTCAGTGGTCAATTACGGCCTGCCGGCGCTGGCGGGCAACAGCGTTTCCAGTGTCGACATCAAGGCCCTGGAAGCCCTGATCTACCAGGCCATTGCGACGTTCGAGCCGCGCATTCTGCGCCACACGTTGCGCGTCAAAGCCCGTGTCGGCCAGGGCGAGATGAACCACAACGCGCTGAGTTTCGAGATCGAAGGCGACCTGTGGGCACAGCCGGTGCCGTTGCGCCTGCTGCTGCAAACCGACCTGGACCTGGAGTCCGGCCATGTGCGCGTGGTGAACGCCGACCAGCGGAGACGCCCATGAACCCGCGCCTGCTGGAACTGTACAACCAGGAACTGCACCACGTGCGCGAAAGCGCCGCCGAGTTCGCCAAGGAATACCCGAAGATCGCCAGTCGGCTGACCCTGTCCGGCATGGACTGCGCCGACCCGTACGTCGAACGTTTGCTCGAAGGTTTTGCCTACCTCACGGCCCGCGTGCAACTCAAGCTTGACGCCGAGTACCCGACCTTCACCCACAACCTGCTGGAAATCGCCTACCCGCACTACCTGGCGCCGACCCCGTCGATGACCGTGGTGCAACTGCAGACCGACCCCGACGAAGGCTCCCTCGCCAGCGGTTTCCCCCTGCCCCGCGACAGCGTATTGCGTGCCGCCCTGAGCCGCGAAACCCAGACCTGCTGCGAGTACCGCACCGCGCACCCGGTGACGTTGTGGCCGTTGCAGGTCAGCAGCGCCGAATACTTCGGCAACCCCGCCGCCGTGCTCGGACGCTTGGCCGCCAGCGAGCCCAAAGCCAAGGCGGGCTTGCGCCTGACCCTGCGCACCGGCGCCGAATTGCCGTTCAACAGCCTCGACCTGGACAACCTGCCGCTGTACCTCAGCGCGCCGACGAGCAACCGTTCCGCCTCTACGAACAACTGCTGGGCAACGCCTGCGCGGTGTTTGCACGCAAGCCCGGCGGTGACTGGGTCGAGCGCTTGCCACAAGACGCGTTGCGCTCGCGTGGCTTTGACGATGCCGACGCGGCCATGCCGGTGGTGGCGCGGGCGTTCCAGGGCTATCGGCTGTTGCAGGAGTACTTCGCCCTGCCCCACCGCTACCTGTTCGTCGAATTCGCCGAGCTGAGCCGCGCGGTCAAACGCTGCGACGGCCAGGAACTGGAGCTGATCGTGCTGTTCGACCGCCACGAGCCGAGCCTGGAAGGCAGCGTCGGCGCGGCGCAGTTCCTGCCGTTCTGCACGCCGGCGATCAACCTGTTTCCCAAACGCGTGGACCGGATCCACTTGTCCGACCGGGTCAACGAACACCACGTGATTGCCGACCGCACGCGGCCGATGGATTTCGAGATTCACTCGTTGACCGGCATCACCGGCCACGGCACCGGGCCGGAGCAGCCGTTTTTGCCGTTCTACGCGGTACGCGACCCTTCCCGCTATGGCCGCGACCAGGCGTATTACACGGTGCGACGCGAGCCACGCGTATTGTCCAGCGACCAGCGCCGTAACGGCCCGCGCTCGACCTACGTGGGCAGCGAAACCTTCGTCAGCCTGGTGGACAGCCGCCAGGCGCCGTATCGCCATGACCTGCGCCAACTCGGCGTGACCGCCTTGTGCACCAACCGCGACCTGCCGCTGTTCATGAGCGTGGGCAACAGCAAGACCGACTTCACCCTGGCCGACAGCGCGCCGGTACTGGCCGTGCGTTGCGTCGCCGGCCCCAGCCGCCCGCGCGCCAGCCATGCGCATGACGCCAAGGCCTGGCGCCTGATCAGCCAGTTGTCGCTCAACTACCTGTCGTTGAGCGAACAGGGCCAGGGCGCCGGCGCCTTGCGTGAACTGCTGCGCCTGTATGGCGACAGCAACGACGCGGCCCTGCAATTGCAGATCGAAGGCCTGCGCGAAGTCAGCAGCAAAGCCGTGACCCGGCGCCTGCCGATGCCCGGCCCGATTGTGTTTGGGCGGGGCCTGGAAATTACCCTGGAATTCGATGAAAACGCGTTTCGCGGCACCGGCGTGTTCCTGCTCGGTGCTGTACTGGAACGCTTCCTGGCACGCTACGTGTCGATCAACAGTTTTACCGAGACGGTGATCCGTACCACCGAACGCGGCGAGATCATGCGATGGAAAGCCAAGCCCGGACGTCGTCCGACCCTGTGAGTACCCTCGATGCGATGCATCAGGCGCCCTGGGAATACGATTTCTTCCAGGCGCTGCGGCGTATCGAGTGCGAATCGCCACACCTGCCGCGCCTGGGTCATTCCCTGCGCCTGGCGGATGATCCGCTGCGCCTGGGACAACAGGCCGATTGCACCTTCGCCCCGGCCACCCTGGCCTCGGTCGAACCCGGTGGCGATGGCAAGCCGGCGCGGCTGGAGCAGTTCTTCTTCGGTCTCGGCGGCCCCAACGGCCCGCTGCCGTTGCACATCACCGAGTACGTGCGCGAACGCCAGCGCAACAACGCCGACAGCACCAGCAAACAGTTCCTGGACGTGTTCCACCATCGCCTGCTCAGCCTGTTTTATCGGGCCTGGGCCGAGGCGCGGCCGACAATCAGCCACGACCGCCCGGACGATGACTATTGGTCCGCGCGCCTCGCCGCCTTGAGTGGGCGGGGCATGCCGAGCCTGCTCAACCAGGGGCTGATTCCCGACACCGCGAAACTGCATTACAGCGGCCACCTGTCGGCGCAAACCCGCTACCCGGATGGCCTCAAGGCGATTCTCAGCGAGTATTTCGGCCTGCCGGTGGAGATCGAAGAGTACGTCGGCCAATGGCTGGAACTGCCCGAGCGCAGCCGCATCGGTGTGAGCGCCAACCGCCTGGGCGTGGACTTTTGCCTGGGTAGCCATGTGTGGGACCGCCAGCATAAATTCCGCATCCGCCTGGGCCCGCTTACGCTCGACGATTATATGGGCATGCTGCCCGGCCATCAGCCGTTCAACGAACTGGTGGCGTGGGTGGCCGAGTACCTGGGCCATGAACTGGACTGGGACCTCAACCTGGTTTTGCAACAACCCGAAGTCCCGGCGCTGCAACTCAACGGCCAGTTCCGCCTGGGCTTCAATACCTGGCTCGGTAACCCTGAGCATGACGCCAACGACCTAATCCTGGCCCGGCACTACGCCGATCAAGCCACCACCTCAAGGAATCCAGAGCATGGGTGAAATCAGTCGCGCCGCACTGTTCGGCAAACTCAACAGTGTGGCCTACAAGGCCATCGAAGCCGCCACCGTGTTCTGCAAACTGCGGGGCAACCCGTATGTGGAACTGGCTCACTGGTTCCACCAGTTGCTGCAACTGCAGGACTCGGACCTGCACCGCATCATCCGCCAGTTCAACGTGGAACCGGCACGCCTGGCCCGCGACCTCACCGAGGCCCTGGACCGGCTGCCGCGTGGCTCGACGTCGATCACCGACCTGTCGTCCCATGTGGAAGAAGCCGTCGAGCGCGGCTGGGTGTACGGCAGCCTGATGTTCGGCGAAAGCCAGGTGCGCACCGGTTACCTGGTGCTGGGCATCCTCAAGACGCCGAGCCTGCGCCATGCGCTGCTGGGCTTGTCGTCGGAGTTCGACAAGATCAAGGCCGAAGCCCTGAGCGAACGTTTTGACGAGTACGTCGGCGACTCGCCGGAAAACGCCCTGACTGCCAGCGACGGTTTCAATGCCGGCGCCGTGCCGGGCGAAGCCAGCGGCGCCATGGCGCCGAGTGCGATGGGCAAGCAGGAAGCGCTCAAGCGCTTTACCGTGGACCTGACCGAACAGGCCCGTAGCGGCAAGCTCGACCCGATCGTCGGCCGTGACGAAGAGATCCGTCAGTTGGTGGATATCCTCATGCGTCGGCGCCAGAACAACCCGATCCTCACCGGTGAGGCCGGCGTCGGCAAGACCGCCGTGGTCGAAGGTTTTGCCCTGCGCATCGTTGCCGGCGACGTACCGCCCGCCTTGAAAGACGTGGAGCTGCGCAGCCTCGACGTGGGCCTGCTGCAAGCCGGCGCCAGCATGAAAGGCGAGTTCGAACAGCGCCTGCGCCAGGTTATCGAAGACGTGCAGGCCTCGCCCAAGCCGATCATCCTGTTCATCGACGAAGCCCACACCCTGGTAGGTGCCGGTGGCGCCGCCGGCACAGGCGATGCGGCCAACCTGCTCAAACCCGCGTTGGCGCGCGGCACCCTGCGCACCGTAGCGGCCACGACCTGGGCCGAGTACAAAAAACACATCGAAAAAGACCCGGCGCTGACCCGGCGTTTCCAGGTGGTGCAGGTTGCCGAACCGTCGGAGGACAAAGCCCTGCTGATGATGCGCGGCGTGGCCTCGACCATGGAAAAACACCACCAGGTGCAGATTCTCGACGAAGCCCTGGAAGCCTCGGTGAAGCTGTCCCACCGCTATATTCCGGCGCGCCAGTTGCCGGACAAATCCGTGAGCCTGCTGGACACCGCCTGCGCCCGCGTCGCCATCAGCCTGCACGCCGTACCGGCCGAAGTGGACGACAGCCGCCGCCGTATCGAAGCCCTGGAAACCGAGCTGCAAATCATCGCCCGTGAGCATGCGATTGGTATCGCCATCGGTGCGCGCCAGAGCAACAGCGAAGCCTTGCTGAGCGCCGAGCGTGAGCGCCTGGCCACGCTGGAAAGCCGTTGGGCCGAAGAGAAAACCCTGGTGGATGAGTTGCTCGCGACCCGCGCGACCCTGCGTGAAAAAGCGGGTGTGGTGGACAGCGGCAGCGATGAATTGCGTACGCAATTGGTCGACCTGCAGCAGCGCCTCACCGCGCTGCAAGGCGAAACCCCGTTGATCCTGCCGACCGTGGATTACCAGGCCGTGGCCTCGGTGGTCGCCGACTGGACCGGGATTCCGGTGGGCCGCATGGCGCGCAACGAGCTGGAAACCGTGCTCAACCTCGACCAACACCTGAAAAAACGCATCATCGGCCAGGACCATGCCTTGCAGATGATCGCCAAGCGCATCCAGACTTCCCGCGCCGGCCTCGACAACCCGAGCAAGCCGATTGGCGTGTTCATGCTCGCCGGCACCTCCGGCGTGGGCAAGACCGAAACCGCACTGGCCCTGGCTGAAGCCATGTACGGCGGCGAGCAGAATGTCATCACCATCAATATGAGCGAGTTCCAGGAAGCCCACACGGTGTCGACCCTCAAGGGCGCGCCACCGGGTTATATCGGCTACGGCGAAGGCGGCGTGCTGACCGAAGCGGTGCGGCGCAAACCCTACAGCGTGGTGCTGCTGGACGAGGTGGAAAAAGCCCACCCGGACGTGCATGAAATTTTCTTCCAGGTGTTCGACAAGGGCGTGATGGAAGACGGCGAAGGCCGGGTGATCGACTTCAAGAACACCCTGATCCTGCTGACCACCAACGCCGGCACCGAGCTGATTTCCCACGTGTGCAAAGACCCGGCGAACATTCCCGAACCGGAAGAAATCGCCAAGGCCCTGCGCCAGCCGTTGCTGGAGATTTTCCCGCCGGCCCTGCTCGGGCGCCTGGTGACTATTCCGTACTACCCGCTGAGTGACGAGATGCTCAAGGCGATTACCCGCCTGCAACTGAACCGCATCAAGAAGCGCGTGGAGAACACCCACAAGGTGGCCTTCGACTACGACGACGCGGTGGTCGACCTGATCGTCTCGCGCTGCACCGAGACCGAAAGCGGCGGACGCATGATCGACACCATCCTCACCAACAGCCTGCTGCCGGACATGAGCCGTGAGTTCCTCACGCGCATGCTCGAAGGCAAGGCGTTGGCGGGGGTGCGCATCAGCAGTCGGGATAACGAGCTGCACTACCAGTTCAACGATTGACCTGACGAAAGGCGATCAAAACTGTGGGAGGGGCGTTGCCCCGATGGCGGTGGGTCAGCCAGTAATTTCTAACCTGATA
>NZ_JAFHKI010000003.1 GCF_016937615.1 Pseudomonas lactucae | reverse complement strand
CCCCGATGGCGGTGAGTCAGTCACCGGATGTATCAATTGATACACCGCTATCGGGGGCAAGCCCCCTCCCACATTTTTTACCGAGTTCGCTCAGGAACCTTTGTTGCCTTTCTCATGCGCCGGGTCGTAGACCTTGGTCAGGTCACCCCCCAGGCGGAAGGTCTTGAACGGTTGCATCCCGTGCTTGCGTTCGATCACATCCGGAGCGCAGGTGTAGAGGGTGCAGAACGGCTCAAGCCAGGCATATTTCATGTCCTCCTTGAGGTCTTTCATGTCCTGTTCCTTGCCGTTCTTCTGCTCGAAGATTTCCGGGTCCTTGACCCCAGCCAGTACTTTGTCGCCCAGGCGCTTGAGCGCGCTGTTGTTTTCCTGGCGCAGGTCCACGCCGTTGACCAGGGCAAAACTGGCGATCATCGACAGCGGCGGCAGGGCGTAGTTGTGGTACGACAAGGCGCGTTGCTGACGCTTCAATTCGTTGGGCAAAAAGCCCTGGTCGTCGACCTGGTTGACGCCGACCTTGTATTCCTTGACGGCCCAGTCAAACAGGTCGCGACGGTTGGTGGCGATGGAGGTCGCCATCACCGACCAGGCGGCCCAGTAGGAATGGTTGTTGGTTTTTTCCAGCGGCAGGTTGTCCCAGTCGCTGACCACCTGATCGGCCAGTTTGTTGAACCAGGCTTCGATCAGTTGCGATTCCTGCTGGTGGTTGGCCAACGGGTGCGAGTCGGAGAACTTCAGGCGCACGTACGCCGAGGCCATGCTGCCCAGCGCCCATTTGCGCATGGACTTGCCGGTGTGGTTGAAGTCCTTGGACATCAACGCATCGGCCTTGGCCCATGACACCAGCCAGTTCAGCGTGCATTCGAGCTGCTCCGGACGGCCGTCGCGCATGAACTGCATCACGCGCTTGCTGGTGTCTTTTTCCAGCTTGGTGATGTCGGCGGTGCTGTCGCGAAAGGCTTTTTCCGACTGCACATTCAGCGTCGAACGGGCCTTATCGGAGCCTTCGTACTTGCTGCGAAATTGCAGAGGCCCGGTATAGGGCGTCGGCATGCTGTCGCAGCTTTCCTTGGAGGCGCCGGTCTTGAGCGATTCGATCGGTGCGAAATAGCCCTGGGGCGGACGCAGCGGGGCGGCGGCGTTGACTGAACCGGCAAACATCGCCAGGCCCAGCAGTGTTGGCATCAATAACTTCTGCATAGGTAACCTCATTGCCCGGTTGAGGCGGTCTGTTGACCACCGGCCGGGAATACGTTGCGTGTGCAAATTTTCGCTTCGACTTTCTGCGCGGCAGCGCCCGCTTCAGGGCCCTGCACTTCCACGGCCAGCAAGTTCTGCGAGGCCCAGTCTTCATCGGTGCGCAGTTCAAAGGCGAAACGCCCGTCTGTATCGGATGTTTCGGGTTTCTCGATCTTGATGTCCTCGTGGCGCCCGTTCATGTACCAGAGGGTGGCTTGCAAGGTTTTCACCGACGGATCGGCGAAGCGGATATCGACCTGGTGATTGGCATTACGCAGGTCTTTGTTCGAGCTGTTGACCATCAATTCGTTCTTGCCGGGTTTGAGCGTGGTGCTCGCGCTCATCTGCGCGGTCTTGCCTTCGCAGCCGTTGTCGAGCAGCGCCATCATTTGGCGGTAGATGGTTTCCTGGTCCAGGCGATACAGCGGCGAGAATTCCCAGATCAGGATTTTCGGCGGGTTTTTCTGGAATTCTTCGCTGCCCAGGTACTGGATCATCGAACCTTCCAGGCCACCGCCGGGGAAAGCAACGTTGAGGATGTCGGCGCCGATTTCTTCTTCCAGGAACCCGGCGAAGTTGTAGTTCTTGCCGCTGTGACTGGTGCCCACCAGGGTGATCTGCGGGTTGCCCGAATCGCCGAACAGGTCGCCGTCGCCCGCTTCGCCCTTGGGCTCGGTGGTGAACTGGTCCATGTACTGGATCGCGTAGCTGGTGCCGCACAGTTGCCCGGCCATGTTGTGCAGGGTACCGGTCTTGCCCATGCGCCCGGAGCGCTTGGTCTCGAATTCGCGCTTGGGAATCTCGGCGAATTCAGGCAGTTTTTTGACCTTGGCCGCGACGATTTTTGCGGTGCGCTGGGCGCCGTACGGGGTCCAGTGCTGGTCGCCGCGGAAATAGAAATCGTGGGCCGGCAATTCATCCGGCAGTTGCTCATTGGTCAACGGCGACAGGTCCGGCACCACGTAGCCCATCTTGGCGAAACGGCCGAGCATGGTCTTGTAGTTGCCCAGGGCCTTGTCGAAGTCGTACGAGGCTTTTTCTTCCGGGTTGAGCTTGTTGCGGTTCACCAGGCCACGGGTCGGCTGGTAGACCAGCACCAGTTCCACGCCCTTGCTTTTGAACGCATCGTGCAGCTGTTGCAGGCGTTTGTAGCCGGCGGGGCTGGTGTCGAATTCGGTGCGCAAGTCTTCCTGGGTCCGGAACAGCCAGTCGCCCTGGGCTTGCACCAGGGTGGTGAAGTTCTGCTGGTAGCGCGTGGTGTAGTTCTTCGCGTCATGGGCGGCCGGGCACAGGCTGCAGCACGGTTCGGCGGTGAAGGTCGGGGCTTTCACCTCATCGGCGCGTACGCCCTGGCTGGCCGCGAGCAGGCCGAGGGTCAGACCCGAGAGGCTCAGCAGTTTGATCATGTGTGGGTGCATAAGGGTCATCCTCAGTCCTGCATTTCGGTCTGGCGTTCGACAGGGTCGATCAGCACGGCTTTCTGCTGGCGCACCAGCAGGTCGAGAATCTCTTCCTGGCGATCGCCAAGAACACCGGAGAAGCTGATGCCGCTGGATTTGGTCGGCGCCAGCATCGACACGCGGTACAGCTCGATGCTCAACGGCGAATCGATGGACAGCGGCCCGCTGCCGTTACCCGCCAGCTCACCGCCGACCACGATCAGCGAAACCTTGGCATCGAACGGGTCGAGGGCGATGTCACGGTCGGTGTCGGTCAGATCCTTGATGTGGCCGTACACGCCGGTCAGGCCGTTGGCCATGGCGGTGTTCTCGTACAGCTTGATGTTCACGCTGTTACGCACGCGAATGCCGTGACGACGGTTGCTGATCACCTTGTTGCCCCACAGCAGGTTGTCACCGCTCTCATAGAGGGTGATGCCGTCGGTGTGGTTGCGGTAGATCTCGTTGTCGGCGATCAGGTTGTTCACGCTGTTACGGTCGATCACCAGGCCCGAGAGCTTGTTGTCGTAGCTGCGGTTGTTGAAGATGAAGCTGTCGTTCACTTCCCGGGAAATAATGATGCCGTGCTTCTTCTTGGTGCCGTACACGGTGTTGTCCGCGATGATCAGGCCGTGGGAACGGTCGTGGGGGTCAATGCCGTAGACGATGTTGTCTTTGTAGGTGTTGCCCTTGATCACAAAGCCGGTGGTTTCGTAGCAGTAGAAGCCGTACCACATGTCCGAGAACTCGGAGTCGATGATCCAACCGGTCGGTTCCGCACGCTTGAGCACCTTGGCCATGTTCGGCGTGTACTGCGAAATACTCACGCCGTACGACTTACTGTTGGCGTAGCCGAAACTGGCCATCTTGCTGTTGGCGATGTAGGTCTCGGTGCCGCCCCAGGCCAGCAGGAATGGGCGAAATTCCTTGGGCGACTTGAACAGCGCCGGGCCATTGGCCTTCTCGTCCCAACCGGTGATCTTGGTGTCGCGCACGAACAGCTGGCCGTCGTTGATCAGGAACGAACCGGCTTGCTGGGACAGGCGCAGTTCCTGGGTTTTCTTATCGATCTCCAGGATGCCTTTGCGCCCGACCACAATCGGCAACTTGGCCAGGAACACCCCCGGCGAGGTTTCGCTCAGGTACTGCTTGGGCACTTTGCCGAGCAGGTCCTTGAGGTTCATGTAGCCGTCGTCGACGAAGATTGCCTGGGGAATGCCGTGCTGGCGCACTACCCATTCGGCCATTTTGTTATCGCCGCCGATAAAGTCCTTGAGCGCGTCTTCCTGCATCATGCGGCGGATGCTGATTTTTCCGGGTTTGCCGCGCACGATCTTTTTCTCAATGGCCGCACTGGTGTAACCCGACAGGTCGGGCAGGGCCGGCTTGACCATTTCCAGCGGCGCGGTCGGCGGGCTGGAAATGGTGTAGGTCTTGGCCTGCTGGAGTTCCTTGGCGATGGTCGGCGCCTTGGCCGCCGTATCGGCAAACGCTGTGGTGCTGGCCATCAGCATTGCCGCGACGAGTAGGCTTTGAGCATTCATTGCACAGGCTCCCATCAGAATTTCCAGATCACGTCGACAAAGGCGCGGTGCATGTACGAGTCGACCTGGCTGCCGTAGGCGTCGCCCGGCTTGAACACCCCGGCACGAAAGCGCACCAGCGCCGACGGCTCTTCGACCGACTGGCTCAACGCGGCAGGCAACAGGCCGGTCTTGAAGTACTTGGTGACCACCAGGTCCATCTCCTGACCCAGGTCTTTCTTGCCGTCTTCAAGCGGCAGGGAAGTGCTGGACAGGATCGCGCCGGTTACGTCATCGGTGTTGTTCTGCACCGCATCGATGCCGTTGCTGCCCACCGGCTTGTTGCCGTCGACGCGCCAGAACTTGTGGTACACCAGGCTTGCGTCGTAGTCCTCGCGCAGTTGCCAGGAACCGAACAGGCTCATGGACTGCATGTTGTTCATCTCGCCACGGAACGCTTCGCCGAAGCGGTGCACGCGAGACTGGGTGCCGGTCCAGTTCGAACGGTTGCTTTGCAGGCCGTTCTGCTCGTACTCGGCGCTGGCGCGGGCATAGGCCGCACCCACTTGCCACTGCGGGTCGAGACGCAGGCGGATGCCCAGGTCGGTGGCCCAACCGCTCACGTCATCGCTGCGCTTGGCGTTGGTGGGGCGAGTGCCGTCGGCGTTCAACGCGTTGACGCTGTCGCGGTCGCCACGCATGCCGGTGATGCTGGCCCAGTAGTTGACGGTGTTAGTGTTGCGCCAGCTATAAGCGTCGCTGTTGGCTTCGATGCCGAGCCAGGTCAGGTCGCCGTTCTCGCGCTTGTCCAGCGAGTCGGTGGGCACGCCCGGTTGCGGATAGTCGAGCTTGCCGTTGTCATGGGTGTGGTGACCGCGCAGGCCGATCCACTGCCCCGGCGTCCACTGGTAGGACGCGTCGGCGTAGAGGTGCTGGCGGTCCTTGTCCTTGGGCGACAGTTCCTTGAGGTCGGTACGGTATTCGCTGAAACGCTCGGCGACGCCGACATTGGCCTTGAGCAAGGTGGTGTCGAAGGTCCAGTTCAGCGCTTCGATGTTGGTGTCGCGCCATTGGCCGTCGTCATTGCGCAGGCGCTGGCGGCCGAGCTTGAGGATCTCGCCGGGGTAGGGCGTGAAGCCGCTGTAGCCGACCCAGAACTCGCGCATGGCCAGGTAGTTTTTCTTGGTCTTGCGGTCGCTGTTGCTGGTCTGCTGGTTTTCGTCATCGGCCGACTGTTGCAGGGTGTCGGTCTCGATGATGTCGCTGGAAGCAACGGCCTGGCCCATGGCGTAGGCGCTCCAGTTGCCGCTTTCGCCGTAGATCCAGGGGCGCAGGTCGATACCGACGCCGTTGACGTCGCCGCCTTTCTGCGTGCCGAGGTCACGGTCGTCTTCGGACTGGCCGGTGATTTTGACTTCCAGGCCGAAGTTCTTGGCTTCGGTCAGCGCCGCCAGGGTCGGGCACGACCAAAGCAGGGCGAAGGTCAGGCCGATACCGGCCTTGACGAATGGATTGAGCTTCATAGGGATTCCTCGCCGTCGTCTTCTTCATCCAGGGCGTGCAGTTGCAACGTGCTCTGGGCCAGGGTGCCGCGCGCAGCCAGTTCCTGTTGCACCAGGCGTTGGCCCTGGGCGCGTTGTTCCGGCGTCAGGGGCGCTTCGAGCTGGGCCGCCAGGTCATTGGCTTCCGGGGTGTCCTGGGCCTTGGCCAACTGGCTGAAGACATAGGCGTTGATGGGGTCGGGCTTGGTGCCCTTGCCTTGGGAAAACAGTTGCGCGATAGCGAAGTCGGCGCTGTTCTGGCCGTTACGCGCAGCGGTCAGCAGGTGGTCCAGGGCTTTTTGCGGGTAGACCTTGCCCAGGTAGCCACGGCGGTAGATCTGGCCGAGGTAGTAATCGGCGGCCACTTCACGGCCCACGGCTTTTTCGAAGTGCGCTTGCGCAGCCTTGGCGTCTGCCGGCACCCACTTGCCTTCGTAATAGAGCTTGCCCAGCAGCAGTTCGGCGCGTGGCTGGTCGGCGGCGCGGCCGTTGTCGAGGTACTTCATCATCTGGTCGACGTCGCCCAGTTCCGGGAAATCGTAGAGCAGTTGCGCCAGGCTGACCCAGGACGCCGGGTAGCCAGGCGCGATTTTTTCCAGCAGGGCCTGGGCGGTTTTTTCGTCCGGGGTGCCCAGGGTCGCATCGCCGAGCACGCGGGCGACGCTGTCGACCCGCTGGGCGGTGACGGTACCCACGCTGTAGCCGGCTTCCATCTGCTTGAGCAGTTCGGCCTGTTTCTCCGGCTGCTGTTTTTTCTGGTAGACCGTGGCCAGTTCGACATAGCAGATGTCGGTGGTGTGCAGCGCGGCCTTGCAGATGCGCTCCACATCATCCAAGTGCTGGTCGTAGGTGTCCTGGGTGCGATACAGCAGCACCTGGGCCAGGCCTGCCTCCGGGTAACCGGCGGCTTGCCATTTACTGATCTGCTGCTGGGCGTTCACGTTGGGGAAGCTGTGCGGGTATTGCAGGTACAGCATCGCCAGCGGGATCAGGGTGTTGCCTTCGCCATTGGCAAAGGCTTTTTTCAGCAGGCCTTCGGCTTCATGGTGTTCGGCTTCGGTGCTGCCGGGCTTGGCCACCAGCAGACGACCCAGGCGCGCCTGGGCACGCGGCGAGGTCTCTGCCGCTGCGCGATAAGTGGCCTCGGCCTGTTTGATCTGTGCCGGGTCGCGGGTGCCGACCTGGATATCGGCCAGGCCCACCTGGGCTTCGCTGTAACCCAGCTCTGCCAGTTGCTGGTAATTCTGTTGGGCGGTGACGGTGTCGCCGCGCTTCAATGCTTCGTTGGCCAGGCGTTGGTCGGGCAGGCCGGCGCAACCGGCGAGGCTGATTGCTAGGGCGATCAACGCTACCGAACCAAAGTGGGCACTGCCTTTGTGGCGAGGCAGCTTGCTCCCGCTGGGGTGCGGAGCGCCTCCAAGAGCCGGCTCCAGCTGCGCTGTCGAGCGGGAGCAAGCTCCCTCGCCACAGCAAGCCCGCTCCCACAGGGATTGTGTTGTTGGAATAGGGTTCACAGGCATGTCCTCGCTTACAGACCGTGAGCCATGGCTTTGTCGATCAGCCAGTTCAGCGATGGGCCACGGTCGCTGGTGACTTCCACCGGGCGACCGGCGTAGGTGCTGTCCAGTGGTGCGTCAGGCTTGATTTGCACGCGGATATCGGAGGACAGGTCGGCGCTGTTCAGGCTGGTGCTGCTGACGATGGTGCCGGTGCGCACTTGTTCTTCGTCGGCGACCTGGAAGGTCACTGGCGTGCCTGGGCGTACGTCACCGAACTGGCGATAGGTGAAGCGTGCTTCCACGTTGGCCTGGCTGCCGCGTGGCACCAGTTGGAAGATCACGTCGCCCTTGCTGGCGTACTGGCCGTCGGCGACCAGTTGCTGGGCAACCACGCAATCGCACGGCGAGGTCAGGGTGCCGGTCATTTGCTTGCCGAACAGCTCTTCAACCTTGGCCGGTTGCAGTTGGTCTTCGTCCAGATGGCCCTTGAGCACGTCGAGCATGCTGGTGCTGAAGGTTGCCAGCGGCGCGCCTTTGGCGGCTACGGCGTCACCTTTGAGCAGGCTTTGCACGGTGCCGTCGCGCGGCATGGTTACGTTCATGCCGGGTACGCTGACGAGGCCGCCTGGGCGTGGCTGACGAAGTACATGCCGTAGATGGATTTGAACACGAACCCGAACGCGGCCAGGCCGACCAGGAAGATAGCCAGGCTGAACGTCACGGCGCGCAGGCGGCCGAAAAAGCTCATGCCACTGCCGCCGTCCTTGACCTTGCGTGCCTTGGTGAAGTTGTCGCGTTGCAGGGTCGCCAGCACGTCGCCCATGGTCACGATGTCACCGGACAAGTGCGAGGTGATCAGGTGGCGCAGGGTGGAAATATCCTGGGGTTCCAGGTTTTGAAACTGGCAACCGGTACGGCCGCTCTGGCGGTCGTAGGAGCGGATCTGCAGCTCCACGTCCATGGCCAGGCCGAGGTTGTCGATCACGAACTGCAGGCGGCCCTTGTGCACCTGGCCGACGGTGAGCGGCTGGGTGGCGGTGAACGCCAGGCCGCCGGCGGACAGGTCGATCACGCGTGCTTCGGTCGGCGTGCGGTCGCTGTTGAAGAAGCGCAGCTTGGCCGGGATTTTGACTCGGGCGTGCTGGCGCTGGGCTTCGGATTCGTGGACAACGTTGGCGTTTACTTGGCTGTTCATAATGTTCTAGTTCCTAGTTAATTCAGGCTTGGCAGGGTCAGACCATCATCAGCAACACGGCAACAAAGATGCTGCCGGCGGAGAAGGTCATGGTCCGAGACGACCAGGTGTTGAACCAACGTTGAAAGCTGGCCAAATCGCGGGTCAGTTTGGTGTCCTGGCGGGTCCAGGACTGTTGATCAAGGCGGAAGAACACGTAGATCTTCACCAGTGCGCCCATGATCTGGTTGTAATAGAGAATCAGCGGGTAGGCCGGGCCGATCTTGTGCCCGGAGCACGACAGCAGCAGTGTGAGAATCAGGCGGGTGATGCCGATCCACAGCAGGTACGCGAGGATGAACGCGCCGCCGTACTTGAAGGTGGCGATGATTGCCACGGTCAGGCCGAGCAGGGAGGTCCACATCGACACGCGCTGGTCGAACAGCACCACGCTGGTGAACAGACCCAGGCGGCGTACGCCCAGGCCCAGTGCACGGGAGTTCTGGCGCAGGTTGTTGCCGTACCAGCGGAACATCAGCTTGCGGCTGGCCTTGATAAAGCTCTTTTCCGGCGGGTGTTCCACGGTGTTGATCGCGGCGTCCGGCACGTAGAACGTGTCGTAGCCCAGGCGCATCAGGCTGAACCAGCTGGACTTGTCGTCACCGGTGAGGAACTTGAAACGGCCCAGGCGCCAGTGTTGCAGCGAGTCGCTTTCCACGTCGGCGATAAAGCCCGGGTCGGTGACCACGCTGGCGCGGAACACCGACATGCGACCGGTCATGGTCAGCACGCGCTTGGACAGGGCCATGGAGCACATGTTGATGTGGCGCTGGGCGAAGCGCAGCTTGTGCCATTCGCTCATGATGTAGCCGCCGCGCACTTCGCAGAATTCGTTGGTGGTCAGGCCACCGACGTTGCCGAACAGTTGGAACCACGGCACGGTCTTGCGTACCACGCCTTCGGCGAGCACGGTGTCGCCATCGATCACCGCTACCACGGCGCGGTCATCCGGCAGGTGACGGGAGATGGCGCGGAAACCGAAGGCCAGGCCGTCGCGCTTGCCGGTACCGGCGATGCGCACGAAGTCGAGCTTGACGTGATCGGGCGGGTTCATCTTTTCCCAGAGGCTCTTGACCAGCAGCTCATCGGACATTTCCACCAGCGAGCAGACCACGGTGGTGGGGAAGCCACATTCGATGGCCTCGCGGATCACCGAGCTGTAGACCTGCGCGGTGGTCAGCGCATCGATGCGGAAACTGGTGACCATCAGGAACACGTGGGACGGGTCGGCCGCCTTGCCCAGCTTGCGCACTTTGCGGCGCAGATGCGGGTACACCACATACAGGAACAGCATGCCGCGAAAGAAATGCGTAGCACCCATCGAGTAGCGCCAGATACCGACGGCGCCAATCAGGAAAATAAAATTCTTCGACTCGGAGTCGAACGTACTCGCCGGCAATAGCAGGGCGAGACCCATCAGCAGGCTGAGGAAGAACAGCCAGCCGGCGGATTGCAGTAGTACGTGTTTTAACTTGGACATAAGCGTCATCCGAAGGTGAAGAAGGCTTCGCGCTGCACGTGCTGGGGATCAGGCCACGTGCAGCGCGAAACTTGCCGTTGCTGTTACCAGCAAATGCCTTCGGTACGGCCGTTCGCGCTGGTGGCCTTGGACATGAAGCCCACCAGGTCGATCACTTGCTTGCCGTCCGGAGCGTTCTGCGCCAGGGCGCGGAATTTCTCGTCACGGTTGCCCAGGATGATCACGTCGGAGTTGTTGATCACGTCGTCGAAGTCCGAGTTGAGCAGGGACGACACGTGCGGGATCTTGCCTTCGATGTAGTCCTTGTTCGCGCCGTGGACACGGGCGTACTCGACGTTGCTGTCGTAGATGCTCAGGTCGAAGCCCTTGCCGATCAGCATTTCCGCCAGTTCCACCAACGGGCTCTCGCGCAGGTCGTCGGTGCCGGCCTTGAAGCTCAGGCCCAGCAGGGCGACTTTGCGTTTGTCGTGGCTGGAGACGATGTCGAAGGCGTTCTGCACCTGGGATTCATTGCT
Source organism: Pseudomonas lactucae (assembly GCF_016937615.1). Classification (GTDB taxonomy): domain Bacteria; phylum Pseudomonadota; class Gammaproteobacteria; order Pseudomonadales; family Pseudomonadaceae; genus Aquipseudomonas; species Aquipseudomonas lactucae. Next base: position 35,075 of record NZ_JAFHKI010000003.1, on the reverse strand, counting down.
GCGCATCAGCGAGTTGAGCAGCGGCGCTTCCACGTCCAGGGAACTGGCGCGGTAGGTCAGGGCGCGTACGTCCTTGGGCAGGCACGAACCGCCGAACGCGAAGCCTGGGCGCATGTAGTACTGGGACAGGTTGAGGGTCTTGTCCTGGCAGACCACCTCCATCACTTCACGCCCGTCGACGCCGACGGCCTTGGCGATGTTGCCGATCTCGTTGGCGAAGGTCACTTTGGTGGCGTGCCATACGTTGCAGGTGTACTTGATCATCTCGGCAACGGCGATGTCCTTGCGGATGATCGGCGCATCGAGTTCTTCGTACAGCGACTGCAAGACATCGCCCGAGGCTTTGTCGAATTCACCGATAACGGTCATCGGTGGCAGGTCGTAGTCGGCGATGGCGGTGGATTCACGCAGGAATTCCGGGTTGACCGCGACGCCGAAATCGACGCCGGCTTTCTTGCCGGAGCAGTCTTCGAGGATCGGGATCACCACGTTGGCCACGGTGCCCGGCAGTACGGTGCTGCGTACCACCACGGTGTGGCGGGTGGCTTTGTCACGCAGGACAAAACCGATCTCGCGGCACACGGCTTCGATGTAATCGAGTTCCAGGTCGCCGTTTTTCTTGCTTGGCGTGCCGACGCAGATCATCGACAGGTCGGTATCGCGGATGGCTTCGGCGAAGTTGGTCGTACCGCGCAGTCGACCGGTTGCGATGCCTTGGTTCAACAGTTCGCCCAGACCCGGTTCAACGATCGGCGATTTGCCGGCATTGATCAGGTCGATCTTTTCCTTGGAGATGTCTACGCCGACCACGTCGTGGCCACGGGCAGACAGGCAACCGGCACAGACTGCGCCAACGTAACCCAAACCAAATATGCTGATGCGCATCGCATTTACCTCGTTGTCATTGAAGACGGTGTTAATTGTGCCAATAGATGGCCGGAGTTCATGTTTGCAAGCGTCACTAATGCCACGGAAGTTGGGCGAGTAGACGCCGACTTACCGCGTACAGGCATGTTTAATAGTGAGTGACTAACTATTGCACTCAAGTTGTGCGCAACGTGGCCTTGTTATTGGGGCTTGCCCTCAAATGCAGCCAGTCTTCCGGGGGGAAGGATCTGACGCCGGCGCCGTAGAGCCTTGATGGAGGCGGTTAGCCCTTTGATATCAATCTCTTAAGCGTTGGCACCGACACATTTGGGTAAGCGCTGCCTTGGCCTATAGGGGATAGCAAATCATCCTTATCGCCGCCCTCAACTCATCTCAATTGATGATATGACCCGTGAGTCAAAGTTGATGGGGCAACTTTGCTACTTCCTTGGGTCGGTATGTAAGTCATCTCTTACAGGATCAGAGAATTTCGTTACCGGTGGTATGAGCGGTGCTTTTGGGTGAAGTTCCTGGCCGCTCATCCTGTTTGCCGAAATTTTTTGAAATATTGGAATAGATGGCACTAGTACTATATTGATAGCACTTGCTATTTGAGCCAGTAGTTACAGGTAGTTGGCGCGATGGGATAGTTTTGTGCCACTACTGATTGAAAAAAGTGGTGCCACTACGAAAAAAAACGACGAATGTCGAGTGAAAGAATTGTTAGATTTGCTTCATGATGTTTTTTGACGCCAAATAAATGACGGCATTGGGGTGAAATGTGATCGAAAATGTGGGAGGGGCTTGCCCCTGATAGCAGTAGAACAGTCGATATATGAGCCGACTGAAACACCTATATCGGGAGCAAGCCCCCTCCCACATATGCAACTTATCGTCTGGAAGAGGGCGCTAAGGCTTCATTCCGGTGCGTGATCGCGCAAAAACACCAGATTATCCGGCTTGGACTGCTCCGCATTGAAGCGATAGCCCTGCACATCGAACTGCTTGAGCCTGGCCGGATCGTTGATGCGCTCTTGGATCACGAACCGGCTCATCATGCCGCGGGCTTTTTTGGCGTAGAAACTGATGATTTTGTACTGGCCGTTCTTGAGGTCCTTGAACTCGGTGTTGATGATTCGCGCGTTCAGGGCTGTGCGCTTGACCGCCGAGAAGTACTCGTTGGAGGCGAGGTTGAGCAGCACGTCATCGCCTTGCGCGGCCAGCGCTTCGTTGAGCCACTCGCTGATGCGGGTGCCCCAGAACGCGTAAAGGTCCTTGCCACGGGCGTTGGCCAGTTTGGTGCCCATCTCCAGGCGGTAAGGCATCATCAGGTCCAGAGGCCGCAGCAGGCCGTACAGGCCCGAGAGCATGCGCAGGTGGTCCTGGGCGTAGCTGAAATCGGCATCGCTGAAAGTTTCGGCGTTGAGGCCGGTGTATACGTCGCCCTTGAAGGCAAGCAGGGCCTGCTTGGCATTCTCGGGGGTGAGGGCCGGGGTCCAGCTGCCGAAACGCGCGGCGTTGAGGCCACCGATCTTGTCGGACACGTGCATCAGTTCGCTGATCTGCGCCGGGCTCAGCGCGCGCAATTGTTCGATCAGCTCCTGGGAGTGGTCGAGGTACTGCGGCTGGGTGAAGCGCGGGGTTACCGGCTTTGACTCGAAATCGAGGGTCTTGGCGGGGGAAATCACCATCAGCATGAAGTCGTCTCCTGTAATCGTGGGCGCGATTCTAGGGGCTGGGGCGTTTTGACTCCACCTATGATGGCGATAGGTACGATCCGCTATGATGGCCGGTAACTCTGGAAAGGAAGACCCCGTGTGCGATTAGCGCTTTTATTGTCGGCTTGTTTGCTATGTGCCACCGCCCAAGCGGCGCCGGTGGACATCGCCAGCCTGGACCGTGGCACCTGGCCCGAAAAACTCAGCAGCCCGGCGCTGTTCGATGTGGCTTCGCGCGCGGAAATCCTGATGTTCTCCCGCAGCCTACTGGCCAGCGAAGCGCTGGATGAGGCGGCGCTCAAGCAGCGCCTGGGCTTGAAGATCATCAACCTGGCCGCCATCGACGACCTGCGTCGCCAGCTCTGGCAGCGCCTGCTGGAGAATTACACGGTCGCCCAACAGAGCTGCGAGGAGGACGCCTCGTTCTGCTACCTGGTGGAAAACATGGACGATTTGCGCGAGGAGGCCGGCAAATTCGAGGTCAGCGCAGATTCCTTCTATATAGGCTGGGCCGCTCCCAGCCACGCATTCCATGAGCGCTACCTGGACGAACTGCTGCGCAAGGCCGCGCTGTTGCCGCAGATCAGCAGCGAAGTCGCGCGCTTTGGCGACCATGAGCGCAATGGCGATGAATTCAACGACCGCCTGTTCCTGCTGACGTTTGACGGCGGCCCGGCGCCGGTGAGCGGCAATACCGACTGGCTTGTCGACTATTTGCGCAAACAAAAGCTGAACGCCACGTTCTTCGCCCTCGGCAGCAGCCTGCAAACCCGTGTGGAGCGCAGTTCCGCCGCCGAGGTGGAGGCGTTGTACCAGGGCCAGTGCGTCGGCACCCAGGGCTGGCAATACCGCTCACACAGCCATTGGGTGGACTGGCAAAGTTCGATCACCCGCAGCACCGCACTGGTGCAGAACCTGATGCCGGAAAACTATGTGCCGCTGTTCCGCCCGCCTTATGGTCAGCGCCGGGCGGACAGCCAGGGATTCTTCCAGTCGCAGGGTTTGCAGGTAGCGTTGTGGGACATCGATTCCCAGGACGAGCCGGGCAAGCTCAAGGCCGAAGAGTCGGCGCAACGGGTGCTGACGCTGATGCTGTTGTGGCGAAAAGGGGTGATTGTGTTTCACGACACCCAGGACAAGGCGCGGGTGGCATTGCCGCTGTTGTTGCAGGCAACGGCGCAGAGTGGCCTGGGTTGGCAGGACTGCCGCGAAGCGTTTCGCTAAGGTGCCCGGCCCTGTTGGGCGTGGGGTGTTTGCGGGGCGATTTTATGCGGCATTTCGATGCAGGCCGACTTCCGACTTTAACGGGGTGCATGGTAGTCGGCTAGTGCTATTCGTCATCCTGAAAAATAAACTTCAAAAAAGCGTCAAAGTGCTTTTTCCTGTCATGGGTTTTGCGGTATTACGAAGTCAGACCGCCGAAACCTGCAACACAGGTGGCGTCTTACAAGACTCCTCATGTGGGCACTGCGCTTGACGTCACTCAAGGTGCAGTCGGTGGTCGAATCGAGGCGCAGCACCGCCCAGGTATTGCGTCGAATGGCTCCCACAAAGGTGACCGAGTATGGATGATCATGGACGTAACCCTTCTTCCGACCAGCCAATCCTTTATGTGCTTGATACCAACGTACTGATCCACGATCCAAACGCACTGCTGAACTTTGAAGAACACCACGTCGCCATCCCGATGATCGTGCTTGAGGAACTCGACAAACTCAAAAGCGGGCACCACAGCGTCGCCGCCGAATGCCGCCAGGCCATTCGCCTGATCGACAAGACCCTGGGTGAAGCGTCGCCTGAAGATGTTGAAGTCGGCGTGCCGATCCAGCGCGGTAAAAGCGGACCCAAAGGCTTGCTGTCGATTCTGATGAGCAAGCGCAGCGAGCCCAACAGCCTGCTCCCGGAAAACCTTAACGACAACAAAATCATCAACCAATTGATCGACCTGCACGCACGCGACAAGGACCTGCGCCTGGTGCTGGTGACCAAAGACATCAACATGCGCCTCAAGGCACGAGCGTGTGGGATCGCTGCCGAGGACTACAGTACCGACCAACTGGTCGACGACGTGTCGATGCTGTCGCGTGGGTATCACACGGTGACAGGCTCGTTCTGGGACCTCGTCAGCAAGGTCGAAACCCGTCAGGACCATGGCCGCACCTGGCACCAGGTACAGTTGATCGACAACCTGCCGGCCGTGCATATCAACGAGTTCATCATCGACGAACAGGGCTTCGTGGGCTGGATCAAAGAAATCCAGGTCGACAAGCTGCTGATCCTCGACCTGCATCAGGAACCCCTGTTGCACCAGGAAGCCTGGGGCCTGAAACCGCGTGACGTCTACCAGAGCCTGGCGCTGTATGCGCTGCTCGACCCGGACATTCACCTGGTCAACCTGACCGGCGCCGCGGGCTCGGGTAAAACCATCCTCGCCCTGGCGGCCGCCATCGAACAGACCATGGTGACCAAGCGCTATCGCCGCATCATCGCCACCCGCAGCGTGCAGGGCCTGGACCAGGAAATCGGTTTCCTGCCCGGCACCGAAGCGGAAAAAATGGAGCCGTGGCTGGGGGCGATCACCGACAACCTCGAAGCCTTGCACATGGATGACGAAAACACCCATGGCAGCGTCGACTACATCCTCAGCAAAGTACCGTTGCAGTTCAAATCCCTCAACTACATCCGAGGTCGCAGCTTCCAGCAGAGCCTGATTCTGATCGATGAATGCCAGAACCTCACGCCGCACCAGATGAAAACCATCATCACCCGTGCCGGCGCCGGTTCCAAAGTGGTGTGCCTGGGCAACCTGGCGCAGATCGACACGCCTTATCTGTCCGCGACCAGCTCCGGGCTGACCTACCTGACGGAACGCTTCAAGGATTTCCCGAACGGCGTGCACATTGCGCTGCAAGGGGTGCCTCGCTCGATTCTGGCTGAATACGCCGAATCCCATCTCTGACCTTAAATACAGACTGAAACGGCGACCCTGGGTCGCCCGTTGTGTTATCAGGCCATTTAGGTGCTGGGCGTAAAACGCTTTGGCGCGATCGGGAGCGTCCACGTACAGTGCGGTCTCAATGATTCGTTTGAGTTGAGGCATGGGTTGCTTGTTGAAGAGTTGCTCCCTGAGATGGAATTCACAGCATGGTCACGGTTCTACTACGCAATATCGATTTGAATCTGTTGGTGGTGCTTGATGCGCTGCTCACCGAAAAGCACGTTACCCGTACCGGCGCGCGCTTGCATTTGAGCCAGCCGGCTATCAGCCACTCCCTGAGCAAGTTGCGGGTACTGCTCGATGATCCGATCCTGATTCGCGAGGGCAACGAGGTTGTGCTCAGTGCTCTGGCCCAGAATATTCAGACGCCGCTGCGGGAGATTCTCAGCGGGATCGAGACGCTGTTTGGCAAGTCCATAGAGTTTGACGCCGCCAGCTCCCAGCGTACGTTCCAGCTGGCGATGTCGGATTATGGCGCGGCGATTATCTTGCCCAAGTTGCTGGTGCGACTGCGCAGCGAGGCGCCGAACACGACCCTGGTGGTCACCCAGGCAGTCGGCATGCGATGTTCGAACAAGTGGCACAGGGCAAGATCGACCTGGCCCTGGGAGTGTTTCCCAGCCTGACGACCGACGTGTCGATGGAGGTGTTGTTCGAGGAGAGTTTTTCCTGTCTGCTGGACCGGCGCACGCTGCCCAAGGACGGTGTGCTGGACTTGGAGAGCTACCTGGAGCGCCCCCATATCCAGGTGTCCATGGACGGTGGCGCCAATGGCGAGGTCGACAGCCTGCTGCGTGCCGAAGGCATGCGCCGACGGATCGCCGTCAGTGTGCCGCACTGGCGCACGGCGCCGAGCCTGCTGCACCACACCGACCTGATTCTCACCGTGGCGACACGTACCCTGGAAGACACCTTGCTTAACCCGGACCTGGTGCAACTGTCGCCACCGTTCAACATTCCGCGCTTTCCGTTTGTGCAGATCTGGCACCAGCGTTTCTGTGACGATCCGTCACATGCCTGGTTGCGCGAACAGGTCAAGCAAGTGGTGGCTCATACCGTGCAGGTCGACTGATCCGGTCGCAGGTGCAAGTTCTGACCGCCCATTGGCTCGTCATGAGTTTACATCTAAGTTAATGACTGACTAGTTGACGTTCAGGTGCGCGTGGTAATTAGAAAACCGCCTATAACGACGACAGCTCCGACCACTTTGTTTATATTCAGAGATTGTCTTGGAAAGCCCATCAGGCCGAAATAGTCAATGGCTATTGATACAACCAATTGTCCTACCAGTACCGCCATGATGAAGTTGAGCGCACCCAGTCGGGGCGCCATTAACAAGGCGACGGTAATATAGAATACGCCGGCGACTCCACCCATCCAGATCCACCAGGGGCCCTCTTGAACGGCTGCAAGATTGGGGCGTGGGGCTTTCGTCACAATAATGATGAGAATAAGAACAGCCAGGCTGACCAATAATGAAACTGCGGTCGCCCACAAAGGGTGGCCCAGCAGATTACCCAGTTTGGCGTTAGTCCCGGCTTGCAGGGGAACGGCGAAGCCGGCGAATAAACCGAGCAGGATGAAAGGCAGTAAGGTCATGACGTCTTCGTTCCGATTTTTTTAAAGTTTTACGGTGGTTGGTTTGACGGCGCCAATTCTTTGTTCTGATGGCGCGTATTCGCCACACTGATCGGGCAATTGGCTATTAGTGAGCAAGCAATCAAGCGTGCGCGATCTTGAGTGGCGGGTTTACAATCGCGGCTCAAGATCAGGAGTATCGCTGTGCTGACTCATCTCGATTCCCAAGGCCGCGCCCATATGGTCGACGTCACCGACAAATCCGTGACGTTCCGTGAGGCGGTGGCCGAAGCGCGGGTGCGCATGTTGCCCGAAACCCTGCAAATGATTGTCGACGGCGCTCACCCCAAAGGTGACGTGTTTGCCGTGGCTCGCATTGCCGGGATCCAGGCCGCGAAAAAAACCAGCGACCTGATCCCCTTGTGTCATCCGCTGATGCTGACGGGCGTCAAGGTTGAACTGACCGCCGAAGGGCAGAATGCGGTGCATATCGTTGCGCGGTGCAAACTCTCCGGGCAGACCGGTGTGGAGATGGAGGCGCTGACGGCAGCCAGTGTCGCGGCGCTGACTATCTACGACATGTGCAAGGCGGTGGATCGCGGCATGACCATCGAAACCATCCGCCTGTTGGAGAAACTCGGCGGTAAAAGTGGGCATTTCAAGGTGCAGGAGCAATGAGCATAAACGTACTGTTTTTTGCGCGCTACGCCGAAGCGGCGGGCTTTGATTCGCTGGAGATGGAAGGCGACTTTGCGACTGTCGACGCGCTGCGCCTGGCATTGGCCGCTGATCCGGAGTTCGCAGTGCTCAACGAAGCGAGCCTGATGTGTGCGCGCAACGAGGAGCTGTGCAGCCTCGACGAACCGGTGCAGGCCGGCGATGAAGTGGCGTTTTTTCCGCCTGTGACCGGAGGCTGAGCATGGCCATCCGCGTGCAGGTCGAAGCGTTCGATCCCGGTGCTGAAGTCAACGCGATGCACGCGGCCAATGTGGGCGTGGGCGCGGTGGTGAGTTTTGTCGGCTATGTGCGCGACTTCAATGACGGTCGCGATGTGTCGGGGATGTTCCTTGAACACTACCCCGGCATGACCGAAAAGGCCCTGGCCAAGATCGCCGTGGAAGCCGAGCAGCGCTGGCCGTTGCTCAAGCTGGAAGTGCTGCACCGCGTCGGCGCGCTGGAGCCGGGCGAGCCGATCGTGTTTGTCGCGGCTGCCAGCGCCCATCGTCAGGCGGCGTTCGATGCCTGCGCGTTTGTGATGGATTATTTAAAGACCCGTGCGCCGTTCTGGAAGAAGGAAAATACACCGGAAGGGGCGCGCTGGGTGGAAGGGCGCGACAGCGACCACGCTGCTGCTGATCGCTGGAAATAGCCGGCCGAACACAGATGCAAATGTGGGAGGGGGCAAGTCGAATCGTCGCACCGCCCCACATTTTTTAGCGCATTCCAACCGTTAAGGGCGTTTGCGTTCTACGGCCCGCAACAGATGCGTAGGCGGCGTTTCGCAACTGATCTTGCGCCCCAGCAGCGTCTCGATCGACGGCAACTGATACGAGTCATCCTCACCGGCAAAGCTGATCGATACACCCGCGGCGCCCGCACGTCCGGTACGGCCAATGCGGTGCACGTAGTCGTCCGGTACTTCCGGCAGGGTGAAGTTGATCACGTGGCTGATGCCGTCGATGTGAATCCCGCGCCCGGCCACGTCGTGGCCACCAGCACGCGAATCTTGCCTTCGCGAAAGCCTTCCAGGGTCTTGATGCGCTTGTGCTGCGGCACATCGCCCGACAATTGCGCGGCGTTGACGCCATCGCGCACCAGGCGCTCTTCGATGCGACGCACTTCGTCCTTGCGGTTGGCGAACACCATCACGCGTTCCCAGCCGTTGTCGTTGATCAGGTTGTAAAGCAGCTTGTACTTGTCCGCGCCGGCCACTGCATAGATGTGCTGTTCGACGTTTTCACTGGCGACGTTCAGCGCTTCGATCTCGACGATGGACGGGTCGGTGGTCCACTGCTTGGCGAGGTTCATCACGTCTTCGGTAAAGGTCGCGGAGAACAGCAGGGTCTGGCGCTCTGCCTTCGGCGGAGTCTGGCGAATGATCTGGCGTACTTGTGGGATAAAGCCCATGTCGAGCATGCGGTCGGCTTCGTCCAGTACCATCACTTCGACCATGTCCAGGTGCACATCGCCGCGTTGGTTGAAGTCCAGCAGGCGGCCCGGGGTCGCCACCAGGATGTCGCAGTGACGGGCTTCGAGGTGCTTGAGCTGCTTGTCGAAATCCATGCCGCCGACGAACGTCATCACGTTGAGGCCGGTGTACTTGGTCAGGTCGGCGGCGTCCTTGGCGATCTGCACCACCAGCTCGCGGGTCGGGGCGATGATCAGCGCGCGCGGTTCACCCATGTAGCGTTCTTTGGGCGGCGGCGTCTGCAGCAGTTGGGTGATGATCGAGATCAGGAACGCGGCGGTCTTGCCCGTGCCGGTCTGGGCGCGGCCGATGGCGTCTTTGCCCGCCAGGGTGAAACCCAGCACCTGCGCCTGGATCGGCGTGCAATAAGGGAACCCCAGGTCCTGAATGGCGTGCATCAGTTCCGGGGCCAGCTTGAAATCGTGGAAGCGGGTCTTGCCTTCCTGGGGCTCGACGACGAAGTCTTCGAGTTTCCACGGAATAACGACGGGTTTCGGTGCTCGCTCGCGGCGCGGCTTGGGCGCGGGTGCGGCTTGAACCTCGGCGGGTGTCGCCGGTTCGGGTGACGTCACCGTCGGTGTCGTCGGCTGGGCGACTGCTGCGGTCCGGCCTGGCTGTTGACCGTCAGTGCGGTTGCCGGACGCGGAAGTGGGAGCACTGGATTCAGGCGCGAGCGGCTCAGCTTCGTGTTTGCCGAACATCTTCTTGAGTGCTTTGAGCACGGTGATCTCATTAATTGGTTAAGGAATGTACGCCGGCCAGTGTAATGCAAGAATCGGGCGCGGCGTAGTGCGTCTGTCATACAGCTACATAAACGCGGGTTTCAGCGCAGTCGCTCGGCCAACCAGATGCCGATATCGCGTATCTCCTCGGGTAACACTTCGTGGCCCATTGGGTATTCCTGCCATGTCACGGTGATACCACGGCTCTTCAAATGCTCGTAGGCCGTGCGGCCCATGGCGTTCTGCACCACATCGTCGTACTGGCCGTGCAGGCACAGCGTTGGAATGCGCTGCTGGCTGGCGGATAAGTCCAGCTCATCATCAAAGGTGGGGGCGTAAGTGGATAGCGCGATGACGCCACCCAATGGGCCTTCCCAATTCATAAACGCAGTGTGGAAGACCACGGCGCCGCCCTGGGAAAAACCCGCGAGAAAAATTCGCGAAGCGTCTATTCCGGTTCTCTTCTGGGTTTCGATCAAGTCCGTGAGGGTTTTGGCCGACACTTCCAGCTCTTCCAGGCTGATCGAACGTGCCGGGCTCATGGCCTTGATGTCGTACCAACTCGGCATCTCGTAGCCGCCATTGATCGTTACCGGACGGGTTGGCGCCTGGGGCAAAACGAAGCGGGTGCTCTGCAGGGTTTCCTGCAGGGCCTCGGCCACCGGCAGGAAATCGTAGCGATCGGCACCCAGGCCATGCAGCCAGATGACGCAGGCGTCTGCGGGCTTGGCGGGCTGAAGAATCAAGGGTTCGGTCATGTCTGCTCCATAAATGTGCGTGCGCTCCGATTAAGTGCGACGGAACGGTGCGTGAGGTGTTGATCTGTTACGAGAATGTCGCAAGGTTGAATCTTTTCCTCTTGACCTTAGGCTGAATCGACTCAGCCGCCACTCTGGTACGGGCCTTGCTATGTGTTGGTTGATGTCAGAACTATCCACAGACGGTAACACTATCAGTGACTGTCGTTTGTGGGATAGCCGCTGGAATTATTGCGACAGCCTCATGCCGCTTGACCCTAAAAAAAGCCAACACGGGTCAATATCGCCTCATAAGGGTGCGCTGAGGTTCGAGCTCCGACACAACAAGAGCAAAACTGGAGGTTTGAATGAAGGTATTGAAATCCACCCTGGCCATCGTTTGCGCGGCTGCTGTACTGGGTGTCAGTGGTTTCGCCCAAGCCGGCGCCACCCTGGACGCCGTGCAGAAGAAAGGCTTTGTGCAATGTGGCGTGAGTGACGGCCTGCCGGGTTTCTCTGTACCGGATGCCAGCGGCAAGATCCTGGGGATCGACGCTGACGTATGCCGCGCTGTCGCCGCTGCCGTGTTTGGCGACGCGACCAAGGTCAAGTTCAGCCAGTTGAACGCCAAGGAGCGTTTCACCGCGCTTCAGTCGGGCGAAGTCGACATCCTGTCCCGTAACACCACCATGACCAGCTCCCGCGACGCCGGCATGGGCCTGAAATTCCCAGGTTTCATTACCTACTACGACGGTATCGGTTTCCTGGTTAACAACAAACTGGGCGTGAAAAGTGCCAAGGAACTGGACGGCGCGACTATCTGCATCCAGGCCGGTACCACCACCGAGCTGAACGTTTCCGACTACTTCCGTGGCAACGGTCTGAAATATACCCCGATCACCTTCGACACCTCCGACGAAAGCGCCAAGTCGCTGGAATCCGGTCGTTGCGACGTGCTGACCTCCGACAAGTCCCAACTGTTCGCCCAGCGCAGCAAGCTGGCCTCGCCGAAGGACTACGTGGTACTGCCGGAAACCATTTCCAAGGAGCCCCTGGGCCCGGTCGTGCGTAATGGCGACGACGAGTGGCTGGCTATCGTGCGCTGGGTAGGCTACGCCATGCTCAACGCTGAAGAAGCCGGCATCACCTCGAAAAACGTTGAAGCTGAAGCCAAGTCCACCAAGAACCCGGACGTTGCGCGTCTGCTCGGTGCCGACGGCGAATACGGCAAAGACCTGAAAGTGAAGAAAGACTGGGTCGTACAGATCGTCAAGCAAGTGGGTAACTACGGGGAAGTGTTCGAGCGCAACCTCGGCAAGAGCACCCCGCTGGAAATCGACCGTGGCCTGAACGCGCTGTGGAACAACGGCGGCATTCAATACGCACCGCCTGTGCGCTGATCGCTGATGGTTCTGTCACCCGGTGGGCCAACCGCCGGGTGATGTTCTGTTCCATTCTCTCCGGGGCACTTCATGCAAAATCAAATCGGCGCACCAAAGCAGAAGCTCAGCTTCAGCGATCCCAAAGTGCGTGCGTGGCTCTTCCAGATCATCACGATTGTGGCGGTGGTCTCGCTGGGCTGGTACCTCTTCAACAATACCCAGACCAACCTTCAACACCGGGGCATCACCTCGGGTTTCGACTTTCTCGAGCGCAGTGCCGGCTTCGGCATCGCGCAGCACTTGATCGACTACACCGAATCGGACAGTTACGCCCGCGTCTTCGTGATCGGCCTGCTCAATACCTTGCTGGTGACCTTTATCGGCGTGATCCTGGCAACGCTGCTCGGCTTTATCGTCGGCGTGGCGCGGCTGTCGCCGAACTGGATGATCAACAAGCTGGCGACGGTGTATGTGGAAGTGTTCCGCAACATTCCGCCGCTGCTGCAGATCCTGTTCTGGTATTTCGCGGTGTTCCTGACCATGCCGGGGCCGCGTAACAGTCATAACTTCGGCGATACCTTCTTTGTCAGCAGCCGTGGCCTGAACATGCCGGCGGCGCTTGCCGCTGATGGGTTCTGGCCGTTCGTGGCAAGCATCGTGGTTGCCATTGTGGCGATCGTGCTGATGACTCGTTGGGCCAACAAGCGCTTTGAAGCCACCGGTGTTCCGTTCCACAAGTTCTGGGCGGGCCTGGCATTGTTCATCGTGATCCCGGCACTGTGCGCGTTGATCTTCGGCGTGCCGCTGCACTGGGAAATGCCCAAACTGCAAGGCTTCAACTTTGTCGGCGGCTGGGTGCTTATCCCTGAACTGCTGGCACTGACCCTGGCCCTGACGGTATACACCGCTGCGTTCATCGCTGAAATCGTGCGTTCGGGCATCAAGTCCGTCAGCCACGGCCAGACCGAAGCGGCCCGTTCCCTGGGCCTGCGCAACGGCCCGACGCTGCGCAAGGTCATCATTCCGCAAGCCCTGCGGGTGATCATTCCGCCGCTGACCAGCCAATACCTGAACCTGGCGAAAAACTCGTCGTTGGCCGCCGGTATCGGTTACCCGGAAATGGTTTCGCTGTTTGCCGGCACGGTGCTCAACCAGACCGGCCAGGCCATCGAAGTCATTGCCATCACCATGAGCGTGTACCTGGCGATCAGCATCAGCATTTCCCTGCTGATGAACTGGTACAACAAGCGCATTGCGCTGATCGAGCGGTGAGGAAACGCACATGAGTTCTCATACTTTCAAACCGGATATGCCGCCGCCGAGCAAAGTCTTCGGCCCGGTGGCATGGATGCGCGCCAACCTGTTTTCCAGTTGGCTCAATACCCTGCTGACCTTGCTGTCGATTTACCTGGTGTACCTGGTGGTGCCGCCGATCCTGCATTGGGCCATCCTCGATGCCAACTGGGTGGGCACCACCCGCGCCGATTGCACCAAGGAAGGCGCCTGCTGGGTGTTCATCCAACAGCGCTTCGGACAGTTCATGTACGGCTACTACCCCGGTGACCTGCGCTGGCGCGTAGACCTCACCGTGTGGCTGGCGATTGTCGGCGTGGCGCCGTTGTTCATCTCGCGCTTTGCGCACAAAGCGCTCTACGGTCTGAGCTTCCTGGTGCTGTACCCGATCGTTGCCTACTTCCTGCTGCACGGTGGCGTGTTCGGCCTGGCCAACGTGGCGACCAGCCAATGGGGCGGCCTGATGCTGACCCTGGTGATCGCCACCGTCGGCATCGCCGGCGCCTTGCCGCTGGGCATCGTGCTGGCATTGGGACGGCGTTCGAACATGCCGGCGATTCGTGTGATCTGCGTGACCTTCATCGAATTCTGGCGCGGCGTGCCGTTGATCACGGTGCTGTTCATGTCCTCGGTGATGCTGCCGTTGTTCCTGCCTGAAGGCATGAACTTCGACAAACTGCTGCGGGCCCTGATCGGCGTGATCCTGTTCCAGTCGGCCTACGTGGCCGAAGTGGTGCGCGGCGGGTTGCAAGCGATCCCCAAAGGCCAGTACGAAGCGGCCGCGGCAATGGGCCTGGGTTACTGGCGCAGCATGGGCCTGGTGATTCTGCCGCAAGCCCTGAAGCTGGTGATCCCGGGCATCGTCAACACCTTCATTGCGCTGTTCAAGGACACCAGTCTGGTGATCATCATCGGCTTGTTCGACCTGCTCAACAGCGTCAAGCAAGCCGCCGCCGACCCCAAATGGCTGGGCATGGCCACTGAAGGCTATGTGTTCGCCGCCCTGGTGTTCTGGATTTTCTGTTTTGGTATGTCGCGCTATTCCATGCATCTGGAACGCAAGCTCGACACAGGCCACAAGCGTTAGGAGTTCTTTTTATGAGCGAAGCAATCAAACAGCCTGTGAGCCCTGAAGGCATTATCCAGATGCAGGGCGTCAACAAGTGGTACGGCCAGTTCCACGTGTTGAAAGACATCAATCTCAACGTCAAGCAGGGCGAGCGTATCGTGCTGTGCGGCCCGTCGGGTTCGGGCAAATCCACCACCATCCGCTGCCTCAACCGTCTGGAAGAGCACCAGCAGGGCCGCATCGTGGTCGATGGCGTGGAACTGACCAACGACCTCAAGCAGATCGAAGCGATTCGCCGTGAAGTCGGCATGGTGTTCCAGCACTTCAACCTGTTCCCGCACCTGACCATCTTGCAGAACTGCACGCTGGCGCCGATGTGGGTGCGCAAGATGCCCAAGCGCAAGGCCGAGGAAATCGCCATGCACTACCTGGAGCGTGTGCGTATTCCGGAGCAGGCCCACAAGTTTCCGGGGCAACTGTCCGGCGGCCAGCAACAGCGTGTGGCGATTGCCCGTGCCTTGTGCATGAAGCCGAAAATCATGCTGTTCGACGAACCGACTTCGGCGCTGGACCCGGAAATGGTCAAGGAAGTACTCGACACCATGATCGGCCTGGCCGAAGACGGCATGACCATGTTGTGCGTGACCCACGAAATGGGCTTCGCGCGCACCGTGGCCAACCGCGTGATCTTCATGGACAAGGGCGAAATCGTCGAGCAGGCGGCGCCGAATGACTTCTTCGACAATCCGCAGAATGATCGGACCAAGTTGTTCTTGAGCCAGATTTTGCATTGATCGATGGATGCTGTTTGAAAATAAACCCGGCCTGGCGCCGGGTTTTTTTTTGCCTGCTCAACAGGCCTTGAGTGCCTCGGGTTCGGTGTTTACGGTATGAGTGAATCCACGCATGTCAGCTCCTTCGGCCAATACCTTGGCGTCGGCGAGTAAATGCGGATATCTATCCAGCAGCCGCATTAACAGTACCAATGGTTTGGGAGGGAGAAGCTCACCGCGCTCATAGCGTGAAAAAGCGTTGTGACCGCCTCCGGATAACAGTTGCACGGTTTCTTTTTGCGTAAGGTGCAGCTTGCGACGGATGCGCTTCATCTCAGAGCCGATCATCATCCTGGCTGCGTGGATGAGTTCATCACCCGCTTTCGCATGGCGTTCTGAGCTATCTGGGTCATACATGCCGTCGCCGCAGGCGTGGCATTCCCAGCCAGAAAGATCATCGACGCGACGTTCCATACCTTTGACGCTGAGGGTTTCGCTCCGCCCCTCGAAGCGAGTCATTCCGTCGAGCGATCCGCAGATAAAGCACTGTTGAGTTTTCATGAGTCGCACTCCTTGAAGGAGATCACCGGTGGGATACCGCCTGAGCGATAAGTAACTTTTATGTAAATCTCCATACCGCGTGAACTGATGTGATACACGTCCTGCCAGATTCTATGGTCTGCATAGGTAGTCATTGATTTGCGCAATATGCCCGTTTGCAATTGAAAAATGACGTCTTGCATCTCGTGGATATCAAGGCCGAGTTTCCGTCCGGTGTTCCTTGCGGTTGAGGTAAATGCCTTCGCCCCAAGCCGCCTGACATCCGCCTTGATCACAGCCAGATCGTAATGAGGTGTGTACTTTTCCATAAGACACCTGAGTCCAATAATTACCCTCTAAGGGTAATTTTACCAATCGAAAATACTGCTCCTTTGCCTGCCCAAAAACCCTAGCGCCTTGCTTTTGTAGGAGGCTCCGAATAGCCTGTAGGAAAATTCATCCTATGATTGGACGAAAGCGCGAAACCCATGACAGACATCGCCCCTTTGATCAAACGCTCGCTGGTCGATCAGGCCCTGGAGCAACTGCGCCTGCGCATCACCCGAGGCGCGTGGGCGGTTGGTGAGCGCTTGCCCACCGAGCCCGAGCTGTCCGCCGAGCTGGGCATCAGCCGCAATACCGTGCGCGAAGCCATGCGCGTATTGGCGTTTTCCGGGCTGATTGAAATCCGCCAGGGCGATGGCAGTTACCTGCGCTCGATGACCGACCCGTTGGGCGCGATGCGGGCGTTGTCCCATTGCTCCCTGGCGCAGGCGCAGGAAACGCGGCAGATCCTGGAAGTGGAGGCCATTGGCCTCGCGGCGTTGCGTCGCAGCGATGCGGACCTTGTCGCGTTGCGCCAGGCGCTCAAGGCCAGCGCCGTGCTGTATCACGGTGATCTGGAGGCGTATATCAGCGCCGACCTGGTGTTCCACCAACGCTTGGTGGACGCTGCGCACAACCCGGCGTTGAGCGAGCTGTATCACTATTTTTCCGCCGTTGTCGGTGCTCAGTTGCGCCAGACCCTGACGGTTTCGCCGCGTCGCCAGGCGGTGTTCGACCTGCATACCGAGTTGCTCGATGCGGTGGAACAACAAGACCCGGAACGCGCCAAATCCCTCTGCCGACAGTTGATCCATGAACCGTGAAACCAAACCTGCACAAGAACTCGATGAGCTGTTGATCGATGCCGAAGCCGACGACGAGGCGGTGCAACAGGCGCAACCCACGGTGCTTCGCCCGTGGCTGTTGCTGTTGGGCCTGGTGCTGGTGGCTTTGAACCTGCGCCCGGCCTTGTCGAGCCTGTCGCCATTGCTCGGCGAAGTGTCCGACAGCCTGGGCTTATCGGCCGCCCGTGCCGGTTTGCTGACCACCTTGCCGGTATTGTGCCTGGGGCTGTTTGCGCCCGCCGCACCGAGACTGGCGCGACGCTTTGGGGCTGAGCGCGTGGTGCTCGGCATCCTGCTCACGCTGGCGGCCGGCATCATTTTGCGCAGCGCGTTCGGCGAAGTAGGGCTGTTCGCCGGCAGCCTGATCGCCGGCGCGAGCATCGGCATCATTGGCGTGTTGCTGCCGGGCATCGTCAAACGCGATTTCGCCCGACAGGCCGGGGCCATGACCGGTGTCTACACCATGGCGCTGTGCCTGGGCGCGGCGCTGGCGGCAGGAGCCTCTGTGCCGCTCAGCCATTATTTCGCAGGCAGCTGGGCCCTGGCCCTGGGGTTCTGGACGGTGCCGGCATTGCTGGCCGCGCTGTGCTGGCTGCCGCAGGTGGGGCACAAGCACGGGGCGCACCGCGTCGCCTATCGTGTGAAGGGGTTATTGCGCGATCCGTTGGCGTGGCAGGTGACCGTGTACATGGGCCTGCAGTCATCACTGTCCTACATCGTGTTTGGATGGCTGCCGTCGATCCTGATCGGCCGCGGCCTGAGCGCTACCGAAGCGGGGTTGGCGCTGTCCGGCTCGATCATCATGCAGTTGTTCAGCTCCCTGTCTGCGCCCTGGTTGCCACGCGCGGTAAAGACCAGCGCCTGGCCATTGTGGTGGTGATGCTGCTGACGCTGGGCGGCCTGTTCGGTTGCCTGTATGCGCCGCTGGACGGGTTGTGGGGTTGGGCGATCCTGCTGGGGCTGGGCCAGGGGGGGACGTTCAGCCTGGCGCTGACCTTGATCGTGCTGCGCTCGCGCGACGCGCATGTCGCGGCCAACCTGTCGAGCATGGCCCAGGGCTTCGGTTACACCCTGGCCTCCATGGGGCCGCTGGCGGTCGGCGTGCTGCATGACTGGACCGGCGGCTGGGGCGCCACCGGCTGGGTCTTCGGCGTGATCGGACTGGGCGCGATTGTCGCCGGTTGCGGTGCCGGACGTGCGTTGTACGTGGGCGTGACCAGCGAGAAGGTCTAGCGCTACAAATACACCACTTCCAATGTGGCGGAGCCGTCCAGGGGCGTTTCCACGCTCAGGTCCAGGTTCTGCCGGGCATTGATCACGGCTTCCAGGATCAATGTGCTGGTCAGGTTCTGGATTGCCGACGGGCCGGCGTTGCTGCCGGCGATATCCGTGAAGCCCAGCAAACTGCGCGAGCCGATGTCGATCGGGTTGCTGTTGGACGTGCGCCAGGCCAGGCCGCCCGTAGTCGACTCGGTGCCGTAGGTCACCGGCAGGGCGTCGGCCACGGTTTGCCGAGGGTCGAATTTCACCGAGTACACGCCGAGCTTGTTGCCTGCACTGTCCAGGCCCAGCCCGTAGTAGATCTCGCTGTTGACGTGGGCGCTGCCGTCGCGGTTGTCGCGCATGCGCAGGGCATAGCGGCCTGGGGCGTTGCAACTGACGGTCAAGGTCAGCGACTTGAGTGGCAAGCGCGTGCCGGTCGCCTGGTTGAGGTCCTGCCGGGATATCTTGCCGAAATCGATCAGCCCACCGCCGGACAGCACCGGGGTGCAGGCCATGGGGGTGATCAGGCCGCCGACGGTCAGTTCGACAGTGGAGGCGGCGTTGGCTGCTGTGCTGACGACCAGCCATGTGCAGGTCGCCACGGGCAATAACAGTTTCATGGATCAACTCCTATAGATAATGCATGGACAGGGTCACGGAGCCGTCGATGGGCATTTCTTCGGCCAGAGGCAGAGTGTTGGCGGGGGCGATGATGGGGGAGATCAACAGGTCGGCGTTCAGGTAGCGTAAAGGTTCCGGACCCAGAAATAGGCGGTTGGTGAATGATGTTAATAAGTTGGGCGACAGGATACTGGTAGGGAACCAGTTTGCTCCGCCTGTGGAGATACCGTACATGCGGACCCCATCGCCCATGATCGACATCAGCCGAAGCTCCATGTAGCCAAGTGGTTGGGTTGCATTGACCAGGCCCAGGCCGAAAATATGCGGGTTGACTTGCGCAGAACTGGAGCCGAGGCGGTTGTCCTTCGGTTGTATAGCCAGCAACGTCGTCGCCTCGCAGGTGATCACCAGTTGCAGGCTGTGCTCGGTCAGTCGGGTCGGCCGGTCGACATTCAAGTCTCTGGCGGCAATCTTGCCCAGGTCATAGACCCCGCCATCGGACAGCGTGGGGTGGCAGGCACTCGGGGTAATCAGCCCGGTAACGCTCAGGTCGACGCTGGAGGCGGCCAGGGCCGGCAAGGTACTGGTCAGCCATGCGGCGGCCACCAAAGGTATAAGGAACGCATTCACGGTATGACTCCTATAAATAGTGAATTTCGAGGGTGCCCGAGCCGTCGAGCCGCACCTCGTTGCCCAGGTCCAGCGAATTCAGCGGTGCAATAACCGCTTCCAGACTCAGCGTGGCGTTGAGATTCTGGATGGCACTGGGGCCGCCGGTGCTGCCGGCGGTGGCGCTCAAACCCAGATAGCGATTGGCGCTCACTGCGCCGATGCGGGTGCCGGCGCTGCTCCAGGGCAGCCCGCCGGTGGCGGAGTCGGTGGTAAACATCTGGGCATAGCTGTCGGCGCTGATGCGTGCCGGATCGAACAGCAGCCGATAGCGGCCGATCTTTTGTTGGCGAGCGTTCAGGCCCAGCCCGTAAACGCTTGGATCGGCGATACCGGTGGCCGACCCTTCGCGGTTGTCTTGCATACGCAGGGCGAACGCGGTCGGTGCGTCGCAAGTCACGCCCAGCGATAACGTTCGCGGGGGCAGGGCGGTGTCCTTGTCGACGTTCAGGTCGCTGACCGACAGCTTGCCCAGCTCCACATGGCCACCGTTGGAGAGCGTGGGCGTGCAGGCCGCCGGGGCAAAGTGCGCCAGCAGGCGCAGTTCGCGCGAGCGGCCGGCGGCGGTGGCGTCGAACAGCCCGGTGGTGTCCCAGGTCACCGCATCACGTACCCGCGCGGCGTCTTCACTGGCCCAGGCGCTGATGTCGAGCTGCAGCGACAGGCTGCGACCGGCCACGGCCATTCCATTGCGCATGGGCACAATGCCGTGGTCCGGCTGCCAGGCCAACTGGGCGCTGGTGGCGGAGGGCGCTTGCCCTGCGCCGGCAATCAAGCCCAATTCGACCGTCTGGCCGTCCACTGTCGCTTCGCTCACTCGCAGGCCGTAACTGCCGCGTTCGGTAAAGCGAAAGCGCTCCGGCCACGCGCCTGGACCGCGGTAAAACAGGCTCAGGTCGGTGGATTGCGCGCAGTTCAGTGTCAGGCTCACGCGCCGCTCGCCGAGCAAACGCTCAGGGGCCGGCACCCACGCCACGGCGCGGTTCATCAGGCCGAAGTCCAGTTGTGCCTGGCTGAGGTTGAGCCGACAGTCTTCGGCGCTCCAGGCAGGAGTGCCCAGCAGTAAAAAAACCAGGGGATACAGCGCCTGTTTCAGGCTCATCGCACATGTCCTCATGGCTGCTCGCACCGGGCCGGTGCGGTTTCGAAATACACCTCGGGGTCGGGCTCTGGCGGCAACGCATAGCTCAGGCGGCAACGCGGCTGGCCCGCCGCTTTGATCCACAAGGGGCGCGGGTCGAGTACGTCGGGCAGAAACACTTGGCTGCCTTCCTGCACCAGGGTGACGAATTCGCCATCGGCGGTGCTGACGCTGGCGCCGCGTGGCAATGGCGCGCCGTTGGCATCGGCCACCTGCAACAGGGCGCGACGGGTGATGGCGACGCCAAACTGCAGCGTGTCCACTGCCCCCCGCCCGGCGGCAATGACGGCCAGGCCGTTGTGGATATCGGCATTGCGCGGCAATGAGCGGGTATGCACTTCCACCGGGCTGCGGCCATAGGCGTTGAGCTGCGACACCACGGCCTGGCCTTGCCAATCGGTCCATACCGGGCCACTCGGGGTGCTGACCTTGATCCCGGCCATGTCGCCCACCGACATCAGCGCAAAGGTGTCGCGCACCGGATACGGCGAGAGGGTCACGCCGTCCCCATGCAGCACGATGCCGCCACGGGCACCGCCCTGGTAACTGGCGCTTTGGTCATCGGCGCGGGTGTAGTTGAAATCCAACTGGCTGTACCACGGCAAGGCCGACACACCGAGCGAGGCCTCGACTTCGCGGTCCCGGCTGTCACGTTCCACACCGACGCGGTAGCTCAGTTGATCATTGAACTGCTCGCTCATCCCCACGCCCATGCGGTGTTCGCCGCCCGTGTTGCGCGCCCAGGCCCGGGCACGGCGGGTTTCCCCCAGCGGCAGGCTGAGGTTGAGGTAAAGGCTGTTGTCGTTTTGCTGGCGGCCGCCCACTTGCCACTCGGCGCTGGCCGACACCGATACCCGGCCAAACTGCGTGCCCCAGGAGGCCAGCGCGCGGCTGCTGCTCTCACCGTTGTACGACGCCGTGCGTGATACTCCGGCACTGAACGCGCCCAGCGCCGGGTGCGTCCAGGAGGCGGTCAGGCTTTGCTGATCGCGGTAGCGCGAGCGTTGTTGGTCGCGGTGGTTGCCGACATAAGTTGAGTCTTCCAGGTCGCGGTAACCCTGGGAGCGCCATGAAGCGGACGTGCTCATCGACCAGCTGTCACTCAAGCGCTGGGACCACGACACATCCGTTTGCACCCCTCGATCACGCCCTTCACGGCTGGCCTCGGCGCCTTGGGCGGTCAACTGCAACTGGCTGTCCTGCCATGGCAACCAGCCCAGGTTCAGTCCCGCCGCACGATAGGCATCCGCCACCAGCAGGCCGCCGCCCACACTGATTTGCGGGTGCACCGCGCCGCTCCAGCCGGCGCTGACCACCCAGGGCTCCTGGCCGTTGCTGTCGCCGATCTGGCGCACGCGCCCGGCCGCCACCGAATAACCCGGTGCCGGCAAACCCAGGCCAAGCATGCCGGCGGGCACGTTGAAGCGGCGTTCTTCGCCGGTGGTTTCCTTGACCGTGACTTCCACGTCGGAGCGGCCGTTGAGGCGGCGCACATCGGTCAATATGAAGGGGCCGGCCGGCACCACGGTGGAGTGGATCAACGCGCCGTTCTGGCGGACCTCGACCTGGGCCGGGCTGTTGGCGATACCGGTGATCGTCGCGCCCTGGTTCTGATCCTGCAGTGCGGTCTCGGTCAGCACTTGCGCGCCAGTGATCTGCGTCCCCGCCAGCACCGGGTTGTACAGGCTGATCTGCCCGGCCTGCAGCACCGCCTGGTGTTCGGCGAAGGTGCGTTGGGCGTAAGCGTCCAGGTGGGTGGTGCGCGAACGGCTGTCTTGCCAGGTCTTGACTTGACGACTGCGTACGATCCAGTCACCGGCATTGAAGCCCACCTCGGTATTGGCCGAGCCGAAGCGACTGCGGTTGTCGCCCACTTCGTTGTACAACCCGGTGAGGTCATAGTTGAGCAGGCCCGCAAAGCCGCCGGTCTGATAGCCCGAGATGTCCTGTTGCGCGGGGCGTAGGGCGTCGGTGGGTACGACAAGCGCCAGGCCCAGGCTCGCGGGGTCCTGCTCGATGACGGTTTGCGGGTAGCGCTCGGTAAAGGGATGGCAGAGCGGGTCGCCTTGGTTATCGGGCACCCTCAGGTTGCCGGCATCCAGCAGGGCACGGTCGAAACACAGCCCGCCCTGGCGATTGAACTCCACGTCCACGCGGCCACGACGCTGTCCGTTGACACTCAGGTTGACGGCATGCCGGCCGCCCCGAAACGCGGGGCTTGCAGCAGCAGGTTGGCCAGTTCCGGGTCGATGCCGCGCCGGGACAGGGTCTGCGGATCGAAGGACCCGACACTCGGGTTTTCATCGGCCAGCGGCGCACCGCCAGGCCACGCGCCGCCAACCGCCAGCGCCAGTCCAGCGAGTAGCCTGGCGGCGCGGCGCGGTGAAACGCCGGGCACGCTTCTGCCGTCGCGGTCAGTGATTGCTGTGCTCACAAGGTCGTACTCAACTGTCGGTGGCCTGGCCACTCTGCGGTGGCGTCAGGACGTTGGGTGGCATTGGCGGGCCACCTTATTTCTAGAGGGTGATCGGCGCTTCGTAGGGCGGCACGGCAAAGCCGTACACCGTGGCCGGTTGCAGTTGCACGCGGCTTGCCGCGGCGCCGCTGGTGGTGACCGTCAGGGTTTCCCCCGGCAGTACATAGGTGCGTGGCAGCAGCGCCGAACCTGCGCCGGGCAGCAGTCGCAGCTCCTGGGCCAAGCGCACCACGTAGGGGCTCGGGTTGTGTACGCTCAACTGGTCGTTGTTCAAACGCCACTGCAGTCCGGTCCAGGGTGTGCGGTTGGGTGCCAGGCCTTTGGGATGCACGATCACCGGCAGGTTCTGGCGCACCGTCACCCCGACTCGCGCATGCCCGGCCTCGGCCGCCATACGGCCCTGGGGCATGCCTTCGAAAATCACCCGTTTGAGGCGTTGAGTGGTCAAGGGCTCGGGCGCTTGCAGGATGAAGCGGATCAGTTGGCTCTTGGCCGGTTCGACCCTGGCCAGGGGCGGGGTAACGAACAGCAACGGCGCCGCGTCCTCGGGGATGTCTTCAAGGGTGACATGCAGCAGCGCGAGCTTGTCATCGGTGTTGGTCACCGTGACCGAAGCTTCGCCGTCGGCCTCGTTGACGATCACCACCGAGGTGTCCGGCACCATGCCGTCGGCCAGTACCCATGTGGGGCCGCCGCAGGCCAGGGCAAGCGCGACGACATACACACCGGCGTAGCGTACCCAGGTGAAGGAACGGCTGAAAAAGGGCAGGGGAGCCATGGCTACAGGTACCTCAGGTCAAGCAGGATGGAACCGTCCAGCGGCACTTCCTGATCGAGGGTCAGGAAAGCTGCCGCGTTGATAGAGGTACTGATCTGCAGCGTGGCGTCGACCCGCCGGTGCGGCTCCGGGATCAGCGTGCCTGGACGGGCAAAACCCATGTAGTTGTCCGGGTAGGCATTGGACTCCGGGAACCAGGTCAGGCCCTGGTTGCTGGACGCCAGAACCAGTACGCGCTGGCCGTCGCCTGTCGCCTCGCGAAACGCCAGCGAGACGGTGCCCAGCCGCTCCGTGGGGGCATGCACGTTGGTGCCCAGGCCGTAATAAAAGCCCGGCCCCAGGGAGGAATCGGCGCGATTGTCCACGCCGACCAGTACGAACAGCACCGGTTGATTGCAACTCACATTCAGATCCAGGGCTTGGGGCGGCAAGACGCTGAACTCATACTGGTTGAGACTGCGTGCCGGCACCCTGCCGTGGTCGACAATGCCGTTGGCCGACAACGTTGGGGTGCAGGCGCTGGGGGTGATCAGGCCAGTGACGTTCAGCTCGGCACTGGAGGCCGCCAACGCCAACGAGTGGGCGCCGAGCAGGTAAAACAGGGCAAGAAGGCGTGAAGAGTAATGCTTCATGGGGAAGGTTCACCGGTTGCCTGGTTCATCGTTTGCGTACAGGACGAGGGCAGGCGTGGATGCCTGCCGTTGTTTGGGTCAGGGTGTTACAGATAGTGCACGGTGAGGGTTGCCGAACGTCGATGGCGGCTTCGTTGGTGAGGGTCAGCCCGCTCGCCGGAGCGATTGCCGAGCTGACGACCAGGTCCGCGGTCCACACTTGCACGGGAATCGGCGCATCAACGCCCGTTGCGGCGGGCGCAAGGAGCTCGACCGGCGTGAGATCGCGACTGACCATCCAACTGGCGCCGCCATCATTGGAAGCGACGGTCTTGACCGGGACACCATCGGCGATTGGGTTTAACACTCGCAGCCCCATGGCACCGAGCTTTTCGGTACCGTTGATCAGGCCCAGTCCGAACTCGAACGTGTCGTCACCGTAGTTCGAGCCGGCGCGGTTGTCGTCGGCGTCCAGCGCCATCAACGTGGCTGCGTCACAGGTGACAGTGAGTTGCAGGGTTTGCGGGTCGAGCCAGGTCTTTTGATCGACGTTGAGGTCCTTGGCCGAAATCTTGCCGTAGTCCACCGAACCGCCGTTGGACAGGGTGGGCGTGCAGGCGCTTGGGGTGATCAGGCCTTTGACGGTCAGGTCGACACTGGACGCGGCAAAGGCGCTGCCGCTGCTGGCAAGCAGCAGGGCGGCGGTCAGGGTTTTGAAGACAATGTTCATCGTGGAGCTCCGGGAATAGCGATTAGGAGAAAGGGTTACCAGTACTTGAGTTGCAGCGTGGCCTGGCCGTCGATGGGCACTTCATCGAGCAGGGTCAGGTCCGTGGCGGGCACGATCATGGTGAATGCGCGCAGGCGGGCGTTCAGGGTTTGCATGGCCATCGGCGCGTAGGGGCCGCCGGGTGCGGAGAACGACGTCAAGGCGACGTGCCCGAGATACGCCGAAGGGCTCCAGTGGGCCCCGCCGTCGCGTGACAGGATGGTTTGCACCGGTACGCTGTCGGCCACAGGATCAAATAACCCAAAGGCCACGCTGCCGAGTTTCTGGTCATCGTTGATGATGCCCAGGCCGTGAAGCGCCGGGTTGATCGCCGAGCTGCCGGCGCGGTTGTCGATGGTGTTCAGGGTGAAAAACGTCGCGCCTTCACACACCACTTCCAGGCTCATTTCGCCGACTTGCAGGCTAGTGGGTTTGTCCGGGTGCAGGTCCTTGGCGGTCAGCTTGCCGTGGTCGACCACGCCGCCATCGGACAGGCTGGGCTTGCAGGAGGCTGGGGTAATGATGCCGGTGACGTTCAAGTCGGTGTCGCTGGCGGCTATGGCGCCGGATGCGCAGGCCGCCAACACAATGGCGAGGGCGGCTGGGGTGGTTCTGTCCATGGGCACAAGTCCTTGTGAGTAAGCGTTCTGGCCCTGCGCTGAGACAGGGAGTTTCAGCCCCGGCGCGCTGTCCTGAGGCTGAGCGACGGCGACTTTAGCGACGGCCCTGTCGTGTGTGAATGCAACTATTACGATAGTGAGTGGCGATGCCGCTGAGCGCCGGAAAAGACACCCTTGCGTGTAAGAGAAACGGTATTGTCGTAGTTGTTGTATCGCCCTGAATCATTCATTCGGATACTTTTCTTGGCTATTTAATAATCTCGATTCATTTAATTGGATGGAGGTGCAGGCCCTTGCGCGAAAAAATCGAGTGAGGTCGACCGTCCGGTCGGCAACCGTCGGCTCCCCGTGGACCGGCGCGCTGATCTTTTGCGCGAGGTAGCTATGCAGGACTCCACTGCTGGCTGTAGTCCACACATCAAATCGCCAATACCGCCGCATTGGCAGACCCTGCGGGTATTGGTGGCCGATGATCACCGCGCCTATCGGCTGCTGATCGGTTCATTTTTGTGTTCGCTGGGGTTGGCCCATGAAGCCGTTGGAGATGGCCAGGCGGCGCTGGAGGCCTTGGCGGCGCGTCCGTTCGATCTGCTGATCAGTGATTGCCGCATGCCGGTGATGGACGGTTATGCCCTGACCCTTGAACTGCGTCGCCGTGAACGTCTGGCCGGCACCGCGCGGCTGCCGGTGATTGCCTTGACCGGATGCCTGGGCGCGGAGCAGATCCAGCGCTGCGTGGCGTGCGGCATGGACGACTGGATGCTCAAGCCCATCACCCTTGAGCGACTGCGCGAGGTGCTGCTGTATTGGCTGCCCAGCTCCGACACACGGCTGCATCGCCCAGGGCGCCCGGTGGATTTGGTACGTTTGCATGGCAAGCTTGCAACCCGTGCCAGCCTGATCGCAACGTTCGGCTTCTGGGAGGTGGTGGAACCCCTGTTGTTTTGTTTGATCCAGGAGGCTCACGAAGACCTGGCAGTGCTGAAACAAGCGCTCAACGATCAAGATAGCGTCACCACCACCCAGCGCTTGCATCGGCTGGTGGGGGGGATGGCATTTCTTGGCGACACGGGCCTGGAACAGCGCGCCATGCACCTGATCGAGCGTGTACAGCGCACCGGCGTGGCCGCTAACGCAGCGCTGCTGACGCGTTTTGAAAGGGACATCGAACATTATTTATCGTACTTGGCAAGCCTCTAGTGTCCTACGAGGAAATGCAGGAATTTTTCCATCTGATAAGTAGGATGTTTCTGTACGACTGTTCCTTTTCTCTTGTGGGTATAAGTTAAGCGCACGTAAATACGGGGTGTGGTGAAAACCTGTGCAATATCACCGGTTGTTGTCCAAGGTTTGCCGGGGTATTTTCAGTTGTTCAAATTGCCATCATGGAAAATACGATGCTTCGGATAATTATTGCCGACGATCACCCCATTGTTCGTGTTGGGCAGAAAGTGGTAATCGAGGCCGGTGGTGTATACAAAGTCGTGGGTGAGGCCAATGGCCCTGATCAGTTGCTGGCGCTGGTGGCGAGTACGCCTTGCGATGTGATTGTCACTGATTTCGCCATGCCCGGCGACCAGCAGGCGGATGGGTATGGTTTGTTGGGCTTGTTGCAGCGCCAATATCCGACATTGCCGGTGATTCTGGTGACCATGTTCGCCAATGTCGCCACCCTGCGTTCGGCGTTCGCCCATGGCGCGAGGGCGATCGTCGCCAAAAGCGCCTCGGCGCGGGAGTTGCCCCTGGCCTTGAGGGCCGTGGTCAGCGGACGCACCTTTGTCAGTGAGTCCTTGCGTGTACAGATGGAACTGGCCGGCACTTCAAAGAGTGACGCATCGCCGCAACTGTCGGGCAAGGAGCGCGAAGTGGTGCGCATGTTGGCCAGTGGCATGACCGTCAGCCAGATCGCCGCCCAGGTCAATCGCAGTATTTCCACTATCAGCAAACAGAAAAGTACTGCCATGCATCGCTTGTGTATATCCACGGATGTGGATTTGTTTGCCTATGCGCGCGAGGCCGGAATGGTGCCTTAGCAAGTTGTCGTTTAATGCCGATAACTTACTGTTCGGATTCGTATTAGTTGTATTGGGTGTGCGCTGTTAATCCTTTAGTTTAATGTCGTCCTCCTGCCGCAAGTGGGTGGGAGCCTGACATGCCTAGTCTATTGGATGAGTCGACTTGACAAGTTGCCGACACATGT
Organism: Pseudomonas lactucae; assembly: GCF_016937615.1. Classification (GTDB taxonomy): domain Bacteria; phylum Pseudomonadota; class Gammaproteobacteria; order Pseudomonadales; family Pseudomonadaceae; genus Aquipseudomonas; species Aquipseudomonas lactucae. The sequence continues at coordinate 6,893 of NZ_JAFHKI010000003.1, read as the reverse complement.
CTGTCGAGGCTGTTAATTAATCGACCGCAAGCGAGCATTCCCATGCAACAGTTTCATGTACTTACGGCCGCGGCTTTATTGCTGGCGGGTGTCTCCACTGTATTTGCCGCGTCCAGTGTGGACTTGAGTGTCGTCGGCATGATCACACCGTCTGCCTGTACGCCGCAGCTGTCCAACGGCGGCGTGGTGGACCACGGCAAAATATCTTTCCAGGACCTCGACCCCCGCAGGCATACGCAGTTGCCGGACGCCACGTTGACGTTAACGGTCAACTGCGAAGCGACGGCGCTGATTGCCGTCAAGGCGACGGATAACCGCTACGGAACCGCCATGCCTGAATGGCAGGGCGGGCCGCCGGTCAGTTCATTTTTCGGGCTGGGAGTAGCGTCTGGCGGTGAGAAAATCGGTCGGTACATGCTTCGCACAAGCAACACGACAGCCGACGGTGTTGCGCGTGCCATAGTCGAGTCCGTCGATGGCCAGACCTGGTTTGAAACCTGGGACGCACTCTGGCAACCGAACTGGCTGCGCGCGGCGAACGGGGGAAGTACCCAGCAGCCCGTGCCACTGGCGGTGCAGATCTTGCGGGCCGATCTGCTGATTTCTACATTTATCACTCAGAAAGACAATTTGCCGGGCACCGAAGACATCCCCATCGACGGCAGCGCCACCCTGGACATCGTCTACCTGTAACGCGCAACGCCGGCACTATTTTTGTCATGAATGCCCATGGTTTTCATGGCCTGCACGGACTATCGTGCAGGCCTGACAAAAATGTTTACGGAACCCGCCCATGAGTGATGCCCACAGCGCCCTGATCACCCGCTTCTACGAGGCGTTCCAACGCCTGGATGCCGAGGCCATGGCGGCCTGCTACACCGACGATGTGCTGTTCAGCGACCCGGCCTTCGGTGAACTGCGTGGCCGGGATGCCGGCGATATGTGGCGCATGCTCACCACCCGCGCCAAGGACTTCTCCCTGACGTTCGACAATGTGCGCAGCGATGATCGCAGCGGCGGTGCGCATTGGGTCGCCACCTACCTGTTCAGCGCCACCGGCAACACAGTGGTCAACGATATCCAGGCACGCTTTGTATTGCGCGACGGCAAGATCTGCGAACACCACGACAGCTTCGACCTGTGGCGCTGGTCGCGCCAGGCATTGGGCACCAAAGGCCTGCTGCTGGGCTGGACGCCGCTGGTGAAAAACGCTGTGCGTGCCCAGGCGCGCAAAGGTCTGAAGGCATTCCAGGCCAGTCGTTGATAAGCTTGGTGTTCCTCTGGTCCGTTGAATCCGCCTGTGACTGATCCCGCCGAACCCAAACCCTGGTTTGTATACCTGGTGCGTGCCGCCAATGGCGCGCTGTATTGCGGCATCAGCAACGACCCGGTGCGCCGTTTTGCCTCGCACCAGAGCGGCAAGGGCGCACGGTTTTTTTTGTCCAGCCCGGCGGTCGCGCTGGTGTATACCGAGCGGTGCGCGAGCAAGGGCGAGGCGCTGCGCCAGGAACGGCTGATCAAGAAATTGAAGAAGAGCGCCAAGGAATGCCTGGCGGCGAGCGGGTCATTGATCTGACTGATGGGCGCCCATCACGCCACCGCAACCCATTGCGCGCTAAGCTGCGGGTTCATCATTCGAGTGGACCCCGGCATGTCTGAGCTAATCCTGCACCACTACCCCACCTCTCCCTTCGCGGAAAAAGCTCGGCTGCTGCTGGGCTTCAAAGGCTTGTCCTGGCACTCGGTGCATATCTCACCGGTGATGCCCAAGCCGGACCTGACCGCCCTCACCGGTGGCTACCGTAAAACCCCGGTGCTGCAGATCGGCGCCGATATCTATTGCGACACCGCGCTGATCGCACGCCGCCTTGAACAGGAAAAAGTCGCGCCGGCGCTGTTTCCGCTGGGCCAGGAAATGATCACGCAAACCTTCGCCACCTGGGCCGACAGCGTGGTGTTTGCGCATGCCGTGAGTCTGGTATTCCAGCCGGAATCGGTGGCGGTGCGTTTCGGCAAGTTGCCGCCGGAAGCGATCAAGGCCTTTCTCGCCGACCGCGCCGCGCTGTTCAGCGGCGGTACGGCGAGCAAACTCCCGAGTGAATTGGCCAAACATCAATGGCCGTCGATCATGGCGCGGCTGGAGCAGCAACTGCAGCGTGAACCGGGTGACTTCCTGTTCGGCGAGCCGTGCATAGCCGACTTCGCCCTGGCCCACTCGTTGTGGTTCCTCAAGGCCACTCCCGTGACCGCGCCGTTAGTGGATGCGTATCCGGCCGTGTCGGCGTGGTTGGGACGTGTGCTCGGTTTCGGCCACGGCACGTCCAGCCAGATGAGCGCCGAGCAGGCCCTGCAAATCGCCCGCGAGGCAACCCCCGCCGAGTTGCCCGAGGAGGTATTCGAGGACTTGAATGGTTTTAAGGCCGGCCAGCAGGTGAGCATCAGCGCGATCGATTACGGGGTCGATCCGGTCGCCGGCGAGTTGCTCTTTGCCGGTCGCGAAACGCTGATCCTGCGCCGCACCGACCCACGCGCAGGCACTGTGCATGTGCACTTCCCACGCTTCGGTTTTCGCCTCCAGGCGCAATAAACCAAAAATATTTGCAGATAAAGGTGAGGTAAACCTGTGGCCCACCCGTGTAGTGCTTGAAACTGCGATCTATTCGCATTAACGGCGTTTTCTACACGGGTTCCTACAGCATGAAGTCGATGGCGGGCGGTTTGGTTAAACAGTGGTTGGGCGCGTCGGTACTGGCCGTATCGGGGCTGGCGTTGCTGCCGCTGTGCGTGGCGCAGGCGCAAGAGCAGCAAAGTGCCCAATTCACCTTTGCCCTGGCTGCCAAGCCGTTGCCCCAGGCTCTGAGCGATTTCAGTCGGGTCACCGGCATCAGCGTGATCTATACCGATGAAGCGCCTTACGGTCTGAGCGCTCCGGCGGTCAGCGGGCAGATGAGCGCGGCCCAGGCCCTGCAACGCCTGCTGGGTAACTCCGGCTTTACCTTCCGCCAGATCGACGCCCGCACCCTGGCGCTGGAGCCCGTGCCCACCGACGGTACGCTCAACCTGGGCGCCACCACCATCAGCGGTGTCGGCCAAACCCAGGACAGCACCAGCTACCAGCCGCCGCCCACCAGTTCGGTGATGCGCTCCCATGCGCTGCTGCTGGAAACCCCGCAAACCGTCAATGTGGTCCCGGCCCAGGTATTGCGCGACCAGACCCCGCGCAACCTGGATGACGCCCTGGGCAATGTCAGCGGTATCACCCAGGCCAACACCCTCGCCAGTACCCAGGACGCCGTGATGCTGCGCGGCTTTGGCGACAACCGTAACGGCTCGATCATGCGCGACGGCATGCCGGTGGTGCAGGGCCGTGCCTTGAACGCCACGGCCGAGCGCGTCGAAGTGCTCAAGGGGCCGTCGTCGCTGCTGTATGGCATCCAGGACCCGGGCGGCGTGGTGAATATCGTCAGCAAAAAGCCCGAGTTGACTCAAACCACGTCCCTGACCGTGCGCGGCTCCACCTTCGGCAACGGCAAGAACGGCAGCGGCGGCGGCCTCGACACCACTGGCCCGCTGGGTGATTCGGGCCTGGCCTATCGCCTGATCGTCGACCATGAAGATGAAGACTACTGGCGCAACTTCGGCACCCATCGCGAGACGTTGTTGGCACCGTCCCTGGCCTGGTACGGAGACAGCACCCAATTGCTGTTCGCCTACGAACACCGTGAATTTCTCTCGCCATTCGACCGTGGTACCGCCATCGACCCCAAGACCAACCATCCGCTGGACATCCCCGCCACACGGCGCCTGGATGAGCCGTTCAACAATATGGAAGGGCGCTCGGACCTGTACCGCTTCGAAGCCGACCACGACTTGAACGACGCGTGGAAAGCTCACTTTGGCTACAGCTGGAACCGCGAAACCTACGATGCCAGCCAGGTGCGCATCAGTGCGGTGAACAGCAACGGCACATTGGCCCGCAGGATGGACGGCACCCAGGGCGCGATCAGCACCGACCGTTTCGCCACCGCCAGCCTGGAAGGCAAGGTCAATGTGCTGGGCATGCAGCATGACCTGGTGTTCGGACTGGACGACGAGTACCGCAAGATCTATCGCGCCGACCTGATTCGCCAGGGCTCGCGCGCCAACTTCAACTACAACGACCCGGTGTACGGCAACGAAGTGGCGGGCACCACGGTCAGCGCCGCCGACAGCGCCCAGACCGACCTGTTGCGCAGCGACTCGCTGTTTTTCCAGGACGCGATTCACCTCACCGACCAGTGGATCTTTGTGGCTGGCGCGCGCTACCAGATGTACGACCAATACGCCGGCAAAGGCGTACCGTTCAAGGCCAATACCGACGGCAAGGGCCAGGCCTGGGTGCCGCGCGCAGGCCTGGTGTATCGCTACACCAATGAACTGTCGTTCTACGGCAGCTACACCGAGTCGTTCAAACCCAACTCCACCATCGCCGCCCTGGCCGATGGCAGCACCTTGACCGGCGATCTGACGCCTGAGCAATCCAAGTCCTGGGAGCTGGGCGCCAAGCTCGACGTGCCGGGGCGCATCACCGCCAGCGTGGCGTTGTTCGACATTAACAAGCGCAACGTGCTGGTATCGGTCGGCTCCGGCGCGAACACGATCTACAGCGTTGCCGGCGAAGTGCGCTCGCGTGGCCTGGAGCTGGACGCCAGCGGCCAGCTCACCGACAACTGGAGCCTGATCGGCAGCTATGCCTACACCGATGCCGACGTCACCAAAGACCCGACCCTGCAAGGCAACCGCCTGCAAAACGTCGCCAAACACACCGGCTCGCTGTCGGCGGTGTACGACTTCGGCAACGTGTTCGGCGGCGACCAATTGCGCGTGGGCGCGGGGGCGCGTTATGTGGGCGAGCGCGCCGGCGATGCGGCCAACGATTTCGACCTGCCGGGCTACACCGTGGCGGATGCGTTCGCGACCTACGACACCAGAATCGAGGGGCAGAAGGTCAAGTTCCAGCTCAACGTGAAGAACCTGTTTGACCGCACCTACTACACCTCGGCGGCCAGCCGGTTTTTCGTGTCGATGGGCGATGCGCGGCAGGTGTCGGTGTCGAGTACGTTGCAGTTCTAAGGGGAATTGCGAGAGCGGTGAGGACCCAATGTTGGAGCAAGCCCGCTCGCCACAACAGGACGGAGCTGTTAGCGTTGCCCGCACTAATGATTTGCCGGAAAACAATACCGATGCACTCTGGACGATGGCTACACCTGCTGTGCATGAGCTTTTTACTCGCGGGTTGCGCCAGCATTTCGCCAAGCTCCACCGCCACTCTTGATCAACTGCTGGCCGACCCGGCCCTCAACGGCGCCACCGTCTCCCTGATGGTGCGCGACGCCCGCAGCGGCGACACCCTTTATCAACACAATCCGCGCACGCGGCTGGTGCCGGCCTCCAACCTCAAATTGCTGACCACCGCCGCCGCGATGGAGGTGCTGGGGCCGCAGTATCGGTTTTCCACGCAACTGTTGAGCAACGGCACGCGGCAGGGCGAGCGCCTGACTGGCAACCTGTACCTGCGCGGCCTGGGCGACCCGACCACGCAATTCGCTGATTACCAGGCGCTGGCCGCGCAACTGGCGAGCCAGGGCGTGCGGCAGGTGCAGGGGGACCTGGTGTTCGATGACACTTGGTTCGACGCCGAACGCCTCGGTGTGGACTGGGCCCAGGACGATGAAAGTACCTACTATGGCGCGCAGATTTCGGCACTGACGGTGTCGCCCGATACGGATTTTGATGCGGGCACATTAATCGTCACGGCCAAGGCCCCGGTGATAGCCGGCCAGCCAGTTAACGTGGGGGTGAGCCCGGCAACCGATTACGTGCAACTGAGCAATCGCGCGGTCAGCGGCCCTGGCAACACCTATGGCATTACCCGCCAGCACGGCACCAATCTGCTGCAACTCAGCGGCACGTTGGCGTCGGGTACGCAAAGCCGACAGTGGGTGAGCGTATGGGAGCCGACGCAACTGGTCGCCAACCTGTTCGAACAGGCGCTGACGCAGCAGGGCATCAAGGTCTTGGGACGACGGGTGATCGGTGGTGCAACCCCGGTCACCGCCACGACTCTGGCCGAGCACCAGTCGGCGCCGTTGCAGGCACTGATCACGCCGCTGCTTAAACTGTCGAATAACAATATGTCCGAAGTCTTGCTCAAGGCCATGGGGCGCAAGACGGCGAATGCGGGCACCGCGCAGGCGGGTGTGGCGGCGGTGGCGGCGTTCATGAAACGCCACGGCATGGACCCGGCGACGCTGAGCCAGGTGGACGGTTCGGGCTTGTCGCGGCGCAATCTGGTGTCGTCGCAGACCCTGACCGACCTGTTGCTGGCCGCGTCCAGACAGCCCTGGTTCGACGCCTGGTACAACGCCTTGCCGATTGCCGGCAACGCCGACCGCATGAGCGGCGGCGGCCTGCGTTATCGCCTGCGTGGCACGGCCGCCGAAAACAACCTGCACGCCAAGACCGGCTCCATGGCCGGCGTCTCGTCGTTAAGTGGCTACATCACCGATGCCGGTGGGCGACGCCTGGTGTTCTCGATGGTGAGCAACAATTACCTGAGCGATGCCGCGCCAATCCACGCCCTGGAAAACCGTCTGGCCGTCGCCCTGACGCAGTGGCACGACTGATTCAGGGCTGATAGCCCATGCGCCAACTCACGCCCGGGTCGCCGTCAGCAAGCGCTGCGCCGCCGGGCCATCTTCGTCGCGTGGAACAGCGAGGTGGGGCCGACCACGGTCATCACCGCCGCAACGTGCCCGACGGCGTTGAACACCGGCGCCGACAACGCATCCACGCCCGGCATCAGTAACCCATGCACAAAGTGCAGGCCACGGCTGCGGATCTGTGCACAGGTG